>CAZLRO010000424.1:0-1532 GCA_964561865.1 uncultured Rhodothermaceae bacterium | reverse complement strand
CAGGACATGACAAAGGAAGATCGCAAATTTTTCCTTTCTGCAATCCCTGGCCGTTCCAAACAGCCCCGATCTTATCGGCTAGGGTGCCCTTCTGACGCGGATGACGGCCCGGTCCTCTTCTACTC
Source organism: uncultured Rhodothermaceae bacterium (assembly GCA_964561865.1). Classification (GTDB taxonomy): domain Bacteria; phylum Bacteroidota; class Rhodothermia; order Rhodothermales; family CAZLRO01; genus CAZLRO01. Next base: position 1,407 of record CAZLRO010000424.1, on the reverse strand, counting down.
CGTCGGCGTTGCAGATCGAGAGGATGAACACCCCCGAATCTTCTCCGGGCGCGAGTTTGCCCGAAGCCTCAACCTCCACCGAGATTCCTTTCTGCGGCTGAACCTGGGGAAAATCGACGGTCAGATCCTGAACGTTGCTGAGGGGGGTGACCTTCACAAACTCCGTTCGAGCGGCCACTTCGTTGCTCTCGACCTCACATTTCACGGTGAACGCCCCCGTGGTTTTGTCGGCCATCACGTGTACCGTTGCACACTTCAACCGCATCTTCCTCAGCCCGGCGGGATAGACGGGGACGACAGCGGGCTGCCGGTACAACGACACCGCTTCGGTCCGGGAGGGTTTCGACTGGTGAGACATGGAGGGCTTGGCGTCATTCCCGGCGAAGGCCATGCCCCATGTGGTGAACAGCAGGGCCAGGGCCACGATTCCTCCCCTGTACCCCATGACAGTTAAGGTCTTCATACTACCTACTGCTTGATTTGAATGAAAGAGACCCTCCGGGTTGATCCAGAAGGTGTATGACAGAACGGGCATCGAGAAGTGCAGAATGCCCACTGTTTATTCTTGGACGGCTCTAACCTTATTATTATCAGTTTGATTTACAAATTCGTTCGACAACCCCAGACTACTTCGGGACAGGCATAGCCCAGCCTCTCATCAGGCGAGCCGTGGCACCTGGGGCAACGAAGCGCACTTGGTCCGATGCAGGGTGCTCCTGCTGGGGAGTCCTCAATGGATCGTACCCGCACAAAGCCCTGTACAGGACAGGCAGTTTTCCTATGGTACCAGCACGGTGAAGGACTGCTGCTGCTGCGGTTGTCCATCCATCCCGAAAGTTTGTTCGAGGAGCTGGGACTGTCCTCGGGCATCTACCAGGATGACGGTGCTGCACCGGGTGCCATAGCGGGGGCTGTGGATGAACCGGGCGGAGAGGATGCGCTCCCACACCGGCCCAACGCCGGTGTCCGGGAGCTGGTCGTCGGGGTATACAGTGGGATCGGCCAGCACGTCGAAAAGGGTGTCGGGCTGGAGAGGGCCGTTGTCGAGCACTGTCTGCAACGCAGCCTTGCCAGTGGCGACTTTGGGCCAGGGGGTGTCGAGCAGGTGGTTGCTCAGGCCGTAGAGGCCGGGGGCGAGGCGGCGGACGCGGTGCTCGTAGTTCGAGAAGTACCACAGCGTGTCGGTGTCGCCCACGAGCAGGTTGAAGCCGTTGTACTGGTCTGCCGTCGGGGCGAGGGCGTGCAGGTAGGCTTCCGGGCTGGCCTGGCCGCGCAGGAAATCGGCCACGAGTGCCCCCCGCGAGGGCGCCTCAGGCTGGAGGTGGCGCAGGTCGCGGTAGTTGGTGAGCGCAGCGAAGCGGCCTGTGCGGGTAAGGCCGCACCAGGTGCCTCCGCCCTGGAGGTCAC
>CAZLRO010000423.1:0-1540 GCA_964561865.1 uncultured Rhodothermaceae bacterium | reverse complement strand
CGGTGGTACGTTCGGTGAAGGTGCCGTCGCCGTTGTTGCGGTAGAGCCAGAGGGCCTGGACCGGGGCGTCGTTGTGCTCGCGGAACTTACCCCCGCCCACGAGCAGGAGGTCGAGCCAGCCGTCGCCGTCGTAGTCGAGGAAGCCGCCCCCCGCCCCGACGATCTCGGGTGCCCACGCCTGTCCGAACCCGCCGTGGTCATGGCGGAACGCAGCCAGGCCCGCCGCTTCGGTCACGTCGGTGAACACGATGGGGCTTTCCGGCGCAACGGCGTCGGCGGACCGGGAGTCCGCACAGCCGCTGCCAATCCCGATGCCTGCCAGGGCCAGCAGGGGGATCCCCCACGTTAAATAGCCCAACGGATACCGCCTGTTATATAGCCCTGATGTGCCCATGCCGTATCGATGGTGTCAAGAAATTGATTATGAACAACATACAATTCGCTTAACGGTGTGCAATCGAGGCATCGGTGGGGATGAGCTGCCACGTGGTATCACCCTCGACCAGGTACAACCGCCGGTTCCCCTCCAACCGACCCCAACGATCCCGACGACCACTCGGCCACTCCACCAGCACACTATCCACCCACGAGACCTGCCCCAAACCGAACACCGCCGCCTTCTCCGACTGCGACAGGTAGCTCGATCCCGTCCGGATCCGTCGTTCCATCGCCTGTCCTGCCTGCCAGGCCACGATGCGGGCGCCGAGGGCATCGCGGTTGCTCTGCCGTCCGTGCAGGCGCAGGTGGAGGTAGGGTTTCCTGGGCAGGTCGTTGCGCCAGAGGTGGGCCGGGCCGTTGTTTTCGGTCAGAAGCACGTCGAGGTCGCCGTCCCGGTCGTAGTCGGCATAGGCCGCCCCTCGCGCCACGATCAGCACCGACAAGGGGCCTTGCGGGTGAATTACTTCATCGAACACGCCGTCCCCCCGGTTCAGGAACAGCTGAGGCGGTTCGCGGAACGTGACCCCCTCGCGCATCCGCTCGATGTGGGTCTGTACATGGCCGTTGGCGGTGAGCAGGTCGAGGTCGCCGTCGAGGTCTACGTCGAAGAGAATCAGCCCGAAGGTGAGGGTCATCAGGCTGGGGTGGCCCAAGCGGGAGGTGGCGGCCCGGTCGGTGAAAAGCCCATCGCCGATATGCTGGTACACGCCAAGGGTCTCTTCGGAGAAGTTGCCGACGAAGAGGGTTGTCTCACCGGTGGAATCCACGACCCCGGCATCGGCCCCCATCCCGGCACGGGCCTTCCCGTTCTGGTCGAACGCCACCCCGCTGAGGATACCGCGTTCGGTGAAGGTGCCGTCGCCGTTGTTGTGGTAGAGCAGGTTACGTTCAGTATCCTCGGCGATGTAGAGGTCGGACCAGCCGTCGTGGTCGTAGTCCAGTTCTACTACCCCGAATGCCTTGCCAGGCATGGGGATGAATCCGGCTTCAGCGGTGCGGTCGGTGAAGGTACCATCACCATTGTTATGGTAGAAGCGGCTGGGAATGCCATTGTACTCCGAAGGGGTGCAATACACCTTCTGTCCTTCAAACGCACAGTAGA
>CAZLRO010000422.1:0-1550 GCA_964561865.1 uncultured Rhodothermaceae bacterium | reverse complement strand
AACCGGGTAGAGGTCCACAAGAAGTTCTCCATTGCCGCAGCGTGCCTGATTTTCATGCTCATTGGCATACCGCTGGGCCTGCGCATCCGGCGGGGGGGGCTGGGGGTGGCCGGTGCCGCTGCCCTGGGCATCTTTCTGTTCCACTGGGTCACCCTCGTCAACGGGGAGAAGCTGGCGGACCGGGGCTTCCTCGAACCCTGGGTGGGGATGTGGGCTGCTAACCTGATTACACTAGCTGCCGGGGTGTGGATGCTCCTCTGGCTCTGGCGCGACCTTGGTGCCCGTCCCTGGCGCTGGCCCTGGTCAGGGGGGCGGGCTGCTGGTATGGCCTGACGGTCTCTGGAATGGCCTGCGGCCTTTGGTACGGCCTGTGGCCTTTGGTCTTTGGGAAACCCATGCGTCAACCAAAGCGAGCGTTTTTGTAGAGGCAGGGCATGCCCTGCCCTCTTCAACTAACAGCTATCTTCCCCAGCCACCCCTGCGCCATGCTTTACCTCGTGCCCACGCCCATTGGCAACCTGGAGGACATTACCATGCGGGCCTTGCGGGTGTTGCGGGAGGTGGACCTGATTGCCTGCGAGGATACGCGTACCTCCGGTGTGTTGCTGGCCCACTATGGCATTACGACCCCTCGGACGAGCTACCACGCGCACAACGAGGTGCAGAAGGCCCCGCAACTTGTCGCGCAGATGCAAGCGGGCAAACGCATCGCGCTGGTGACCGATGCCGGGTCGCCGGGCCTCTCCGATCCGGGGTTCTACCTCGTGCGGGCGTGTCTGCACGCGGGCCTGCCCGTGGAAGCCCTGCCGGGGCCGACGGCGCTGGTCCCGGCCCTCACCGCCAGCGGCCTGCCCACCGACCGCTTCGTGTTCGAGGGCTTCCTGCCCCAGAAGAAAGGCCGGCAGACCCGGCTCCGGCTGCTGGCAGCAGAGCCGCGCACCCTCGTCCTGTATGAGTCCCCGCACCGACTGGTGAAGACGCTGGGCGAGATGGAGCCGTTCTTCGGCCCGGAACGCCCCATCGCCGTGGCCCGCGAACTGACGAAGAAGTTCGAGGAACTCCGGCGCGGCCCGCTGGCCGAGGTACGGGCACACTTTGCGGCACAGCCCGCCGTCAAGGGCGAGATCGTGCTGGTGGTGGGGGGGAAGCCGAATTGATGTGCCGCTGCGAGGGTGCTATTGCTACACAGGAAGGCCACATCAACAAATTCACGCCATCCTGTCCACGTTATCTTGCATTGACGTTGAATCAATCAAATCCCCCTCGCGTTCATAGCGCGAATTCACGACGTTGATGCCTCTTCTGACATGAACTGGAAACTGACGGAGCGCCTGGTGGCGGCGGGCGTGTTGCTCTATGCCCTGGTCCTGTACCTGATGACGGTGGCCCCGACGGCCTCGTTCTGGGATTGTGGCGAGTTCATTGCCATTGCCAACCGGTTGCAGGTGTCGCACCCGCCAGGAGCGCCCTTCTACATGCTGGTCGGGCGGCTCTTCTCCATGTTCGTGCCCACTGCGTCCGTTGCCTACGCCGTCAACCTTGTCTCGGTC
>CAZLRO010000421.1:0-1601 GCA_964561865.1 uncultured Rhodothermaceae bacterium | reverse complement strand
TCAACTGCTCACGGGGCCACGCAGCTTTTCGGCGACGACCATGCTCATCAACGATCTGATTCGTTTCAACGTAGCGGTAACGGTGGGATGGCCGTCGGGTGGGCGACACGTGCATTACGGCACCGAGACCCCGTTTCAATTGCCGATGTCGAAGCTGCGGGGGTCCACATCGGCTCGGCTAGAAGTGGCAGGGATGGATGCTACGGATGGTCGCCCGTATTTCGCACCCCAGATCGCCGCTTGGCCGACGGGCGAGAACCTTCGGCAAGGCCAAGACCCCGTGCTGGATGCAGCCCTCGCCCGGATTGCCAACCGCCCCCGCTGAACCTATCGCGGTACTTGTGGCGCATGATGCGCTGTTGGGTGGCTGCCCTGTTGCGGGCCACGGGCATGGCGGTCAGGGGTTGGGCAAGGTGTCGAACGGGCTGCGGACGGCGGTGCCCTTGCCCAGCACGTGGGTGTAGATCATGGTGGTGCGCACGTCTTTGTGGCCGAGCAACTCCTGCACGGTGCGGAGGTCGTATCCGGCCCCTAGCAGGTGGGTGGCGAAGCTGTGGCGGAGCGTATGCGGGCTGGCTGGCTTGGGCAGGGCTGCGGCCTGGACAGCCCGGTAGAACGCCTTCTGAAACGTGGTCTCGTGTACGTGGTGGCGGCGGCGCTCGCCGGTACGCGGGTCGTCGGACACTGTGGCCGAGGGGAACACATACTGCCAGGGCCAGGCACGCGGTGCCTCCGGGTATTTGACGGCCAGCGCATCGGGCAGGTACACCGCCCCCAGCCCGTTTTCGAGGTCTTCGGCATGGAGGAGCCGGACGCGGGCCAGGTGGCGGCGTAGCGGCACCCGTAGACCCTCCGGGAGCATCGTCACCCGGTCTTTCTGCCCCTTGGCGTCCCGGACGACCAGCAGGTGCTGCCCGAAGTCGAGGTCCTTGACGCGCAGCCGGAGGCCCTCCAGCAGCCGCAGGCCCCCACCGTAGAGCAGGCTGGCGATGAGGTGGTGGGTGCCGGAGAGGTGGGACAGCACCGTGCGCACCTCGGCGGGTGTGAGGACTAGAGGAAGGCGTTTGGGACGCCGTGCCCGCACGACCGCACCCAGGTCGCCCAGGGGTTGTTCCAGGACGGTCGTGTAGAGGAAGAGCAGGGCGCTGAGGGCCTGGTTCTGCGTGGAGGCGGCCACATGGTGCTCGACGGCCAGGTGCGAGAGGAACGCCCGCACTTCGGGCGCACCCATCCCGGACGGATGGCGTATCCCGTGAAATGCAATGTAGCGGCGGATCCAGCCGAGGTATGCCTTCTCGGTACGCAGGCTCAGGTGCCGCATCCGGCAGGCGGCACGTACCTGGTCGAGCAGTTTGGCGGGTTTGGTGGGGTGTTGCATGGAGAGGGTGCATGACCCGACCGGAAGCAGGCGTTTCCTGTCCCCGATGGTGTTTATTTAGACATCATCTGAATATAAGGCAGCAGGACGACGCAAGATTTTTATTTGTGGCGACTTGTTGGTTTTCCGAGAAGACGCTATATTCGAAGGTGTTCCGTATAAACAGGAGTTGGGCGGCTTCGCCCTATCCTATTTAGTCGGCAAGGAGTTGACTACGATGACA
>CAZLRO010000420.1:0-1631 GCA_964561865.1 uncultured Rhodothermaceae bacterium | reverse complement strand
CCTGGCAGACCTCCGCCGAGAAGTACATGGCTCTCTACGAACACCTGATGGACCGCAAACGGGGGTATTGATCCTGCTGACCTCAAAGGAGCGCGTGTAGGTCTACGGTGATGCCCCCTAAATCACGGCATACCGGGAATATTCACCACGCTAACTTTTTAGCGATACACATCTTTCCGATGTGCCACACGAAGAATCAGTACCAGGCAAACATCATCTTCAATCTCGTACACGACCCGATAATCCCCGACCCTTATCCTGAAGGAATGGTCTGACCCGACCAGTTTCTTCACCCCTGCTGGGCGAGGGTTTTCTCGCAATACTTCGATAGCCGCAAGAACCTGAAACAGGTTTGCCCGATCAAGCCTGCGCAGGTCTTTTTCTGCTGATCGCGTAAACTCAATCCGATAAGAGGCCATCTTCCCTGAGTCGCCGTTTGACCTCTTCCAGTGAACTTCTCTCCTCCCCCCGACGCTCCGCAATCACGACTAGATCATCGATGTCTTCCATCAGGCCCTCAAACTCTGCCACTGGAATCACAACCGCCACCTTTTTACCTGTATCATCGGTCAGGAATTGCGTGGTCATAGGCTCCTCACGAGGGGAAGGTTTTCCAGCCAGGATCTGACCCAGCCCGGATGCAGCGTCGTGAATCGGGTACGCCCCGATGCTGCACCCGGTTCCGACGGCCCTGCTTTACACCCGCCGCCAGAGGCAGCCTTCGAGGGTGAGGCCGGGGCCAAAGGCCATCGCCACGCCCTGCCGAAAGCCCTCGCCGCCGTCCGCCTGCTGTGCTTGGTGCCGGTCGAGGAAGCGTTTGAGGATGAACAGGATGGTGGGTGAACTCATGTTGCCGTGCAGGCGCAGTACCTCGAAGCTGTCGTGGACGGCAGCATCGGGCAGGCCGAACACCTCCTGTGCCTTCTCGACGATGGCGCGTCCGCCGGGGTGGATGGCCCAGAAGTCCACGTCGGCCTGGGTAAGGCCATTCCGTCCCAGCAGTGTGTCGAGGTAGTCCGGCAGGTGGCGGGCAATGACGGCAGGCACCTTCGACGAGAGGCCCATCTGGAACCCGGTATCCCCGATCTCCCAGGTCATGTGGCCCATCGAGTCGTCGTCGAGCAGGGCGTGGCTATCGGCCCAGGCGAGCTTTCCCCGCGCCTCCTCTGCCGGGCGTGCTGCCAGCACCGCCGCCGCCGCCCCGTCGGAGAAGAGCGCGTTGACGATGGCGCTCTCCATTGTGTCCTCCACCTGGAAATGCAGCGTGCAGAGTTCGACGCAGACGAGTAATACGCGGGCCTGCGGGTTCGATTGGCAGAAGCCGTGTGCCACGCGCAACGCATTGAAGGCCGCATAGCACCCCATGAAACCGACAACGGCCCGCTGTGTGGTGCGCGGCAGGCCGAGCCGCTTCACCAGTTCGATGTCCAGCCCCGGTGCGAAGAACCCGGTACAGCTCACCGCCACCACATGGGTGACCTCCTCCGGGCGGATGCCGGACTGTAAGAGGGCCGCACGGGCCACCTGCTCGGCCAGCGGCAGCGCCTGCTCGCGGTACTTGCGGTTGCGTTGCGCCGTCGTCGGGGCCGGTAGCAGCGACGGGTTGGGCGGGTAGAAATCGTAGTCTTCGC
>CAZLRO010000419.1:0-1649 GCA_964561865.1 uncultured Rhodothermaceae bacterium | reverse complement strand
TCATGAGATGGACCCTGATCGACCATGCTCCTCGCAATGACATGATCCGCAATCCCAAATCCGCCCGTCTCACTGGCGCAGCCGGGTGGTCATCGCGGCGAGGTCCAGCCCCAGCAGCCGGGCGAGGGTCTGGCCGACGTGGGTGTTGTCGTGGTGGCCGATGAAGGCGTCGCGGCCTGGTCCGAAGGCATACAGGTTCACATCCACGGCGGTATGTCCATCCGACGTCCAACCCACCACAGCCCGGACGCCCACCATCTCGTGCATAGCCCGGAGGGCCCCCGGCGGGAAGTTCGCTGCCTGTGCCTCGGCCACCTGCGCCTTTTCTGCGTCCGTCCAGTCGTCGATGCCGGTGGCGGCCTGGATCACCGCCTGCCAGTCCGCCCCGGCTTTCAGCAAGGGAGTCACGGCTTCATCGGACTGCGTAAGCCGGGCCAGCACCGCCGGCTGCCAGGCATAGACCCCGCGCCGGTCGACGTTCCGCCCCAGCGAGAGGCCGCCGGTCTCGTGGTCGGAGACCGAGACAACGAGCGTCTCCCTGTCCTGACGGGCGAACTGTACAGCGGCGGCGATGGCTGCATCGTAGGCGAGGATGTCGTGCAGATGTCCGCCGAGGTCGTTGGCATGGCCGGCATGGTCGATGCGGCTGCCTTCGACCATCAGGAAGAAGCCGTCCGGGTCGTCGTCGAGCAGGTCCAGTGCCCGCGTGGTCATCTCCGCCAGGCTCGGCTCCCGTGCAGCGTCGCGGTCGATCTCATAGGCGAGGTGGTCGTGGGCCAGCAAGGCGAGCACGGGCGTACGCACCGGCCCATCGAAGGCAGTCCGGTCTTCGACTACCTGGTATCCCTGCCCGGCCGCTTCACGGCGCAGGTCACGCCCGTCCAGGCGGCTGCCCCCGGCTTCGGTGGGCACAAAGAAGGTACGCCCCCCGCCCATCAGCACATCAATGCCCTGTCGCAGCATCTGGTCGGCGATCTCGGCTTCGCCGCTCCGGCTGGCTACGTGTGCGGCAAAGGCCGCCGGAGTGGCATGGGTGATGCGGCTCGTCGCCACCAGCCCCGTCGCCATGCCCCGCGCCTCGGCGGCCTCGATCAACGTCGCCACCGGCTGTTGCAGCGTATCGACGGCAATGGCTCCATTGTAGGTCTTGATGCCACAGGCAAAGGCCGTTGCCCCGGCAGCAGAGTCGGTCACCCGGCTGTTGGTGGCAAAGGTACGTACCGCTCCCACAAGGAGGCTGTCGATGTGGAGTGTCGGCCCCAGGCGCAACACATCACGGCGGTAGTCACGGGCCATCGTAAAGCTGGCCGGACCACAGCCGTCGGAGATCAGCAGGATCACGTTTTTCGGACGCACAGCCTCATGGGTTGTCTGCGCCGTCAGCGTGCAGGCCGACAGCGTACAGCCCAGCGTCAGCAGCAACAGGAAACGCATCTTAGCACCTGGAGGAACGATGAAAGGGAGGGGCTGGAAGTCTACAACGACCGATGCAGCGGGCAAAACCGGTTCCACAACTTTCGTGATTTGTTAACCCGCCGTCATACCCCCGGCGTGCCGAAGCACGTGACCATCTCCGGTTGCAGCACACAGCCCAGCAGCCCATGTCCAGGCCGCAAGGTGGTCACGTCGATGATAGCCAGGGTGCCGGG
>CAZLRO010000418.1:0-1656 GCA_964561865.1 uncultured Rhodothermaceae bacterium | reverse complement strand
GCTGTGATGATGCTCTGCCATTCCTGTACCTGCGGGGAGGAGACACCGGCCTGGGCGATCAGGTCCTGGAGGCGGTGGCTGAGAATCACGACCGACGACTTGGGCGCGACCGGCAAGCAGTGGTCGTAATACCGGATGAGGAACCGCCCATCCTCGTAGGCCAGCGTGATCTCCTGATTCTCCAGGACGGTCCCGTAGAGGTCGCCCAGTATCGGCAGGAGAACCTTGTTGTCCAACTCGCGCTTGACTGGATGCCAATCGATGTCGAACAGGTGGGCGAAACGGGAACTGGGGCCGTTTTCCAGCACATCCAGCCACCACCGGTTGGCCGACTGTCCGATGCCCATGTGGTTCGGCACCACGTCGAGAATGTGGCCCATGTCGTGGGCCTGCAGCGTCCGGATGAATTCGTCGTAGTCCTCCACCGGGCCCAGCTCCGGGTTCAACATGGTGGGATCGACGACGTCGTAGCCGTGCATGCTCCCGGGCGCGGCCTTCAGATAGGGCGAGGTATAGCAGTCCGTGATGCCCAGGTCGTGCAGGTAGGCCACCGTTTGGGCCGCCGCCTTGAACGGGAAGGACCGATTGAGCTGCCATCGGTAGGTGGCAGCGGGAGTACGGGGTCCGATCGGGGGTGGGTCAGCCATCTGGTTCGAATCTACTCCCGTGAAACGGCACGCGTCCGGTCGGTTACGTCTCCTGCAGAAAGACCGCGACGGTGTAGGCCGGGACGATCAAAGCGGCTCCTTCCGGGATGACGGCGAGGGTGTGCGGGACGCGATCCCGGCCCTGGCCGAGAAACGCCGGATCCGAGGAGTCCAGGTGAAGCCGCCACCGGCCTACCGGCTCCCGTAGCATAACCGACGCAGGTCCGCTGTTGAAACCCAGGATCAGCAAGGCGGCAGGCCCGTGACTCTCCCGCCGGCAAAGCGCCAGCACCTGCTCCTTCTCGTAAGCCCAGACCTGGTGCCCGGTCGTCGTGGTGCCGGCTCCCAACGCCGGCACGGTTGTTCGGAGTTCAATCAGCCGCCTGGTCCACTGCAGCAGGGCCTTCTGGCCGATGTCCTTTGCATGCCCCGGCTGAAGCCGGGACTGCTCGAACGTGCGCGGGTCCTGCGGGTCGGGAATCTCGCCCGCCCAGGCGAATGACGCAAACTCCCGGCGTCGTCCCTGGCGCACCGCTTCGACCAGCGCCGGATCGCCGTGGTCGATGAAGTAGAGAAACGGCGCCGTCTCGCCGTACTCTTCGCCCATGAAGAGCAGGGGAATGTTGGGGGACAGCAGGACGGCGGCGGCCGCGACTTTGAGCGCTTCGAAGGAGACCTGGGTGCTGAGACGATCGCCGTAGGCCCGGTTCCCGATCTGGTCGTGGTTCTGTGCGAAGACCACCAGTTGGGACGGATGGACCTGTTTGGACGAGTTACCGTGACGGCGCCGGTGGTACGGCGAATACTGGCCTGAATAGACGAACCCGTCCCGCAGGGCCGTGGCCAGGTGCCCGAGCCCGTCAAAATCCTGATAGTACCCGGCGCGTTCCTTCGTCAAGGTCGTCCGGAGCGCATGGTGAAAGTCGTCGTTCCACTTCCCGTCGAGCCCATACCCGCCCTGCGCGAGGGGCGTGACCACTCGTACGTCGATGAGGGCGCTTTCTGCGAA
>CAZLRO010000417.1:0-1698 GCA_964561865.1 uncultured Rhodothermaceae bacterium | reverse complement strand
CCGGTTCAATGTTTACTATGCCGAGCAGCTCTACACCCAGCAGCCGATCTCCTCACCGGGCACGTGGAACCGCTTGCAGTACCGCCCCCTCGAAGGGTTCGTCCTCGCCATCACCCCGTTCAACTTCACCGCCATCCAGGGCAACCTGCCCACGGCACCGGCCATCATGGGCAACACCGTCGTCTGGAAGCCGGCGGCCACGTCCATCTTCTCGGCCTGGTACCTGATGCAACTGCTCGAAGCCGCCGGGCTGCCGCCGGGGGTCATCAACCTGGTGCACGGACCAGGGCCGGTGGTGGGCAACACCGCCTTCGCCTCGCCCCATTTTGCCGGGCTGCACTTCACCGGCTCCACCGGCACGTTCAACTATATGTGGCGGACGCTGGCAAACAACCTGTCGCACTACCGCAGCTACCCGCGCATCGTGGGCGAGACCGGCGGCAAGGATTTCATCGTGGCCCACCCCTCTGCCGACGTGCAGGCCGTCGCCACCGCCATCGTACGAGGGGGCTTCGAATACCAGGGGCAGAAATGCTCCGCCGTCTCGCGCGTGTACCTGCCTACCTCGTGCTACCCGGCCCTCCGCCAGGCCCTCTGTACCCAGCTCGACGCCATAAAGATGGGGCCGCCGGAGGACTTCACCTGCTTCGTCAATGCGGTGATCGACCGCCCCTCCTTCAACCGCATCACCGGCTACATCGACCAGGCCCGGAAAGACGGCGTGGAGGTCGTCCATGGCGGTACCTACGACGACACCGTCGGCTACTTCGTGGCGCCTACGGTGCTGCGCGTGGACGACCCCCACTACCGGACGATGGAGGAGGAGATCTTCGGCCCGGTGGTCACGCTCTATGTCTACGACGACGCCCGCTGGCCCGAAACGCTGCGGCTGATCGACGAGACCTCGCCGTATGCCCTCACCGGGGCTGTTTTTGCCCAGGAACGGACGGCCATCGTAGAGGCTTCCGAGGCGCTGGCCGACAATGCGGGCAACTTCTACATCAACGACAAACCCACCGGCGCGGTGGTCGGGCAACAGCCGTTCGGGGGTGCCCGTGGCTCCGGCACCAACGACAAGGCCGGCTCGCTGCTCAACCTGGTTCGCTGGACGAGCGCCCGCACCCTGAAAGAGAACTTTAACCCTCCCCACGACTTCCGGTACCCGTTCCTCCAGCCCGATGCCTGATGGCTGGTGGCGCTGGAGCAGTGCCCTGTTCGGGACGGATAACATCAGCCAACCGCTATCAATACGATCTACCGAGAACTCCCACTGTACCTATGAACCCGATCCGTGTTGTCCAGTATGGCCTCGGCCCCATTGGGCTGGAATGTGCCCGTACCGTCCTCGCCAAGCACACCACCCACCTGATCCAGATGGTGGGGGCTATCGATATCGACCCAGCCAAGGCCGGGCGTGACCTGGCCGACCTGCTGGGCCTTCCCGACAAATCCGGCATTATCGTCTCGCCGGACGCCGACGCCGTCCTGGCAGCGACGAAACCGGATGTGGTGCTGCATACCACCTCCTCGTTCCTGGCGAATATGTACACCCAGCTCACCGGCTGCGTGCAGCACGGGGCGCATGTGGTCTCCTCGACGGAAGAGCTGTCGTATCCCTACCAGCGCCATCCGGAGATCTCGGCGACCCTGGACGCGGCAGCGAAGGCCGCAGGCAAGGTGATCCTCGGCACAGGGGTC
>CAZLRO010000416.1:0-1706 GCA_964561865.1 uncultured Rhodothermaceae bacterium | reverse complement strand
ACCAGTCGCAAGGTGGTGCTGCTCATGACCACCGTATCAGGTGCGGCGAGCCCCTGCAGGCGGGCGGCCAGGTTGGGGGTTTCCCCGAGCGCTAAGGGCTCTTGCCGGCTGCCGTGGCCCAGCTCACCGACAACCACCAGGCCGGTATGAATGCCAATGCGCACTGCTAACCGCACGCCTGGGTGTTGCGCCAGACGGGCATTGCGCGCTGCCATGACCTCAATAACCCCAAGACCAGCGCGCACGGCGCGGCGGGCGTCGTCTTCATGCGCCTGGGGATAGCCAAAGTACACCAGCAAGCCGTCCCCAAGATACTGCGCAATAGTGCCGTCAAAGCGCTGGATGACCGCGGCGCTGGCCTCCTGATAGGACTGCACCACATGCCGGTAATCTTCCGGGTCGAGCTGGCCCGACAGCGCTGTCGAGTCGACGAGGTCACAGAACATCACCGTGAGCTGGCGCCGTTCGGCGCGGGAAGAATCGCTCTGGGCTGGCGGGTCGCCTGGGGGAGACGACTGCTGCACGGCCGCCCCGGCCCAGACCAGGATTCTGCCGTTCTCGTTGCGTGCCAGACCCTGGGCCTCGATGAGTTCGACCTTGAGGTCTTCGAGGTAGGCGTCGTCGAGCTGAAAGCGGCGCTTCAAGGCACCGTAGGAGACCCGGCCTTGCCGCTGTAGGAGGGCGATCGTTTGCTCCAGGATGTCGTCAAACTCCATATGACAATCCTACCGTACCAGCGCCTTGTGCCCGACCAGCTCGGCAATCTCGGCCCGCAGACGGTATTTTTGGATTTTACCGCTCGGCGTCATGGGGAATTCCTGGCGAATTTCCAGCCGCTCGGGCAGCTTCCAGGCAGCCATGCGTTTGGTCTTCAGGAAGTCGATCATCTCGTCGAAGGTGAGCGTAGCGCCAGGCTGACAGACGACATAGGCACAGACACGCTCGGCCAGCACTGGATCGGGCATGGCGACGCAGGCGACGTTGGCAATTTTCGGATGGGTGAACAGCAGTTCCTCGATCTCGCGTGCGCTGATATTGGCACCGCCGGAAATGATCATGTCCTTCTTGCGGCCGACGACACTGAGGTAGTTTTCCGCATCCAGCACGCACAGGTCACCCGTGCTGTACCAGCCATCTGGGCTGCACACCGCCTGGGTGCGCTCGGGGTCTTTGTAATAGCCGGCGAACAGCACCGGCGTGCGCACCTGCAATTCCCCCTCGGCACCAGCTGGGAGCGCTTCGCCGGTTTCGGGATGCACCAGGCGCGCCTCGACGCCTGGAATCACTTTGCCGTCGCTGCCGTAGCGTTGCGTGATTGGGTCATCCGGGGTGACGGCGGTATTGACCAGGGCCTCGGATGAGCCATACAGGGCCGAGACAAAAAAGCCGTGTTCGTCTTCGGCATGCTTGATGAGTTCGCGCGGAATCGGTGCCCCACCGCAGGAGAAGATTTTCAGGGTCTTGAGACGGTCGCGGTTGGCATTCGGGGCATGGCACAGGCCGTACAAAAACGGCGTGGCTGACAGGGTAAACGTACAGCCTTCCCGTGCAATCAGGTCTATGGCGGCTTCGGCGTTCCAATGCTCCTGCCATATGGCGCGCATGCCGGACATCACCGGCAGGCGTGCACCCACCAGCAAGGCGGTGGTATGGCCAATGGGCGAGGCCATGAAGATGACATCATCAGCGCTCAGGTGATAGAGGTC
>CAZLRO010000415.1:0-1709 GCA_964561865.1 uncultured Rhodothermaceae bacterium | reverse complement strand
GACCCAGGCGTTGGTGATCGTGGCGCCCGGTGGGATCGGGAGGCTGGTAAACCGCAAGCCTACCGTCTGGAAACGCTTGGGTGTGGACTCGCTGTAGTCGGTGATCAGTTCCAAGTCGGTACTGGTGAGGTACATCTTGCGCTTGCTGTCACCAAACTCTTCGGCGTCATCGGAGCTGGCCTTCACACGGGTTTCGAACGATGAGGCCGGTTCACCCACCCACACGCTCTTGTTCGTGGTGAAGCTCGGCGTGCCTTTCACAATGGGCTTGGCCTGGTCGATCAGGGCCTGGGTCACCTGTTCGGGCGTGGCGGACGGGTTGTGGGCCAGGTACAGGGCCACCGCGCCAGTGACGTGCGGGACGGCCATCGAGGTGCCGCTCATCGACACGAGTCCCCCGAAGGCACCGACCGGGTTGGGGGCCAGCGAGAGCACGTCTTCGCCCGGCGCGAACAGGTCGATCATTGAACCCCGGTTCGAGAAAGAGGAGACCTTCGCATCCACGTCGTGTGCGCCGACGGTGATGACACCGGGCACGTGGGCCGGGGTCACCAGCGAGGCATCGACCCCCTGGTTGCCACCGGCCACCACATACACCACCCCGGCATCGACAGAGGCCTGGATGGCATCGTCAAGGGCTGTGTAGGCGGTGGAGTTCACGTTCTCCCCAAGGCTCAGGTTCACCACCATCGGCTTCGACGGATTGGCCTGCTTCACGGTGGTGATACGCTCGACAGCGGCAATCACCACCGAGACGTCGGTCTTGCCGTCGTCGTTGAGCACCTTGTAGTTGTGCAGGAGGGCACCCGGAGCGACGCCCACAATCCCGTCGCCATCATCCACGGCGCCGATGATCCCGGCTACGTGCGTGCCGTGCCCGTCCACATCCGCTGCCGAGGCGGGGGAACTCCCCCGGAAGTCGAGGTTCTCGACCAGGGCTAGGTCGTCGTAGGGGTCGTTGACATCGTCATTGGCAACCCCGGTGTCGAGCAGGTACACATCCACCGGGACGTTCCCTTCGCCATCGCCGGAAACGGCCCAGCTCTGCATCCCGCCGATGGTGGCGACGCTCCAGGGTACCATCTGGCCGCCACTGCCCGGGGAGGTGTCGGCATTGGGGAGCGAGACCTCAAAGTCTGGCTCGTACCAGAGGATGTCCGGGTCGGCTTCCAGCGTTGCCAGGAACGCGGCATAGTCGCCCTGGGCGGCGCTGTCCTCGACCGTGATCGCGTAGCCGGAGAAGGTGTTGGTGTAGTCGTAGCGCTCCAGCACCTTGTATCCCTCCATGTCGCTGTAGCGCTCCAGCACCCGCTGTTTGTCCATGCTGCTGGCCGAGATGATCAGGTTCAGCGTGGTGCTGCTGGTAGTCTTGCCCGCGGCCGCAGGCTGGATAGCCTTCGAGAGCAATGCCGGATGGCGCAGCTTGCCCTGCTGCTGGGTCGGCGTTGGCGAGAGCCGCTCGTCCGGGCTGGTGAGCGACTCCATACATCCTGCCGAGAAGAGCAACAAACCCCAGAGCAGGATCGAAAAGTGTTGAGAATTCCCCCGCATCGTCTCTTCCCGTTTGCCGAAAGGTTTAAAGAAGTGGAATTATGGCTGGCGAGTCGAAATCTGGCATCTGCAAAACATGTAGGGGCGGGTATCGGCCATGCAGGAGGCCGTATTTAATACCAAAATGTGAATAAATGATGAAGCAGAGAAGGGTTCAG
>CAZLRO010000414.1:0-1709 GCA_964561865.1 uncultured Rhodothermaceae bacterium | reverse complement strand
GTGGTGCCTGCCTCATATATCTGGGTGAGCAGGTACATCACCTCCTCGCCGTGCGCCGAGTCGAGGTTGCCCGTCGGCTCGTCGGCCAGGATGAGCTTCGGCCCGGCCACGACGGCACGGGCAATCGCCACGCGCTGCTGCTGTCCGCCCGAAAGCTGCTGCGGAAAGTGGCCCTTCCGGTGCATGATCTGCACCCGGTCCAGCGCGGCCTCCACCCGCTGCTTCCGCGCTTCGCTGCCTATGCCCAGGTACAACAACGGCAACTCCACGTTCTCGTACACCGTCAGTTCGTCAATCAGGTTGAAGCTCTGGAACACGAAGCCGATGTTGCCCTTGCGCAGGTGTGCCCGCTGCCGCTCGGAGAGCTTGCCTACCTCGGTGCCGAGAAAGCTGTACTCCCCATCCGACGGGCTGTCCAGTAACCCCATGATGTTGAGCAGGGTGGACTTGCCGCAGCCACTCGGCCCCATGATGGAGACGAACTCGCCTTCCTTGATTTCGAGGTTGACGTTGTTCAGGGCGGTCGTTTCGACCTCCTCGGTCCGGTACGTTTTTTTCAGGTTGCGTGCCTTGATCATGGACAGTAGGCGTTTGAAGGGATCAGGATGGATGGATACAGGGGGTTGCCCGATGTGGAGGGTTACTGCAAGACCAGGCGGTCGGCCTCACCGAAGGCTTCGTAGCCGGAGGTGATCACCCGTTCGCCGGGTTCAAGGCCCTCCAGGACCTCGAACACCTGCGGGTTCTGGCGACCCAGCCGCACGGCGCGCCGCGTGGCGAACTGCCCGGAAGGATCGACGACGTACACCCAGTTGCCACCGGTAGACTGGTAGAAACCGCCCCGGGGCACCGTGACGGCCTCCGTCGGGTCGCTCATCTCCAGGCGGAACCGGATGGTCTGCCCACGCCGGATGTCGGGCGGGGTCTGGCGGGCGAACGCCATGTCCACCTCAAACCGCCCGTCGCGCACCTCAGGGTAGACGCGGGTGATGAGCATCGGATACTCGGTGCCGCCGAGCGCCTGCGTGACCGCCTGCTGCCCGCGCTGCACCCGGTTGATATAGAACTCGTCGATCCCGGCGCGCACCTTGTAGCCGTCGAGCACATCGATCTGCCCGAAGCGGAAGCCCGCCCCCCGCAGTTCTCCCAGTTCTGCATTCAGCGCCGTGAGCTGGCCGGAAACCGGCGCCCGCAGCGTCAGGTTGGCGAGTTGCTGCTGCAGGATGCCGAAGTTCTCGTCCATCCGGCGCACAGACTGCACCATCTGCCCGATCTGGGCGTTCTGGCGCATCGAGTCCTGGCGGAACGACTGGAGCGTCAGGTCCTTGCGGCGCACCCAGTACTCGTACTCGTCCTGCACCCGGTCGAACTCCTGCTGCGAGATCACCTGCTTGCCGACGAGTTCGCTGGCCCGGTCGTACTCCCGCTTGAGCCGGAGGATGTTGTAGTCCATGTCCGTCAGCTGCTGCCGGCGGTTGAGGTTGCTCTCCTCCATCTGGAAGCGGTTCTGTTCGAGCTGGCTGGCCTGTTCGAGCCGCTGGGCCTCGGTGTTGAGCAGGCTCAGTTGCAACGTGCTGTTCGACAGGCGCAGGATCGGCTGGCCCTGGGTGACCATCGCCCCCTCCTGGACGAAAATCTCCTCGACACGCCCGCCCTCGACGGCATCGAGGTAGACGGTGGTCAACGGCAGCACGTTGCCGGTGGCGGAG
>CAZLRO010000413.1:0-1726 GCA_964561865.1 uncultured Rhodothermaceae bacterium | reverse complement strand
GCAGACGAACGCCCCGAGCGTGATTCCCAAACTGAGGACCAGGCCAACCAGGATCTCCGCTCGATAACGGCCCATGCGGAACGGTCTCCGAAATGCCCTCTCTATTAGAGGAGCGGGTCGCTTGCCGGGCAAGCGCCGGCCGGAGCCGCATGCGCTGTCTGGTAGCTCAGGCTGGCACGGGTTCGCGTAGGGCCTTGGCCACCGGCCCCAGACGCGTCTGGCCCAACGTTCCTTCCCAGCGCGGCGCCTTCGCTAACAGGGTCGCAAATACCGCGTGCACCACCATCACCGCTCCCACGAACGCATGAAAACGACGCGCTCCGGTTACGTTCCCGTCGTCCACACCCCAAAAGATCTTCAGCCGCGCGTTCACACGCTCCACCGCCGTCCGACCACGGTACAACCGCTCAAACTGTTTCGTGGCACGCGGAATCGGCGGGAATCGCCTCAGGTCCAACTCACACGGGATCCGCGCCGACAGCCCCAGCGCTTTGCCCGTATTGCAGCGCTCGTCACTGGGGCACTGCCACCCCTCGTGCCGCGCCGGACAGCGGTACTTGAGCGCCTTCCGGTCGTGCTCGTAGCCGATGTAGGACATCCGGTGACGCACGGGCGGTTTACTGACCATGTCGTAGCAGTGCACCGTCCCCGACTCCTCGTGCACCAGATGCAGCGGGTAACGCCCTCCGGGCAGGGGACGTTCCGGCTCCTCCTTCCAGAGCGCCCGGTTCTGGATCACCGGCCGGATCCCATGCGCCTGCAAGCATTCATGCACCTTCTCGTCGTCGGCTGCTTTGTCGTAGGCCAGCGTCTCCATCCGGTCTTCTGGCAAGTTGGCTTCGGCCTGGTTGACCAGGGCCTCGACCCGCTCATTGTCACCCGCCTTGGTGTCCGTGATGTTGTAGGCCAGGGCCACCTCGTGCTTGACATCCACCAGCAGGTGCAGCTTGTAGCCGAACCACTCGACCACCTTGGTCACTTTCCCTTCGTCGTCGGTGTATTCTTTGCGGCCCCCCGCGGGCTGTGGCAATCCTTGGGCCAACTCGGCTTGCACCGCTTGGGCATCGGTCTTGGCACGGGCCGACAGCGCTGTGGCATCACCAGCGGTATGACGGCCCAAATCGGGCACCGCCAGTCCCAGCCGTTGGGTCAAAGCGTCAAAGACGGCCCGGAGCGCCGTCACGTGCGGCTCCTGGCCGAGCACGTCGAGGAAGCGGGACAAATTCCAGCCGTTGGGGATCTGATCTTCGCAGGTGATGTCGATGAGGCGGCACAAGGCGGGATTGCGGTGCAACTCGGCCAAGCAGGCGTTGAAGGAGATGTGGCGCAGGGCGATCGTCAGCAGGACGACGTGCCAAAGTCGAGTGAGGGGGTAATCATCGCGTCCGTGACCTCGATGGGCCCGGAGTCCTTGGAGGAGTTGGGTGTCGGGTACGGTTTGGAGGAAGTCGCGGAGGGTGGCGAGACTGGGACAGTCTTCGAGCTGTCCCCAGGCGAACAAGTCATTGGCGGCGTGGATGCGCATGGGTGGACCTCGGGTTGGAGAAAAGAATGAGGTTACCAGCGCAGGGATTCCCCCGGTCAGGTCAGCTGTGGGGGAAAAATCGCGAAAAAGTGGTGCAAGTCGTCGCAAGTCCTGAATGGGTGGCGAAGAAATGGGGGAGGATTTTCGAGGACCCCACCAAACTGCTGGAGCCATCGGGGTTCCCGACAGCGCATCCGGCTC
>CAZLRO010000412.1:0-1768 GCA_964561865.1 uncultured Rhodothermaceae bacterium | reverse complement strand
GATAATTATAGTCAATTTGACTATATCTGGGAGACGGGGTGTGTCGCAGCGCCTGCACCAGCACCGGCGTTGCGGTCAACAGGTGCCCCCCGTCCCGCCCGACTGCGCTGTGCGGGCCACCCCTCTGGGAGAGGGGACTTTCGGGGGTGTGGTGCCTGGTACAGCCTTTGGCCTTTGGTAGCAAAGGGTTTCGATCTCGACTTTCAAATATAGTCAAATTGACTATACTCCTTGTATTCCTGTGCTTGTTCACCATCCGCGTTCCTTGCGCAAGGTGGTGATGTGGGCCACATGGTGGCGGCCGTGCCAGACATACAGCCCCAGCATCCGGTCGATGGTGGTCAGGCCCGATTCGGGATGTCGGTAAGAGCGGGCGAATTCGGAGGCCGGGAGCATGCGCAGGGCCGTGACCCAGCGGTGGTGCAGGGCATCGAGCAGGGCGAGGGAGAGGGCAGGGGGGGCAGTCCGGGCTTCCGGGACCTCGGCCCACAGGTGTTCTTCGTAGGTCCGGATGAGCGGCTCGTGCTCGGTCAGGGCCAGCTTGAAGCGCACATAGGCATTCAGATGGCTGTCCGGGATGTGGTGAACGACCTGGCGGACGGTCCAGCCCCCGTCGCGATAAGGAGTGTCGAGCTGGTCGTCGGTGAGGCCGTCGAGGGCTGTCCGCAGCGCATCGGGCAGGGCGGCGAGGGCGTCGATATGCCCCTGGCGTTCGGCTTCGGTGAGGGTGTCTGGGCCGGCGAACCGCCCGATGGGGTAGCGGGCATCCCGTTCGCCGAACGTAGCGTCGATCCAGGCCGAGAGGGCATCGCGGGTCCGGCGGAAGGCCAGCCGCTTCTCCTCGTTGCTGCCTTGCACGGCGGACGGGTCGGGGAAGCTCTGGTGCAGGTTCTGCTGCCGGGCCGGGAACCAGGGGCAGGTCTCACGGGCCTGGTCGCAGACGGTCACCACGACGTCCATCGCCTGCCCGGCAAACGCCTCGATGGTCTTGGACGTATGTCCTTGCAGGTCGATACCCTGTTCCTGCATGACCGCCACCGCGAAGGGGTTTACGCGCGTGGCGACAGTGCCCGCGCTGAAGGCTTCGTAACGGTCGCCGTAACGTGCCCGCAGCAGCCCTTCGGCCATCTGGGAGCGGGCGGCGTTGTGGGTACAGACAAACAGCACACGTGTTTTCATGGGGCCTTGTGGAATTTGTGGAAGAGTAGGGTGGCGTCATAGGAAAGGGGCGCATCACCGTTCCAGGGTCTGTTGCCAGGCCGGGCGGGAGGTTACGAACAAAGTGAACCAGTATAGAGACGGGCCGGATTTTTTCCCGACAATCCGGGAAAACAAGGAGTTCCGGAACGACACGGGTTAACTCAAACAAAAAGAAAGATTGAGGAAAAAGCGAATTCTGGCTTGAACCGAACCTTATGGACAGGCTAAACTCGCCGAATAATAGAAAACCGCCCGTAATCTCAGGGCAACTTCCGGGTACCGGGTCGTGTTGCAGGGAGCCGGACCGTGTGCCAGGCTTGCGTCCGGGGGAAGATGCCCATGCAGCGCGCCGTGTATCCTGCGGGCGGTGGGCCTTTCGGGTAGGGAAGCAGTTGTATTCCGAACCGGTCGAACCACACACCTTGCCCGAAGGGGTCGATTCGAGACCGGTGCAAGGCTCCTGAGAAAATATATTGACCTTGATGATGCGCGTGCAAACCGAGCAGACCTCACTTCTCAAGTCTTGGAATCGTCTGTTTGAATCGGGGGAGATCACACCGGGGCAGTA
>CAZLRO010000411.1:0-1784 GCA_964561865.1 uncultured Rhodothermaceae bacterium | reverse complement strand
GGCCCTGCTGGCGGCATGTCAGTCCCACTCCCCTGTGACCGACCAGATGCCTCCCCAACCTCCGGTTGCGCCAAAGGGGGTGCTCCAGGCCGGGTTTGTGGTGCGGGCGGGGGTGTACAACTCCGAGTTGATGGCCCCCTACGATGTGTTTCACCACAGCATCTTCCGCGACTCCCTGCACTACATCCGCCCGTTCATCGTCTCGGCAGACGGGCAGCCTGTCGCCACCTTCGAAGGCATCACCCTGCATCCGCACTACCGCTTCGACAACGCCCCGCCCTTGGACATCCTGGTGATCCCCAGCACCGTAGGCAGCATGGAGGCCGACGTGCAGGATGCAGCTTTCATGGCATGGCTGAAGCAAGCCGTAGCCCAGGCACGGTATGTTGTGACCGTCTGCGACGGGGCCTTCCCGCTGGCTGCCACCGGCGTGCTCGACGGACGCACGGCCACCACCTTCCCTGCCGACCGGGCAGCCCTCGCCGCACGGTTCCCCGCCATCCAGGTCGTGGACACCGCCCGGCTGGTCGTCGACGGCAAATACATCACCTCGGTGGGCGGGGCCATGAGCTACGAACCCGCCTTCTACCTCGTCGAATACCTCTACGGGAAGGCGCACGCCGACCAGACGGCGGAAGGGCTGGTATGGGAGTGGAACCTGGCCGCCGTCCCCCGGCATATCGCCGCAACCGAGCACCCGTAGGTCACGTACACCCCGTTCACTCCACCGTTCCCGTCTGTGCTTGTTGCGAGCCTTCCGGATCATGATGTATCCGGGATATCCGTCACTGACAGACCGCGTTATCTTTGGCCCAGACGGGTCCTTCTCTGTCTTACCCACCTCACCAACTGGCACTACCATGCGGTTACGTCTTTCTTTCCTGGGGCTGTTCCTCCTGCTGCTCTGGCCCCGTACTTCCCTAGCGCAGGAGGTGCTCGACATTCCTTACCAGCAGTTCGTCCTGGACAACGGACTGACGCTCATTGTCCATGAAGACCGCAAGGCCCCCATCGTGGCGGTGAACCTCTGGTACCATGTTGGCTCGAAGAACGAGCGGCGCGGCAAGACCGGCTTCGCCCACCTGTTCGAACACCTGATGTTCAACGGGTCGGAGAACTTCAACGACGACTACTTTCAGGTGCTGGAACGGATCGGAGCCACCGACCTCAACGGTACGACCAACACCGACCGTACGAACTACTTCCAGAACGTGCCCACCCCGGCCCTGGACCAGGTGCTGTGGATGGAGTCCGACCGCATGGGTCACCTGCTCGGTGCCATTGACCAGGCCAAGCTCGACGAGCAACGTGGGGTCGTGCAGAACGAGAAACGTCAGGGCGAGAACCAGCCCTACGGCGGGGTGTGGGAGCACATCGCATTCAACACCTACCCGGCCAGCCACCCATACTCGTGGACGACCATCGGCTCGATGGAGGACCTCAACGCCGCCAGCCTCGAAGACGTCCACCAGTGGTTCAAGGACTACTACGGCGCGGCCAACGCCGTGATTGTGGTAGCCGGGGACATCGATGCCCAGACGGCCAAGGCCAAGGTCGAGCAGTATTTTGGCGACATTCCGGCAGGCCCACCGGTGGCGAAACAGGATACCTGGGTCGCCAAGATGGTCGGCACGCACCGGATGACGATGCAGGACCGTGTGCCCCAGGCCCGTGTGTACAAGGTCTGGAACGTGCCGGAGTGGGGCCATCCGGAGATGATGGACCTGCAACTCGTTGCCAGCCTGCTCACGGGTGGCAAGACTTCCCGCCTCTACAAACGCCTC
>CAZLRO010000410.1:0-1799 GCA_964561865.1 uncultured Rhodothermaceae bacterium | reverse complement strand
AGGAGGAGATCGAGTGTTCCTTCCAGATCACCTTCCTCGAAGCCCTCACACTGACCACCTACCGGGCGCGGCTCATCGTGTCGGCACGCCGACCGATCTACGGCACGGGCAACACCACCACGGTCATCAACCTCAACGATGAAAGCTGGACGTTCGACTACGCCCGCGGCACGCCGCTCGTCTACAACCCGGATGCCTTTCACCCGCTCACGTCGGTGCTCAACTTCTACGCCTACATGATCCTGGGCTTCGACTACGACACCTTCAGCGAGTTCGGGGGGACACCCTACTTCGAAAAGGCCCGCCGGATCGTGGACCTGGCCCAGTCCGCCGGGGCACAGGGGTGGACCGCCATTGGCAGCGACCAGAGCCGCGGCTCGCTCATCACCGACCTGCTCAGCCCCCGCTTCCGCCCGCTCCGGCAGGCGTACTTCACCTACCATTTCAACGGGCTGGACCATTTCACCACCCGGACCGACGAGGCCCGCACCAGCATCATGACGGCGTTGCAGACGCTCAAAACCATCTTCGAGGATGGTTCGCGGGCGTATGTGTTCGACCAGTTCTTCTCGACCAAGTACCTGGAACTTGCAGCGGTCTTCCAGGAATCCCCCCTCTCCGGCCAGGCCTTTACCCTGCTCACCCAGATCGACCCCGCCCACCTCTCGCACTACACCCAGACGTTGCAATAAGTCCTGGTCTGGCAGCGGTCATAAAGAGAAACGCCGCAAGCACTTGGGGCACAAGGGCTTGCGGCGAAGCGGTCCGGACGAGACTCGAACTCGCGACCTCCTGCGTGACAGGCAGGCATTCTAACCAACTGAACTACCGGACCGTGAGGGTAGGGCTACCAACGGCACTTCCAAGTTACGGATTGGCACCGGGCAGGGCAACGCCCGTCGCCATGAGAAACCCGTGAAGCAGGCCCGTTGCAACCCGTAGTGGTCAGGGAGGGATTTGAACCCCCGACACGAGGATTTTCAGTCCTCTGCTCTACCAACTGAGCTACCTGACCCCGTCTTCCTTACTGGAAAAACAAGGGGTGCCAATATACGCCACCACC
This sequence comes from uncultured Rhodothermaceae bacterium, assembly GCA_964561865.1. Taxonomy (GTDB): domain Bacteria; phylum Bacteroidota; class Rhodothermia; order Rhodothermales; family CAZLRO01; genus CAZLRO01. Next base: position 736 of record CAZLRO010000410.1, on the reverse strand, counting down.
GCTCCGGCGGGCAAACCGATAGCCGGAGATCGCTTGAAGAATTGCGGAAGGATGCAAGTGCAGGGATAGGGATGGGAGCGGAGGAATATGAAAATGGAGCTCAGAAGGCCGCCAGGTCGCATCAACCGCTCACGACTTCCGCTGCCCCCAGAGCAGCTTGGTACGGAGGGTCTGAAAATAGTGCTGTTCCGGTAGCTTTACGAGGTTGACCGTATGCGGGGCACGGCGGATGTGCAGGCGCAGGGATGCGTGTTCGAGGACAGACCCCCAGCCGTCTGCCATGAACACAAAAGGCTGTTCCTGTTCGGCCACGCGGACCTCGATGGTGGCGCTGTCCGGCAAGACGAGCGGACGCACAGTGAGGGCATGAGGGGCCAGCGGGTTGAGCAGGATCGACCCGCAGCCGGGGGCCATGATGGGGCCACCGATGGCGAGGGAATAGGCCGTCGAGCCGGTGGGGGTGGCGATGAGCAGCCCATCGGCCCAGTAGGTGTTGAGAAAGGTGCCATCGACCCACACTTCGACGGCAATCATCCCTGTCACCCCGTTGCGCTGGAGGACAAACTCGTTCAGCGCCCAGCGGGCCAGCAGTGGCGGGCCGTCTGGCACGGTGGCTTCCAGCACCATCCGGGCCTCGGTGCGGTATTCCCCCCGTAGCAGGCGCGGGATGGTTGCTTCCACCTGTCCGACCTCAATGTCGGCCAGAAATCCCAGCCGCCCGATGTTCACGCCCAGG
>CAZLRO010000409.1:0-1806 GCA_964561865.1 uncultured Rhodothermaceae bacterium | reverse complement strand
AACAGCAACCCGGACAATCCCATCATCAACATCCGCGCCTATGGGGAAGACCCCGTCCTGGTAGCGCAACTGGCGAGGGCGTTCACCCGGGAGAGCCAGCGCCTGGGGGTGCTCACCACCTGGAAGCACTTCCCCGGACACGGTAACACGTCCCTCGACTCCCACACGCGCCTGGGGCTGCTCGAAGGCAACCGGGCCTCGCTCGACGGCATGGAGCTGTACCCGTACCGGGATGTCCTGCAACGTGGGGAAGCCCCCGCCGGGGTGATGGCCGGGCACCTCTGGGCGGCGGCGCTGGACCCATCCCGTCAGCCCGCCACCTTCAGCAGGCCGGTGCTGGACGGGCTGTTGCGCGACTCGCTGGGATTTGCCGGGATGATCCTCACCGACGACCTGTCGATGGGGGCGCTGCACCCCCGGTACCCGCTGGCGGAGCGGGTGCTGCGTCCACTGGAAGCCGGGGCCGATGTGCTGGTCGGGATCGAGGACTTCCCCGGAGCAGTAGCGGCCGTGCGCCATGCTGTGCAGACCGGGCAGCTTGGGCATGCCGTGCTGGCACAGCACGTCCGACGGGTGCTGCAGGCCAAGGCTGCGGCGGGGCTGCACCGGCAGCGCCAGGCTGATCCGGCGCTGTTTGCCTGGCTGATGGCCGAGAAACGAGGTGAGCCGCTGGCTGAGGCGGTGGCGGCCCGTGCCATCACCCGTCTGAGGGGCACCCGCCTGCCCGACGGGACAACAGTCGCCCTGGTGCAGGTAACGAACCAGTCCGGGGCCGAGAGCATCCGGGCGGCCATGGACACGCTGGGCCACCACCTGCGCCCGGACGGGCTGGACCTCCAGCACGAGCACGAACCCTCGACTTCTGACCAGCAGCAGGTGCTGGCGGCGGCCGGGAAGGCGGGGGTGGTGGTGGTGGCCCTGTACCTGCGCATCATCGCCGGGCGTGGGCATGTGGGGCTGGAGGCCGGGCAGAAAGCCTTCGTCCAGCACCTGATCGACCTCCCTGGTCCGAGTGTGCTGGTGCTGTTTGGGAATCCCTATGCCGCCCGCGAATTCCCCGGTGCCGAGTCGGTCTATGTGGCGTACGACCAGTCCCAGGCCAGCGTCCACACGATGGTTCGGGTGCTCCAGGGGCAGCAGGCTGCCCAGGGACGCCTGCCTGTCACCATTCCACCATGAATGAGGTCATTCCCGCAACGCACGGCAGTCGGCTACGAGCACGCCTGTCACCACCCTCGGCGGCGCACCCCAGGGAAGGCCTACCGCTTGCAGCAGCGGGAACATCTCGGCCCAACTGCCCAGCGTCCCCACCTCGACACCGAACACGACAGTATGAAACCGGGCCTGGCGGATGGCATAGGCACACATCGGGCAGGGTTCATGGGTGGTGTAGAGGGTGGCCCCCTCGAACGTGGCGCGCCCCGTCTGTTGGCGGGCGTGGCGGAGGGCTTCGATCTCCGCATGGAACGTCACGTCTGCGTGCTGACGGGTAGCTTCGAGGCCTTCCCCAAGGACTTGACCGTCCTGGACGACGAGCGCGCCGCACGGATGTTCGCCCCGGTTGCGGGCACGGCGGGCCAGTTCCAGGCAACGGGCCATGAAGTGTTCGTGGGAATGCATCCGTAGGGTTATCGCTGGGTGGCACGGGTCAGGCGGTCCATCAAGGCCCTTCCCAGGCCGGTGGGAGGGACGCGCTGGCAGAAGACCATTGCGATCCCGGCGGCGTCGCAGCGGCGAAAGAAGTCGAACAGCACCTGCGCATAGTGCGTCACATCCGTGCAGGGTTGTACCAGCCCGAAACCCGGT
>CAZLRO010000408.1:0-1824 GCA_964561865.1 uncultured Rhodothermaceae bacterium | reverse complement strand
GGTGACGCTGGTGACCTGGTAGCCTTTCGATTCCAGGAAGAGGATGTGGGGACGCAGCAGGTCGATCTCGTCGTCCGCCCAGAGGATGCGTGAAGCCATAAACCCGTCGGGATTGCGTGAAACCGGTTCGTCTTGAAAAAACCGTAGCCGTTATACGCAAGCGGGGTCGGATGGGTTTGTGGTAAGGGATGCCAGGTTCACCGCGTCGGCGGCCACACGTACTGCCCACTCCGGTCGATGTAGCCATAGGCGCTGTCCACGGACACGAGCGCGAGGCCGTCCTGGAAATCCCAGGCCTGGTCGAAGCCGGGGGGGATGACGAGGGTGCCCTGTGGGTTGATGAACCCCCACTTGCCGCTGACCTGCACGCGGGCCAGGCTGTCGGCGAAGTGGGTGGCCCGGTCGAAGCGGGGGGGGATGATCATCTGGCCTGTGGCGTTCATGAACCCGTACTGGTTCGCCACCTTCACCGGGTTCGGGTGCTTCGGCTCGTAGCGGCCTTCCTCCAGCAGCGCCGGGTCCAGGTCGAACGGTTTGCCTTCCACCCGACGCCCGGTCGGGTCGATGAAGAACCAGGTGCTGTCCTGCTGCACCGGGGCCAGGCCGTCGGAGAAATACAGTGCATCGTCGAACTGCGGCGCGATGACGGCCTTGCCCTGCGTGTTGATATAGCCGAAGCGTCCGCCGACCTCGACCAGGGCCAGTCCTTCCGAGAAGCGCCAGGCCCGCTCGAACTGCGGCGGGATGACCAGCGTCCCGGCCCGGTCGATGTAGCCCCAGCGCCCGTGCTGCTGTACCGGGAAAAGGACGGACGGGGCCGAGGCTGCGGGCAGCGGTGCGGGTTCGTACCGGCACCCGGCGAGCGCCAGCGCCGTCAGGAACGCGAAAACGAGGCGGTGCGGCATGGACCGTCGCGGTTGGGTGGAAATGTCAGGGTTCAACCGGGCTGCACCGGGATGGTTCAGCCGTATATTCGATTCAGCGAAACGAGCGTCATACCTGAGGATTCCCATGACCGACAAGACCCTGAAAGCCGTCAACGATCAGATCCAGGCCGAACTGGAATCGGCCTATCATTACCTCGCCATGTCGGCACGGCTCGAGGAGATGAACCTGCGGGGCATGGCCCACTGGATGCGGGTGCAATGGGAGGAAGAGACCAGCCATGCCATGAAGTTCTTCGCCCACCTGATCGAGGTCGGCCAGACCCCGAAGCTGAAGGGCCTTGGCGAGCCGAAGACCAGGTTCAAGAACGCGCGGGAAGCCTTCGAGGAAGTGCTGGCCCATGAGCAGCAGATCACCCGGCGCATCCACGACCTGTATGAGCTGGCCCAGGCCGAGAAGGACTACCCGCTGCAACTGCTGCTGCACTGGTTCATCCAGGAGCAGGTGGAAGAGGAATCCACTGCACAGGAGATTGTCAACCGCCTGAAGCTGATCGGCGACAGCGGGGCCGGGCTGTTCGTGCTGGACCGGGAGCTGGCCGGGCGGGGCCGGGGGTGATCAGGGACGGGGGATGGGGCCACCGCAGGGGGGAGCACCCGCGCCCGTCCGGGTTGCCTGGCCGTGGTGGGGTGGGTGCAAGGTGCCTTCGGCGCAAGGGCCAGGCGGCTTGCCAGCATCTATGCCGGGATACAGTGCGCGTATAAAATAGTATATGTAGACATGATCTGAATAAAATGCAGCAGGCAACAAAAGAAATTGATTCACAAAATCTTGCGCCTGCCTTATGAGGCTTTTATATTAAGGCATGTTCCGTCTAAACAGGAGTTGGGCGGCTTGGCTGGAGCAAGCGCATAGAGCCGAGACAACTGTAGAGCAACG
>CAZLRO010000407.1:0-1834 GCA_964561865.1 uncultured Rhodothermaceae bacterium | reverse complement strand
GAGTAAGCAAGAGTCCTCCATGCTGATCGTCGACCCCAACTGCACGGACCATGAGAAGGAGCTTGGCAACGACTACCTCATGCACTTTGGCATCGGAGTCCGGTTGGACGGATCGGTAGCGCGCAAGCGCGCACTCGGACCGCCGGACGACCTCCCCTTCTGGGGGTACCCCCAGAAGTACGAACAAGACAGCGCTCGATGAGCGCACGACCGAAACCTACGAAGATAACCCACATGGGACACGATCGAAAACGGAACCTCAATCACAAGCGGGTACTGTTGTCCGGCAGTCTGGCCTCGCTCCTTGTCTGCACCGTCACCGTGGGGGAGGCACAGCTCTGCCCGTCCCCCGAGCCTTCGTGCACTAACGGCAAGTACATCGGTTGGGTCGACCCCTATTGCTGCACCGAGTCCGTGACCGACTGCCGGTATTACAAGGCCAAGAAGTGGAGAATGCTCGGCGGCACGTACTGCAACAACACCTTCACGTACGTCCCTCCGCCCGTCCTGGCAGGCAACTGCGGGTACGTGGAGGGCACGAACACGCCGGTCTGCTATTGAGGAAGAGCATGGCAAACCACAGTGAAGCAGTCGGCATGCCCATGGCAGCAAAGATCTTTGGCGCAGCCCTGTGCCTGTCACTGGTCGCCTTCGTGGCCTTCCGCCTGCTTTCGCCCGAGACGGCGATTCAAAGGGCGGAGCGGATCCTGGCCATGATCGCCTCCGGCGATGCGAAGTCGGTGTACCCGCTATTGCCCAAGGAGGAGCTCGACCTGTACGGCCTTACGCCTGAGGAGTTTGAGGCCTTTTGCGCACACTACTTCAAGCCCGCCCACGATGGCGCTTACGAGATAGTACGCCCGGCAGACTTTACCGACACGAAGTCCACCGTAGTGAGGCACTTGTGGTTCCGCGACCGAAATCGTCGCGGATACCCGGTCATGGTGAGCGTGGTCGTCGGCGAGAACGGGCCAGTCGCCGTAGGGCAGGTCATCCGGCCGATGGTTCTTTCGACATGGTCGGCCAAGTACGGCAAAGCTTCCGATCCACATCCTGGAGTGGCGATGGTCAGGGCGGCCCGGTCTGCGGGCCCCGAACTGGAGCGCTACGGGATCACCGGCCTGGATGAAGCGAACGATGGCCACCTCATGAGTTGGCCCGACGTCGAGGCGAGGTTCCGGAAGAGGCTCGAAATCAAGGGCATTCCGTTCGCCAATTGACGATGCCCTAAGGTGTCGGGGCGGACGTCCCTGTGCGCTCAGCCTCCTTCCGCTGCAGCTCCTTGCCCGGGGCGATCGCCCTGCATGAGACCCCGGTCAGGCTATGCCTGGCGCGAGGATGCAGGGCACCCAAGCAATGGCCGCTCTCAGTTCTCGATCCTGTGCCGCGCCGCACCCATCGCGTACCGCCGCCCACGCATGTCGGCCCACTCTGCCCACGTCGTCAGCTGCAGGGAGGCGAACTATATCAGGCCGTTGAATCCCGCCCGCACGAGACGCACTTCAGGCAGACCCCGTTCCGCTACCAAGGCGACCCGCGATCCTCATAGCGGGCCGGTGAACGCTGATCAGCCGTCGAGCTAGAACGTCAGCACCGAGTACGTCCCGAAGTCGCTCGTCATCGGGGGCGTCCTCCCCTCCCTCTTGGCCTCGGCCAGATCCTCGAACGCCCGCTTGTGCCCTTCGTGGAACTCCGGCGAGCCCACCCAGGCCCGGAAGCTCGCCTCGTCCCGCCACTGGCTCACCACCAAGTAGGGTCTGCCCTCCTCGTTCGGCTTGAGCAAGCCGGCCTCGCTACCGCCGTGGGCCAGGGTCAGCCGGTCGCCCGGCCGGTA
>CAZLRO010000406.1:0-1846 GCA_964561865.1 uncultured Rhodothermaceae bacterium | reverse complement strand
TTCCAAGCACCAGCGTTGAGATTGCCGCGTCATGGTCGATCTCATGAGATTGACCATGCTCCTCGCAATGACATGATCCGCACTCCGAGATCCGCAATCACTCACCTCCTTCCGGGTCGCCCCGGGCGGTGTCGGTGGTTGGGAGCGCGGGCGTCAGCAGGGGCAGGTCGGTGCTGAGGGCTTCGCGCTCAGGGTCCGGGGTGAACAGGACGACGAAGGCATGCTCGGCCTGGCTCAGGAGGGAAAGGGGGGTCACTTCTACCTGCAACTCGACTTTACCCGGTCGTACCGTCACCGCGTCGATGCGCCCGATGGGAAACCCCGGCGGGAAATACATGCTGTAGCCACTGGTGACCACCAGTTGCCCGCTCGCTACCGAGTCCGTCTTGACTACGTGTTCTAGCTGGAGGCGGTCGGTTCGTTCCCCGTTCCAACGAATGAGGCCCTGGGCCTGGGAGGGCTGCACCTTGGCCGGGACGAAGAACTCCGTGTTCAGGTAGGACATTACCTGGCTGTACCGGGGGGTGACGAGCACCACACGACCAAGGATGCCCGCAGCATCGACGACGGCCATACCCACCTTCACCTGGTGGTTGGTCCCTACGTCCAGGGTGAAGTAGTTCTGCTGGCGCGTCAGGTCTTTCGAGATGATCCGGGCAGGCAACAGCTCGTAGGCGAGGCTGTCCCGGAGTGCCAATAGCTTGGTGAGACGGCGGTTCTCGATCAACGCCTCGCGGGCGCGGGCCAGTTCGCTGGAGAGGTGGATGTTCTCCTCGCGCAGACGGGTGTTCTCGTCGAGGGCGCGCACATACCGCCCCACGAACGCGAAAGCCCCCTCCACCCGGGCCGTCGTTTCCAGAGCCAGCCCCCGTGCTCCCCGCAACAACGGTTCATTCCGGGCGAGCATCACCACCGTGGACAACACCAGCAGCCCCGTCAGCAGCACCCAGTCGCGGATACGGAGCCAGAGGTTGAGGGTCATGGTGGATCGGGATTGGGAAGGAGGGACGAGGTCATCCTGCCCTGGTCAGGACAGGCGCGGAAAGACCGGAGCGTTCCCACCGGTGTCCATATCGTCCAGCAGACCCCCGTCCTGCTGGCTCAGGTCAGCACCTTGTCGAACTGCTCGATGTTCTCCAGCACCTTGCCGGTGCCACGCACGACGGCAGTGAGCGGGTCTTCGGCCACGTAGACGGGCAGGTCGCACCGGCTGCGGATCAGCACATCCAGGCCCTTGAGCAACGCCCCGCCGCCGGTGAGCATGATGCCGCGCTCGAGGATGTCCGATCCCAGCTCTGGCGGGGTACGCTCCAGGCAACGGATCACCGCCGCGGCGATCTGGTTAACCGGCTCGCGCAACGCCTCTCGGACCTCTTCAGACGAGATCGTCCGCACCTTCGGGATGCCACTGACCAGGTCGCGGCCCTTGACGGAGACTTCGAGTTCCGGGTCCAGGTCCACTGCGCTGCCGATCTCGCACTTGATCCGCTCCGCCGTCCGCTGGCCGATGAGCATGTTCTGGTTCCGCTTGAAGTACTGCACGACCGCGTTGTCCAGCTCATCCCCGCCGATGCGGATGGATTCGTCGATGACGATGCCGGAGAGGGCGATGACGGCAATCTCGGTGGTGCCGCCGCCGATGTCCACGATCATGTTGCCGACCGGCTCGTGGACGTTCAGCCCGATGCCGATAGCAGCGGCCATTGGCTCGTCGATGAGGTAGACCTGGCGGGCACCGGCGTGCTCGGCGGAGTCGCGCACGGCGCGTTTCTCCACCTCGGTGATGCCGCTGGGCACGCAGACGACCATGCGCCGGATGTTGCTCATCCAGCTGTTCTGCACCTTC
>CAZLRO010000405.1:0-1869 GCA_964561865.1 uncultured Rhodothermaceae bacterium | reverse complement strand
ACGAGCAGTCGCGCCCGATCCTGGAGACGCTGCCCGAAGTGGACACGACGAAGGCCCTGCCCAACCCGTTGACCGGCGACATTGAGGTGAAGCACGTCTCGTTCCGCTACGAGGCCGATGGCCCGCTCATCCTCGACGACATCTCCATCCAGGCCCGTGCAGGCGAGTTCATCGCCCTCGTCGGGCCGTCGGGGTCGGGCAAGTCCAGCCTGCTGCGCCTGCTGCTGGGCTTCGAGGAGCCGGAGGCGGGGTCGATCTACTACGACGGGCAGGACCTTTCGGGGCTGGATGTGCAGGCCGTGCGGCGGCAGATGGGCGTGGTGCTGCAAAACGGACGGCTCATGAGCGGCGACCTCTTCACCAACATCACCGGCTCGACGATGGCGACGCTGGATGATGCCTGGGAGGCCGCCCGCATGGCAGGCTTCGACGAGGATGTGAAGCAGATGCCGATGGGCATGCACACGGTGATCACCGAAGGCGGCACCACCCTCTCGGGCGGCCAGCGCCAGCGCCTGATGATCGCCCGCGCCATCGTCAACCGCCCCCGCATTCTCTTCTTCGACGAGGCCACCAGTGCGCTCGACAACCGCACCCAGCAGATCGTGAGCCAGAGCCTGGACCGCCTCCAGGCCACCCGCATCGTCGTAGCGCACCGCCTCAGCACCATCCTCAACGCCGACCGCATCTACGTCATCGACCGGGGGCGCGTCGTGCAGGAGGGCACTTACCACGAACTGATGCAGCAGGACGGCCTCTTCGCTGAACTCGCCCAACGCCAACTGACCTGATGCCTGCCGTCGCCCGCGACGGGTAGCTTGCACGATTTCAACCGACACGTACCATGGACACCAACCCTACTTTTCGTCGATCCGGCCCTGCCTTGTGGGCCTGCGGGGCACTGCTCGCTGTGCTGGCAGGGGCCTGCGGTGGGTCGGACAACGTGGCCGAGGAGCGTGCCCGGCGCGCCCGTGAAGGTGAGGGCGACCTCCTGATCGCGGCGGCCTGGTCGTGGTGGGACGCCCGCTCCGCGTGGTCCGGGAAGACGACCACGAATCGGTCAACGAGGGGCGGGCGATTGCCCAGCGGCTTGCCAACAACCCGGAGGTCGTCGCCGTGATCGGGCATCTCGGCTCGCACATCTCCATCCCGGCAGCCCCCATCTACGAGTCGGCGGGCCTGCTCATGCTCACACCCGCCTCCACCAGCCCGGAGCTGACGCAGCAGGGCTTCACGCGCATCTTCCGCAGCGTCAACAACGATGTTCGGGTCGGCGAGCAACTGGCGGAATACGCTCGCAGCCGGGGCTATCGCAAGGTGATGATCTGCTATGTCCGCAACGAGTATGGGCTGGGGTTAGCGAATGCATTTGAACAGGCCGCTGCACGGGATGATGAGGGCATCCAGGTGCTCGCCCGGCAGTCCTACGAACAGTCCGCTCCCGATCAGCCGAGCAGCTTCCAGCGCATCCTCGACGAATGGAAAGACATGCCCTTCGACGCCATCTTCCTGGCTGGCGCGCCGCCACAGGCGGGCTATTTCATCACGCAGGTCCGCAAGGCCGGGATCACCGCCCCCATCTTTGGTGGCGACGCGCTCGACACCCCGCAACTGCTCTCCACCACCGGTTCCGAAGCGGAAGGCACCGTCGTGGCGTCGGTCTTCCATCCGGACAACCCGCGCCCCGAAGTGCAGCGCTTTGTAGCAGCCTTCGAACAGGCCTACGGCAAACGCCCCGACTCGTGGGCGGCCCGGGGCTACGAGGCCGTCACGTTGCTGGCCCATGCGATGGAACAGGCAGGCAGCGCCGAGCCGGATGCCGTGGCCGAGGCGCTCCGCACCATGAAAGACTGGAACGGCCTTACGGGT
>CAZLRO010000404.1:0-1891 GCA_964561865.1 uncultured Rhodothermaceae bacterium | reverse complement strand
GCGACCGGCGCATCTACGTCTCCCTCGGCCTGGACTTCTGAGCGGGGTGAAGGAAAACGTCTGGTCTCCAGCATGTATGAATCGCCCTGCGATGCGCGAGGTCATCCGAATGACGCCGTGATCTTTCGACGCAGCTATCTTGAGAAGCATCTTTGCATCTTCGGTAAGAGCATACGCGTGCGGTGATGCAGACACATCATACGACGCGACTTCGACACTCGAAGGCTTGAGAATGTCCCGAAGGTACGAATTCTCCGCTAAGCACAGCGGAATCTGCTTGGCGAGCTTACAGCGAAACTCGCTGATGCTCTCATAGGTCTCAATCAGGCCCTGATTTTGGCACTTCCTGCGAAACGCTTGGACTTGTTCGTGCTGAACGGGATCAATTTTTTTCGGGAGCAATGGGTTTGGACGAAAAGTAGATCATCGTCGGCTTCCCCGCTGCCACATGCTTTTCGATTTCCTCCACCGTCCCGCTAGGGGCCTTGCTAGTCGGAGTATCAAGTCGGGTCCAGAAGACGCCAATCAGAAGATCGCAATCTTTAAGGATACGGTCATTGATGAGTTCTTGGGGTCGGGCACCAAGCTCAGGAAAGGAGTGTGTTTCCCACCCCGTGGCTTCTAGCATCACCCCGAAGGTCTTTGCGTTTGCCACATTCCATTTATCGATCACATCACGGATGACATCTCGCTCCTCGGTCACATCTCCTGGTGACGCGACCATCACCCGAACTACCTTCGCTTGATAAGCCACGACTATTCTCTCTCCAACTACTGTTCAGACTAAACTTGATCCGGAACCATCTTATTAGGAAGTAAGGTCATGTTCTTCAGAAACAATCTATTACTTGTCCGTAAAAATACGGCAGGTTAGGGGTTAACGTGGTCGATCTTTTGGAAGATAATGGCTTCGGGTATCAAGCTCAAGCCTGGCATCCCCTAGCTGCACGTGCCCACCACGGTCACTTGAGCAGCAGCATTTGCCGCGTCACCACGACGACGCCTGCCTGCAACTGGTACAAGTACATCCCGCTCGGCAGGTTGCGGGCCTCGAACGTCACCGCGTGCTCGCCTGCGGGCTGGGTGCCCTCCACGAGGCGCAGGACCTCGCGGCCCAGCAGGTCGTACACCACCAGCCGTACCGCCGTCGGCCCCGGCAGGTGGTACCGGATCACCGTCGCCGGGTTGAACGGGTTCGGATACGCCGTCTCCAGATGGTATCTGGTGGGCCGTGCCGCCTCCGTTCGGGCGGCCCCGCTGTTGGCCTCGATGGTAAAGCTGGCATCAGAGTCGTCGCGCAGGGACGCATTGGTCTTGCTCACGACGCGGAGCTTGTAGTCGCTGCCCGGCACGAGGGTGGTCGGAATCGTCCAGGCGAAGCTGCCGTCGCTGACGGTGTTGCGGTGGATCACCAGCGAGAGGGCATTCCCCTTGAGCAGCCGGAGCGTGACGTTCTCCGCGAGGTTGTCTACCCAGGTGATCGTCTGGGAGGTGCCCATCGTCCACACCTCGCCGCCATTCGGACTTGTCACGGTGATGAAAGGGGCCTGCCGGAGGGTGAAGGTGGCAGCGGGCGGCCAGAAGCTGTAGTTGTCCTTGCGCGTGTTGACCCCGCGAACACGCCAGTAGTAGGGCGTGTCGAGGAGCAGGGAAGATGCCACCAGGGACGTGTCGACCAGCCCGGAAAAGGTGACCACGAGGGTATGGAACGTGGAGTCGGTGGTCAACTCCACCTCATAGGTAGCCGCGTCGGGCGTTGGGTGCCAGGACAGCGTGGCGTCGGTGCCGAAGACCTCGGTCTGGTCGGGGCCAATCACCGCCGGGATCGTCAGTTGCACCTCGGGCATCTGCCACTGGAACGTTGCCGTCTCGCCGCCGCCCCGCTCGCGCG
>CAZLRO010000403.1:0-1907 GCA_964561865.1 uncultured Rhodothermaceae bacterium | reverse complement strand
GGGTTGGCAACACGGATGCGGGCCTTCGCGGTGCGCGTCTCCGGGTTGAGCAGGTCGTACACATAGTCCACCCGCCCGTTGACGACGCGGCCCGGCGCGTAGGGCAGTTCGATGCGGGCTTCGGTGCCAGGGCGTACCCAGCCGAGGTCCTGCTCGTAGACGTCGGCCATCAGCCAGAGGGTAGACAGGTCGGCCAGTTCGAAGAGGGTCTGCCCGGCCATCACCTGCTGTCCGGCCACCACCTCCTTGCGCGTGACGGTGCCCGCGGCGGGGGCGTAGAGGGTGAGGGTGCGCTGCGGCAGCCCGGTCTGTTCGAGGTGGCGCAGCTGGGCCTCCGAGATGTCCCACAGGGCCAGGCGCTGGCGGGCGGCGTCGATGAGGCGGCGGCTGTCTTCGTCTGTGCCCGCCAGCGTGCTGCCGCGCAGCCGTTCGGCGTGGCGCACAGCCAGGAGGTATTCCTGCTGCGTCGCTACCAGTTCGGGGCTGTAGAGGTCGAGCAGTGGCTGGCCCCGGCGCACCCGCGCCCCTTCGAAGTCCACGTACAGCTTCTCCACGAAGCCGCCGGTCTTGAGCGAGACGGCGTGCAACGCCTGCTCGTTGGGCGCGAACGTCCCGGTGGTGCGGGTGCTGCGCGGCATGGCCCGGATGCGCACGGTGTCGGTGCGGACGCCAATGGTCTGGATGGTCTGCGCATCCAGCATCACCACGCCGTCGCTCGTCGTGCCGCCGACGGGGGCGGCGCTGTCGGCAGGCATCGCCATGCTCCCCATGTCGTGCTGGCTGTGGTCCATGGCGGGCATGGTGTCCATGTCTGAACCGCCACACCCGGTCAGCCACACGGCCAGCAGGAGGCCGGGAAAAACAGAAAGCAGGAAGGCGCGCATCACAAAACGTTAATGGAGGTGGGGGGTGGTGAGGGAGGGCACGAGGTTGAAGGCGCGGGCCAGGGTCGCTTCGGTTTGCCAGAGGCCGATCCGCGCCACCACGGCTTCGCGGTACAGGTCGAAGCGCATCCGCTCAGCTTCGAGCAGTTCTCCGAACCCCGCTTGCCCGTTGGTGTAGGCCACGAGGGCCGCTTCGCGGGTGGCCTCGGCCTGGGGCAGCAAGGTCGTCTCGTAGAGCGCCAGCGTCCGAAGGGCCAGGGTGTGCTGCTGGCGCAGCGTCAGCAACTCCGCCCGCAGGTCGGCGTGGAGCGCCTCTTCTTCAGCTTCGGCCTGGGCCTGGTGCAGCTCCGCCGCCTCCACGTTGGCCCGCAGGCGGTTGCGCCAGAGCGGGAGGCGCACCCCGGCCTCCACCATCAATCCCACGTGGGCACGTTCCCGAAACGCCGTCGCATCAGAGCCGCCGTCGTGGGTGCCGAAGGTCATGGCGGGCATGTCCACCACCCCCAGGCCGAGCATGAAGTCCGGGTAGAAGTCGCGGCGGGCCATCGCCACCTCGCGGCGGGCGCGTTCGCGGGCAAGTCGGCGGGCTTGCACCTCCGGACGCTGGGTGGAGAAGGTGTCGGGCAGGACGGCGGGCAGCGGGATGGGCGGGGGCAGACGCAGGCGCACGGCTCTGGCAGCAGCCAGGTCGGGCCGCCCGGTGAGCCGGGCCAACTGGTTCAACGCCTCCTGTTGCTGTGCCTCCAGCGCCAGCACCGTCCGGGCCAGGGCGTGCTGCTCCAGCTGGACGCGCAGCACGGCCTGCTGTGCCTCCTGCCCCACCTCGTACCGGACGGCGGCAGCCTCGGCAAACGCCCGGAGGTCTTCCCGAAACGTGGCGATCAGCCGCTGCTGTTCCTGGAGGCCGTACAGGTCCAGGTAAGCCCGCTGCAAGGCCAGCACCACGTCCTGCTCCATCGCCTGGGCGTCGAGGCCCGCCATCTGGGCGTCGAGATGGGCCACCTCGCCCCGCAGGGCACGTTT
>CAZLRO010000402.1:0-1930 GCA_964561865.1 uncultured Rhodothermaceae bacterium | reverse complement strand
TGAACACCCCTTTCTTCATCTCACCAGCGTACTCGGTGCCCAGGATGACAAACTCCCGGCGCTCGAAGCTCAGGTCCACGCTCGTCTTCGACGTCATGTACGAAGTGTGGCTGTTGGCCGGGAACGCCCCCGCGTTGAAGATCACATAGTCCGGCTCCCCGAACGTCGCCAGCTCGTCGGCAGTGGGGCGGATAAGCATGTTCCACATGAACAGGGCATGGTAGGGACGCGAGCAGATGACCCGCACCTTGATCCGGTACTTCGGATCCCATCCGGCAAAGCCATCCACCACATAGAGCCGCTCCCGCGTGTTCAGATAGTCAATGGCGCGCTCCCGGTTGACGACAAACGTGTGGTCGTCGAGTTCGATGTTCACCTTGCCCCACCAGATGTCGTGTTCACTGGCCGGGGCCTTGACGATCCGCTTGTCGGCTGGACTGCGCCCGGTCTTCTTCCCAGACCGGATCATCAGCGCGCCGACATCGGAGATAACCCCACCATCGTGCAGGATGGCATGCTCGTAGAGCAGGGCCGGGGGGCTGTTGCGAAAGAGGTGCTCGACCCGAAGGCCGTATGGGTTCAGCGTAAAGACCGCAGACATGGCTTTCCTCGGTTGATGCTGGTCAGGGCCGCCTGTAAGCGCTTTTCTTGCGACAAGACGGGAGATCGTCCCTTCGCCGGGCGATCCTTTATGGACTAAAAGTATAACATCAGGCCCGAATTTTCACCCCACCCCTTGAAGGATCGACCATGAATCTTTTCGCAGGGCTATAGGGGTGTTTCTGCCGATAAAAAGTTGTATGAACAACCAATTCAGGCAATGCTCCTTGCCGATTGGACTGGTGTCGGCCCGACAGCCGTGCGGGAGGAGTTAGCGTTGCCGTGCAGCGTTGATCAGCAGCACGGCGCCGAGGATGAGGCCACCGGCCAGCAGCATCCGCCCCGTCACCAGCTCGCCTGCCACCAGCCATCCAAGGAAGACGGCAACGACAGGGTTGACATACGCATAGGTGCCCACCCGCGCCGGGGTGCTGACCGTCAGCAGCCAGGTGTAGGCCGAGAACGCCACGAGCGACCCGAAGACGACCAGGTACAGCAAGGCTACCACCGAGGCCCCGGAGATGGCAGCCGGGCTGAACCCGATCCACTCCCCCGTCACCGTACCCGCCAGCAGCAACAAGCCGCCCCCGCAGATCATCTGGAGCGCCGAGACCTGCATCAAGGGCAACGGACTGGCATGCTTGCGGGCATAGATCGACCCAAAGGCCCAGGAGATCGTCGCGGCTACCACAGCAGCGGCCCCCAGAAGTACGGCATCCTGTTGCGTCGGGGCATCCGAACGGGCGAGGTTGCGTGCAGTGGTGAGCAGCACTACACCGCCGAAGCCGACTGCGAGGCCGAGCCACATGGGCCAGCGGGGGGCGGGGGCACCCCCCATCCGCCAGTCCAGCAGCACCAGCCACAGCGGCACAATAGCCACCAGCAGCGCCGCCAGCGACGAGGGCACATACTGCTCGGCCCAGACCACCCCACCGTTGCCCCCCAGCAGCAAAAACGCCCCCGTGATCGCCGGGATCTTCCAGTCCCGCCAGGCCGGAGCAGGCATCCCCCGCCATCGACACCAGCCATACAGCAGCACCCCTGCTACCAGAAAGCGCCCACCCGCCATCAGGAACGGTGGAATGGTCTCAATCGCCACCCGGATGCCCAGGTACGTCGATCCCCAGATGAGGTACAAGGCCGCGAACGCCGCAACCAGCTTCAGGCGCAACGGCGGGGCCAGTGTTTGCGTGTGCATGGTGACTCCGTGACGGTCGATCTGTTGGGATCGACGAGGGGACGTGCTGCTTGAGAAGGTCGGCTCACCCGCCGACGTTCCCTGCCTAGCGTCCATCCGTCTGAAGGGGCTGTCCCGTGGAAGGATTTAGAT
>CAZLRO010000401.1:0-1933 GCA_964561865.1 uncultured Rhodothermaceae bacterium | reverse complement strand
CATGCCCCCGGCAAGCCGGGCGAGCAGCGCCGCAGTGTGCTGGGATGGCAGCAGGCACAGGAGACGCTGGGCTGGGCACCAACGGTGACGATGCAGCAGGGCATCGAGGCTACCGTCGCCTGGTTCCAAAGCCGCCGCGGGTAACAGGAGCGAGGAAAAAGTGTTGCTACGGTAGGCACTACAAGTATTTACAATATAGTCGATTTGACTATATTTCGACCATTTCCCCTTCACCCATCGACCAGGGGCGGCGGTGTACCATATCCACCTCGACCAGTTTGAAGGGCCGCTGGACCTGCTGCTGTTCTTCATCCAGCGGGATGAACTGGACGTTTACGACATCCCCATCGCCCGCATCGCTGACGAGTTTCTGGCCTGGGTGCGGGTGCTGGAGGAAGTAGACCTCGACGGGGCCGCAGACTTCCTGTACATGGCTGCCGTCCTGATGGGGATCAAGGCCCGGATGCTTTTGCCCCATCCGCCAGAGGACGAGGCTGGTGAGCCGGTGGACCCGCGTCGGGAACTGGTCGAGCGGCTGCTGGAATACCTGCGGTTCAAGGAGGCGGCCCAGCAACTGACCACCCGGCAGGAGCGCCGGTCCGAGCAGTTCACGCGGGGGGCTGCCGGGTCGTCGGAGAACGGCCAGGAAGTCCCGGAGGACGGGTATCATACCTCGGTATTCGACCTGATCGGGGCACTGCGGCGCATCCTGACGACGGCTGCGGAGGCTGCACCGCATGTGCTGGCGCTTGAAGCCTTTTCGGTGGAGGCGCAGCGGGCGTTCCTGCTGGACCGCGTGCCGCCCGGCCCGCCGGTGTCGTTCGTCGCGCTGGTGCGGGCACAACCGCGGGCCTGGATCATTGCCACGTTCCTGGCCGTACTGGAGCTATCGCGGCAGGGGTTGCTTATCTTGCAGACAGCCGCCGTCCCCGATGACTTTTTCCTGGTACGGGGCGCGGGCGTGCCCTCCTGACTCCCTATGGAACTGAGCCGTTTTGATCTGGCCCTGGCGTTGGTGGACCTCGACCGGGCTGTGGAGGCGATGGTCTTCGCGGCGGATGAGGTGCTCACGGCTGCCCGTATGGCGGCGGTGATTGCCGGGGTGGTGGGCCATCCGGTACGGGAAGAGCAGGTGCGGGAAGCTGTTGCGCGGTTGAATACGGGCTATGGACTGGAGGAACGGGCGTTTCGGATCCAGGAATGGGCGGGGGGCTACCGCATGGCGACCGTGCCCGAAGTGGCCCCTTACCTGAGGGCCTTGCAGCAGTTTAGCCGCCAGCAACGCCTCTCGCGCTCGCTCCTGGAGACCCTCGCGGTGCTGGCCTACAAGCAGCCCGTCACCCGGCCCGAAGTGGAGTTTGCACGCGGGGTCGATACCGGCTATGCCTTGCAGAAGCTGATGGAGATGGGACTGGCTGATGTGACCGGGCGGGCCACCTCGGTCGGACGGCCCTTGCTCTACGGCACGACGCCGCGCTTCCTGGAGGTGTTTGGCCTTCGCAGCCTGGAGGATCTGCCAAACCTCCGTGAAGTGGAATCCCTGCTGCATGACCCAGCGTTCAACCGCGAGAAAGCCCGGTTGCTGATGCAGGCGGGCCTGGTAGAAGCTCCTGCGGACGCCCAACCTGGAACGGGATGAAAGACGATGCGGACGTACCGCCCCGGCAGCCGGGGGGGATTCGGCCCCTGAAGCCGCGCCAGCCCCGCGCCTTCAGCACGTCGCCGCGCCCGGCGCCTTCGCCGCCCGCCGAACCGGTACGCCTGAACCGGTACGTGGCGCAGGCCGGGGTCTGTTCCCGCCGTGAGGCCGACGTGCTCATCCGGGAAGGTCGGGTGCGGGTCAACGGGCGGGCTGTCACCGAGCTGGGGGTGCGGGTACAGCCGGGCGACCAGGTGGAGGTCAAGATCCTGGCCTACGACGTCGCCGAGGGGA
>CAZLRO010000400.1:393-1967 GCA_964561865.1 uncultured Rhodothermaceae bacterium | reverse complement strand
CAGCGGGATGCTGCTCGTGCAGGTACTCCTCGACGCGGGCCTGCCGGCGGGCGTCATCAACCTGCTCCATGGCGCGGGCGAGGCCGGTTCGGCGCTCGTGGCACACCCGGACGTGAACGCGGTTTCCTTCACCGGGTCGTCCGAGACGGGATCGAGGATCGGCGAGGTGTGCGGGCGGATGCACAAACGCCTCTCGCTGGAGATGGGCGGCAAGAACCCCATCGTGGTGATGGACGATGCCGACCTCGACCTGGTGCTCGACGGGGTGCTCTGGGGGGCGTTCGGCACGACGGGCCAGCGCTGCACCGCCACAAGCCGCCTCATCGTCCACGAAGCCGTACATGACGAACTCGTCCGCCGCCTCGTCGCTGCCGCCACGCCGCTGAAGCTCGGCTACGGCAACCTCGACGACACGCAGGTCGGCCCACTCATCAACCAGAAGGCGCTCGACAAGGTCACGTATTACGTCGGCGTCGGGAAGGCGGAGGGCGCAACATGCATCCTCGGCGGCGAACGCGCCACCGGGCCAGGCCTCGACGATGGCTACTTCTTCCAGCCAACCATCTTCACGGACGTGACCCCGGAGATGCGCATCGCGAAGGAAGAGATCTTCGGCCCGGTGCTCTCCGTGCTCAAGGTACGCTCCTACGACGAGGCTATCGCCGTGGCGAACAACGTCGCCTACGGCCTCTCGTCGAGCATCTACACCCGCGACGTGGCGACGGCCTTCCGCGCCCTGCACGACATCGAGGCGGGCATCACCTACGTCAACGGCCCGACCATCGGGGCCGAGGCACACATGCCCTTTGGCGGCGTCAAGGCCACCGGCAACGGCCACCGCGAAGGCGGCTGGGAGGTGTTCGACTTCTACACCGAAACCAAAACCTGCTACATCGACTACTCCGGCAAACTCCAGAAAGCACAGATCGATAACGTGGCGGACTAAAGGTGAGACGCTCACCTCCTTTTACACAGCTTCTACAAAAGCGTGTACCCCATTAATTATAGTCAATTTGACTATAATGTTGATTCTTGAACATGTTTCCCAGCCCCCTCTTGTCATTCCCGTGAAAACGGGAATCCAGTGTATCAGAGCCTTGTTCTGGATTCCCGCCTGCGCGCGAATGACGGGGAAGGACGTCCATGTCATCCCAGATCGTTGTACTATTATCGTCATTTTGACTATAATTTCTATCCTGTCGAGGGTGCCCCAGACCTGCTACCATTGCCAGAGCGCAGGCAGTGGCACAGCATGGAGGTGCGGCCCTGCGCCAGCAGTTGCCGGGCCAGCGTGCTCTTCCCGACCTGCCGCGCCCCCCGCAGGTACAGGACGGGCATATCGGCCAGTGCTTCTTCCAGGAGCGGGGTGATGTTTCGCTTGATCATGGTTGATATTTAACCATCATGTGGTCGATTTTCAACCACTCCCAGGGATCCGCAGGGAGCTTCCCCTATCCGGTCGGTGGCGCTCCTGCTCCGGGTCTCTGCGGTCAGTTGAACGACACCCCCGGGGGCACCTCCAGGGGCTGGAGGTCCTGCTCGGCAAACCAGCTCTCTTCGACCTGCTCGAACTG
>CAZLRO010000400.1:0-383 GCA_964561865.1 uncultured Rhodothermaceae bacterium | reverse complement strand
CGCCGCTTTGAGGGGCGTCCGGAGGAGCTCGACCGGTTCGTTCCCAGACGCGAAGACGAGGGCGTCCTCGCCGACGGCGATGGCCCCCTCCGCCGCACCCACACCCCCTTCTTCGCCAGGTGCGTAGACGTCGTACCCCACGGTCTCTTCGACCTGCTCGAACTGTCCCGGCAACTCCGGGTGCAGGCGCTGGTATCCTTCGAGGTTCCGCACCCAGTACAGGGTCTTGTACAGCGGGGGGTCGTCGTCCTTGCGGGCCACGTTCACGTTCGGCTCACGGGCAGCCAGCTCCCCGGTGATCGACCCCAGCAGGTTGCCCGCATGGTCGTAGAGGTGGATCCGCACCTTCTGCCCGTAGCGGAACGGTGCGCCTTCAAAATCAG
>CAZLRO010000399.1:0-1983 GCA_964561865.1 uncultured Rhodothermaceae bacterium | reverse complement strand
CTTCTGCATGCAGCAGCCCGGCGGCATCGGCTCGGCGTGGTGACCGAGGTGATGGACCTGTCGCAGATCGAGACCATCGCCCGCTACGCCGATGTGTTCCAGGTGGGGGCGCGCAACATGCAGAACTATGCCCTGCTGAAAGAACTGGGCCGGACCGAGACCCCAGTGCTGCTCAAACGCGGCCTCTCGGCTACCATCGAGGAATGGCTTATGAGCGCCGAATACATCATGGCGCAGGGCAACCACCAGGTCATCCTCTGCGAGCGGGGCATCCGCACGTTCGAGACCGCCACACGCAACACGCTGGACCTCTCGGCGGTGCCGATCGTGCAGGCGAAGAGCCACCTGCCCGTCATGGTCGATCCCAGCCACGGCACAGGGCTACGCAACCAGGTGACACCCATGGCACGGGCCGCCATCGCCGCCGGGGCCGACGGCCTGCTCGTGGAAACCCATCCCGACCCCGCCAACGCCCTCAGCGACGGCCCCCAGTCGCTCCTCTTCGACCAGTTCGCCGAGATGATGCACCAGGTACGGCGCATCGCCCAGGCGCTCGGACGCACCCTGCCCGAAGGGTCGGTCGTCTCGCGTTGAGACAAAACCCGGAAACCCACCACTTGGCGCGGGGTTTGCAGGCCTGTCTATCCGGTACGCAGACGGCTGGGGGTGTTCCCAACGATCGTATCAGGCCCCCACCCACCCCTATCAGTCTCAACCTGGGTTTTTTCCATGTGTGGCATCGTAGGTTATATCGGACAGCAGCCGGCGGTAGAGATTCTCTTGCGGGGATTGCAACGGCTCGAATACCGGGGGTACGACTCGGCAGGCGTCGCCCTCGTCAACGGCGGGCTATCGGTCTACAAGAAGAAGGGCAAGGTAAGGGAACTGGCCGAGACGCTCCAGACAAACCCGCCACACGGGACGCTGGGCATCGGGCACACCCGGTGGGCTACGCACGGCTTCCCAAGCGACGAGAACGCCCATCCCCACACCAGCCTTTCGGGCACGTTCGCCCTCGTCCACAACGGCATCATCGAGAACTATGCCGCGCTGCGGGAGCGGCTGCGCCAGAAAGGCTACACGTTCAAGAGCCAGACCGACACCGAGGTGCTGGTGCAACTGATCGAGGACCTCCAGCAGACCACCGGCCTGTCGCTGGAAGACACCCTGCCCCAGGCCCTGAGCCAGGTGGTGGGCACCTACGGCATCGCCCTCGTCTCGGCCCACGACCCCGACCTGATGATCGCCGCCCGGAAAGGCAGCCCGCTCATCATGGGCATCGGCGACGGCGAATACTTCCTGGGGTCCGATGCCTCCGCGATTGTTGAATACACCCGCCAGGTGGTCTACCTCAACGATGGCGAGATGGTGGTCATCCGGCGGGGCGGATACGAGGTGCGCACCATCGACAACATTCCGCTCCAGAAGGAAGTCCATGAACTGGAGTGGGACCTGGAGCAGATCGAGAAGGGGGGCTATGCACACTTCATGCTCAAGGAGATCATGGAGCAGCCCGAAACTCTCGAAAACTGTATGCGGGGACGCGTACACCTGGAAGAAAACACCATCCAGCTAGGCGGGCTGATCGACGTGATGGACCACCTCCGGTCCGCCCAGCGCATCCTCATCTGTGCCTGTGGGACGTCGTGGCACGCCGGGCTGGTGGGCGAGTACCTGATCGAGGCCTTCGCCCGCATCCCGGTGGAAGTCGAGTACGCGAGCGAATTCCGCTACCGAAACCCGATCCTGCGGCAAGGAGATGTGGTGCTGGTGATCTCCCAGAGTGGCGAGACTGCCGACACGCTGGCCGCCGTCCGCGAGGCCAGGCGCCAGGGTGTGCCTGTCTACGGCATCTGCAACGCCGTCGGCTCAACCATTGCCCGCGAGACGGACGCAGGGGTCTACCTCCATGCCGGGCCGGAGATCGGGGTAGCCTCGACGAAGGCGTTCACGGCGCAGGTGACGGTGCTGACGATGCTGGCC
>CAZLRO010000398.1:0-1995 GCA_964561865.1 uncultured Rhodothermaceae bacterium | reverse complement strand
TCTTCTCCCCCCTCCTGAGAACAGGAGGGGTTGACCGATCTCATGAGATCGGTCAAGGGGGAGGTCGATTCCCGGATTTGGGAGGCAGACGATACGCTTCCACCGGTTTCAATACGTTCGTATCGTGTCATCACGAGGAGGCCATTGGTCGATCTCATGAGATCGACCAGCCAGAGCCTGCCCCGAGGAACGGGGGGTCATGATCTCGCCCTTGCCACCGGGCAGCAGCGTCGCAGGAGCTCCCGGCGTCGAGATTACCGATCTCATGAGATCGGTCAATCTCCTCGCAATGACACGGAGGAAAGGCGGTGACGCTGATCGACCACCCCTATCCCCTCCTGTCCAGGAGGGGCACTCGAAAGAACCTTTGGGTTAGCCTGTAATCCGCAATCCGAGACCCGCAATCCGAGACCCGCAATCCGCCATCCCAAATCCGCAATCCCCATGTCTCTTCTTCTCTTCGACCTTGACGGCACGCTGGTGGATAGCGCCCCGGCGGTGAAGGCTGCGGCGGACCGCCTCCGGGCGCGCAAGGGCCTGCCGCCGGTAGCGCTCGAAGTGGTGCGGGCGCAGCTCTCCGAACCCTCCGGCGGCGAGGCGGTGCTGCTTGTGCCCGAAGGGAGCAGTGGCAAGGACCTGCGCGACGCGCTGATGGTGTACGGGCGGTTCCTGCAAGAGGACTTTGCGGCCCATGCAGTGCTCTATCCCGGTGTGCAGACGCTGCTGGAAATGCTCCGGGCGCGGGGCGTCCGCTGCGCCCTCGTCTCCAGCCGCCTGACGCTCTTCCTCTACGAAGTGCTGCACCACGCCGGGCTGGAGGGCTTTTTCGACCCCGTACTGGGGGCTGATGCCGTGGCGCATCCCCCGCCCGCGCCCGACCTCGTGCTGGCTGCCCTGGCCCAGACCGGCGTACCTGCCGCCGAAGCCCTGCTCGTCTCCGACGGGGCCGCTGACCTCGAAGCCGCACGCGCCGCCGGGGTGGCAACGGCCTTCGCCGCCTATGGCTACGGCGCACCGCCCGCCTTCCCGGTCGCGTACACGCTGCACACCCTCGACGACCTGCGGGCCTGGCCGGACCGCTGAGCCGCCGGGAGCGACGCCGCAACGGGCAAGTCGTACGTGTTTACCATAAACGGGCGCGGGCGTGGGCCAGGACATCGGGTTGGTACACGGGTGCAACCAGTTGAACCAGCCGACTTCTGCGGCTGTCTTGCACGAATTCACGGTTAGGGATTGTAGATTGTCGAGGATGGACGATTGCTGCTGGCTGGAGTATGCCCTGAACATCCGAAATCCGTACCTGATGCAAGCCCTCACCATCCTCGACCATCCGTTGCTGCTCCGCGACCTGACGGTGCTGCGCCGACGCGAGACGCCGCACGGCGTGTTCCGGCAGAAGCTCGCCGACGCCGCCTCCATCCTGGCCTACGAAGCCCTCCGCGACCTGCACCTGCACACATATTCCATCGACACGCCACTGGAGACGACCACCGGCTACGGGGTGGCCGAAGAGGTGGTAGTCGTGCCCATCCTCCGCGCCGGGCTGGGGCTGGTCGATGGCTTCATCCGCTTCGTCCCGGAGGCCCGTGTCGGGCACCTGGGCATGTACCGCGACGAGAAAACCCACCAGCCGGTGGACTACTACAGCAACATCCCCGGTGGCCTCGAAACGGCCCGCGTCGTCGTCGTCGATCCGATGCTTGCCACGGGCGGCAGCGCCGTCGGGGCCATCCACCACCTCAAGCGCAAGGGGGCGCAGCACATCCGGTTCGTCTGCCTCGTGGCCGCGCCCGAAGGCGTCCGCGCCCTCAACACCGCCCACCCGGACGTGCCCATCCTCACCGCCGCGCTCGACCGCGAACTCAACGCCAACGCCTACATCCTCCCCGGCCTCGGCGACGCGGGCGACCGCATCTACGGCACCGGGCACTGAGAGATTGCGGATCATGTCATTGCGAGGAGCGCAGCGACGTGGCAATCTCTTGCGGATTTGGG
>CAZLRO010000397.1:0-2000 GCA_964561865.1 uncultured Rhodothermaceae bacterium | reverse complement strand
GAGATCACGTCGTCAGCCAGGCGATCTCATGAGATCGCCTGACGGCTTCCTCGTGATGACACGCTGGGTAAGGTACTGCCCTCTTCCCAAGTACCAAGCACCAAGCTCCAAGTACCAAGCACCCGTAGGGGCTAAGGCCCTCTTCGCCCTCCAAGCACCAAGTACCAAGCTCCAACCCAGCATCGGTTTCACACCATCACCCAGGCTTCTCCGCCCTCGAACCAGGCACCCCGTGCCATGCGGGGGGTTGTAAAGGCCCAGGCACCCCGGCCATCGGCGTGGAGCAGGATCAGCCCCGCAGTAGCCCCCTGGCCGTCGCGGTTGTGGATGCGGGCGTGGAGGTGGGCGAGCCGAGTGCGAACGACCGCCTCCGGTGCCAGTCCCGCCCCGGCGGCATCCACGGCCCGGCCACAGAGCAGCACGGCGGCGATGGCCTCGCCCCAGCCGGTAGCGCTGGCGGCCGCATGGGTATCCGCGTAGAACCCGCACCCTGGCAGGGGCGTATCGCCCACCCGTCCTGCCGGGCGGAAGGGCGTGCCTCCGGTGGAGGTGGCAGCGGCGAGCTGCCCGGTGCGGTCGCGGGCCACACAGCCGACCGTACCCTGCGGCCCCCGGTCGGCCGCCGCCAGGAACGCATGGCTGACGTGGTAGTGCGCCGCTGCCCGGAGCTGCTCGTACCGCTGCCGCTCGCGGGGACACACCAGCGCCGCATTGTCGATCAGCGGCAACCCTTCGTCCGATGCAAACCACTCGGCTCCTTCTCCGACCATTACCCGCACCTGCCCTTCCCCGCGTTGTAGCAGCCGCTGGGCCAGGTGTACCGGGTGGGCGATGCGGCGCACGCAGGCCACCGCCGCATAGGCCAGAGTGGTACCATCCATCAACCCTGCATCCAGTTCTACTGTGCCGTCGCGGGTGAGGACAGCCCCGCACCCGGCATCGAACGCCCCGTGCCCTTCCATCACGGCCACGACCTCGGCCACCACGTCTTGTGCGGAAGCACCGTCCTGCAACAGCACTGCCCCGCGTGCCAGGGCCTGGTGCAGACCATCCTGGTGGGCTGCTACCTCGTTGTCGGGGATGTCCCAGGCCCCCCCATGGACGAGCAGGCCCACATGGTTCGCCGGTAGCTCAACGGTTCCACTGTGCAGGTGCATCGGTCTGAAAGCGTTCGTGCCGTACCTTGCGCCCAACATACTATCCGACAACCTGCAGAAACAACGCCGTTCGTGGTGCTCGTCGTGGTGGAGACGCGGTACACCTATCGTCCCGAGGAAGCCGCCACCTGCTTGCGGGCCGGGGAACTCGTGGCTTTTCCCACCGAGACCGTGTATGGGCTGGGGGCGGACGCCTTCAACCCGGCGGCCCTTGGCCGTATCTTCCAGGCCAAGGAGCGCCCACCGGATAACCCCCTGATCGTCCACCTGGCCCATCCGGATCAGCTCGGCGAGGTGGTGTCGGTAGTACCCGGCATAGCGCTCCCCCTGATCGAGGCGTTCTTTCCCGGTCCGCTCACCCTGGTGATGCCCCGGCATCCCCGTGTGCCGTCGGTCGTCTCGGCGGGCCTCCCCACCGTAGGGGTGCGGATGCCGCTGCATCCGGTGGCCCAGGCGTTTCTACAAGCCTGTGCCATCCCTGTCGCTGCGCCTTCGGCCAACCGTTCGGGTCGTCCCAGCCCTACCACCTGGCAGGCCGTCCAGGCCGACCTCGACGGACGGATCGCCTGCATCCTGACCGGGCCACCGGCGGTCGTAGGGCTGGAATCGACGGTGGTGGACTGCACGGGCGCAGCCCCGCTCGTGCTGCGCCCCGGTGCCGTCACCCTCGAAGCGTTGCAGGCGGTATGGCCTGCAACCCGGCTTGCTACTACCGACGACGCCCTGCGCCGCAGCCCCGGCACCCGTCACCGGCACTACGCCCCCCAGGCCCAGGTCTGCCTCGTGGACGCCCCCTCGGCAGCCCCTCCGGATGCACGCCACGCTTGGATCTGCATGGATATG
>CAZLRO010000396.1:0-2024 GCA_964561865.1 uncultured Rhodothermaceae bacterium | reverse complement strand
GTTGGTCCGCAGGCCCTTTTTGCGCCCCGGCTTGAGGAGGCGGTCGCCTTGCTGGTCGATACGCGCCACTGATCGCGTGGGGGCGCGCCCGCTATCCCGTTTTTGGTGAACGGAAGATCAGACACCACACAGCGAGTACACATCTCTACCTCCGGCTTGCTGTGCCGCCCCTGTCTGCAAGGTGGGAAAGGACAGGGGGCAGAAACGTCTTCCGATGTGGGGTGAAGGCGGATGCAGCTTTCTGCATCCGCCTTCATGTTTTCAGGGGGTCGGGTATGCGCTCACCGCGCAGGCGTCTTCCGGCGTGGCCCAGCGTTCGAGCCATTCGTGGCGGCGTTGCTGGCGTGTCTGGAAGTCTTCTGCCTGCCCGATGGGTTGTCCGGGTGGGGTTGCCGGGGCAGTCGTCTGCTCCTCGGCCCGGTAGAAGCGCAGCAGGAACCGGTCGATCTGGTCGAAGGCTTCACTGCGGTGGGCGATGGTTTCGCGATCCTTGCTGTTGCCGGGGTTGTCGGAAAGCCACTGGCGCACTTCGCGCAGGTGCTGGGTGAAGCGGGCACGCACGGCCGGGGCCAGCTTCGGGCGGGCGGCCCCGTCCAGCAACACGTCGGTCCAGACCTGCTGGACGATACGTTGCAGCTCGGCGTCGTAGGGATCGGTGGAGATACGCTGTTCCCAGACGTGCTCCGAGATCCGGGTGAGTACAGGGGCCAGGTCTGGCAAGGTAGCGTCGAAGTCGGCCTGGTAGGCCAGGCGGGCGGCCCGTTCAGGATGCACGAGCAGGGTGAGGACGAGCGCCGCAGCGGTCTCGGCAGGGGCATACGGGTCGAAGGTCAGCCCGGTATAGCCGTCGAACAGCTCCCGGTGCGGATCGTATTCGGGGGGGCGGGGCGGGAGCAGGGTGCGGATGGAGGCGGGTATCCGCAGAGCCTCCGGCGTGAGGGTGTTCAGCAAGGCATCGAGGGCGGCGTGCTGGGCGGCGGCCGGGATAGCCTGCGGCAGCGCCCGTGCATCTCCCCGGACGGCATAGCTGTATTCGACCCCACCGAGGAGCTTGACGGTGGCCTCCACCTGGTACCGATGGCGCAGGTAAAGCGGCACCAGCACTTCTTCGAGGGTCGCCAGCGGACGGCCTTCGCGGAGGGCATGCAGCCCAAACCGTTGCAAGGCCATCTGTCGTACCTGCATCTCCTGGTCCAGTGCCTCGATCATGTCCGTCCCGTTATCCCACAGGTTGGCGAGGGGATGGGCCGCGCCGGGCGGACGGGCATCCTGGTCGGTGAGGTAGTGCAGCCTCCGCACCGGGGCTTCGTCCAGGATTGCCTTCAACCCGGCGGCTTCCGATGAAGCATCGGGGAAAGGAGTATAGCCATAACGTACGGCGAGTTCATCCCAGGCCCCAATGCCGGTGGCATAAGCCGATTCCAGCGATACGGTCCCGTCCGGACGCAGCGTAGCCAGGGGTGCCGGATAGTCCATCACCGACGCCCGCTGGCTGACGGAGGCGGCGAAATTGTGGGCCAGGCCCAGGGTATGCCCCACCTCGTGCGCCGAGAGTTGGCGCAGCCGGGCCAGCGCCATCGCCAGCATCGGGTCTTCGTCGGACGGATAGCCGTTGGGATGGGCGTCGTCGTAGGGGGCCAGCAGCCCTTCGGCCAGCAGGTAGTCCTGCCGCACCCGCAGCGAGCCAAGCGTGACGTGGCCCTTGATGATCTCGCCCGTGCGGGGGTCCACGACGGTACTGCCGTAGCTCCAGCCCCGGGTAGCGCGGTGTACCCACTGGATCACGTGGTAGCGCACGTCCATCGGGTCCGCCCCTTCCGGCAGCAGGGCCACCTGGAAGGCGTTGCGGAAGCCAGCAGCTTCAAACGCCGCATTCCACCACCGCGCCCCGTCGAGCAGTGCGCTACGGACGGGTTCGGGCGTGCCGGGATCGAGGTAGTAGACGATGGGGGCGACGGGGTCGCAGCGGCCATCGCTGCCGCGCGGCCCGCCACACTCCAGCCGGTGGCGCTGGTTCAGCCGTT
>CAZLRO010000395.1:0-2037 GCA_964561865.1 uncultured Rhodothermaceae bacterium | reverse complement strand
CACCCCTATGATCGATCTCATGAGCTCGGTCATCCTCCTGTCCAGGAGGGGCACTCGATAGGACCATGGGCACCGCTTGCAATCCGCGATCCGTAATCCACGATCCGCAATCCTCATCCCATTTTCCGCCGCCATTCCTCTCGGAGTTGCCGCGTGGTCTTACGGGAGCCGTCGTGGCTCCAGCCGGGCGGCCCGAAGATGTACAGTAGCCGATCCCGCCACGTAGAGGCACGCGCTACATCCCGCCCGATGTCCACCCATTCGTGGAACGCCACCCGCACCGGGTTGTAGGTGCCAATGTTCTTTGTGAGGCCATAGGTGGGGTGTTCCTCCTCCGGCTGGAACGTCCCGAACAGTCGATCCCAGATGATCAGGATGCCCGCGTGGTTCAGGTCGAGGTATTTGATGTCCGAGCCGTGGTGGACGCGGTGGTGCGAGGGGGTGTTGAAGATTAGTTCGAAGGGGCGGGGTAGTTTGCCAATCACCTCGGTGTGGATCCAGAACTGGTAGATGAGGCTGATAGACTGCATCATCATCACCATCTGCGGATGAAACCCCAGCAGGGGCATCCAGAGCCAGAAGACGAAGCTGCCGGTGAGGTTGCCCGTCCAGGTCTGTCGCAGGGCGGTGCCCAGGTTGTACCGTTCGGAAGAGTGGTGGACCACATGCGAGGCCCAGAAGAAGCGGCAGTTGTGGCTGGTTCGGTGGAACCAGTAGTAGCTGAAGTCGTCGGCGAAGAACACCAGCACCCATCCCCACCAGGCGTCGAAGGGGATTTCGAACAGCCGGAACTGCCAGCAGAAGGCCAGTGTCCAGAGCACCAGCAGCTTCGAGAGCAGGCCGCTGAGCACGTTCCCGATCCCCATCGCTAGGCTGGTGAAGGTATCCTTCGCCTCGAACAGGTCGCGTTTTTGTAGCGCGCTGAAGACCGCCTCGGCCACCAGCAGGGCGATAAAGAACGGGATGGCGTAGAAGATCAGGTTGGGTGGCATCGGGGTTTCAGACCAGCATGGTTCGGAGGAAGAGTGGGAGGCAGGGGGAAAAGATACAACCGTTTGCGGAGGCAGCGGGCACTGGTGGAACCAGAGGAGGGCAGGGCGGACGGAAGCACGACCGGCCATCGTTACTTCTGGAAAAGGCTATGGGTATTTCCGCGACGAGGTCCTAAATTCCAGCATCCCCCTCATCTGCTGTCCGTGTACGTCCATGCCCTATATCCTTGCCCTGGACCAGGGCACCACCAGTTCCCGCGCCATCGTCTTCGACCATACAGGCCGCCTGTGCAGCCTGTCCCAGCAGGAGTTCACCCAGCATTTCCCTAAGCCCGGCTGGGTGGAGCACGATCCGATGGACATCTGGTACACCCAGTTGCATACGGCCCAGGAAGCGATCCGCAAGGCTGGCCTGAACGCGCGCGACATCGCTGCCCTCGGTGTGACCAACCAGCGGGAGACGACCGTCGTGTGGGACAAGGCCACCGGCAGCCCCCTCTACAACGCTATCGTCTGGCAGGACCGCCGGACGGCAGACTACTGCCAGCAGCTCAAGGACCAGCACCTCGAACCCCAGTTCCAGAAAAGTACCGGGCTGCGGCTCGACCCCTATTTCTCGGGCACGAAGCTGCGGTGGATCCTGGACCACATCCCCGGTGCCCGGCTCCAGGCGGCGCGGGGCACCCTGGCCTTTGGCACCATCGATACCTGGCTGTTGTGGAACCTCACCGGCCAGCACATCACCGATGCCAGCAACGCCAGCCGCACGCTGCTCTATAACCTGCACACCGGCGACTGGGACGATGAAATCCTCGAGGTGCTAAACATCCCCCGCGCCGTATTGCCCCGGGTGCGGCCTTCCAGCGAGTTCTACGGCGCGACCCGTTCGGGTCTGTTTGAAGCTCCCATTCCGGTAGCCGGGATCGCTGGGGACCAGCAGGCAGCCCTCTTCGGCCAGGCGTGCCTGCTGCCGGGGATGGTCAAGAACACCTATGGCACCGGGTGTTTCATGCTGCTCAACACCGGCCAGAAACCCGTCCCGTCG
>CAZLRO010000394.1:0-2042 GCA_964561865.1 uncultured Rhodothermaceae bacterium | reverse complement strand
GGGAGACTACCGTGACGGTGACCGGCGGTGGGAAGGGAGGGCGGGCGCAGGAATTCGCGGTTGCTGCGGCGCTGGAGATTGACGGCCTGGAAAACGTGTGGGTGATGGCGGTCGGGACTGATGGTACCGACGGACCCACTGATGTCGCCGGTGCGGTCGTGAACGGCGCGACCGTGGGGCATGCCAGCCGGCTCGGCATTGATCTGGCCTCCGTGTTGAAACGGAACGATACCTATCCGGTGTTGAAGCGGCTGCGCTGCCACATCACGACCGGCCCTACAGGCACCAATGTGAACGATCTTTACCTCCTCCTTGCTCTCTAGCTACTATCCGTGTCGATGGCACGTCCCCCGATTCTTTCGCTGTCCGCCTGTCGCGAGTTGCCTCTGGCCGGAGGGAAGGCGGTCGGCTTGTCTCGCCTCTTTCATGCCGGGTTTCCCGTCCCTCCGGGCGTTTGTCTGACGACAGAGGCCTACCGCCAGGCGCTTGCGGGGTGTGGCATCTCCCCTGAGCAGAGATGGCTGACCGTCAGTCGCCTCGACAAGGTAGAACGCGAATCCGCCCTCGCCGAATGCCGCGCCGTTATACGGGGCTTGGAACTAGGATGGCTGACGGTGCAGTGCCTCGAGGCATTGACTGCCCTTCGCCAGCCATCGGAAATGCGATGGGCCGTGCGGTCGTCCGCCACGAACGAAGATGAAGCCGGGAGGAGCTATGCGGGTTTGTACCGAACCGAACTCGGCGTATCTTCTCAGGACATTGAGAGCGCGATCAAGAGTCTTTGGGCTTCTCTCTGGGAAGCGCACGTGGTGGAGTATGTCCTGCAATCCGGTGGGGCTGCCGCCGCTCCTGCGATGGCGGTCGTGTTCCAGCCGATGCTCAACCCCTTGGCGGCGGGAGTCGCCTATTCGATTCATCCGGTCACCGGCCGCTCCGGCCAGGTGGTCGTGAACGCGGTGTTCGGGTTGGCCGCTCCCCTTGTGGCCGGCCGCGCGACACCGGACCACTTCGTGGTGGAAACGGCCGTGGATGGCCGACCGGTGCTGGTCCGCAGGCGCCTCATTGCGGAGAAGCCGCAGAAATTGGTCATGACCGATCTGGGAGCGCACCCTGTTCTCCTTGCCGAAGCCGAACAAAGGCAGCCTTCGATTACCGACGACCAGCTCTACGACGTCGTAAAGCTTGTCGAGCAAGTCGCCCAAGCCTTCAGGTGCCCGGTCAATCTCGAATGGGCCATCGACAGCCGACAGTTGTGGATCCTGCAGGCCCGCCCGATCACGGCGGTGTATCCTTCATCCGACCTGACCAATGACGACTGCGAGTGGTCCAGGACGAATTTCAAGGAAACGATGCCGGAAGTGCCGAGTCCACTGGGACTCTCGTTCCTCGAATACTTCATGGATGCCTACATCGTCTCACCGTATCGTCGCTTGGGTTGCAGGATCCCGGGCAGGCTCTCAGCGGTGCGGGTTCTGCACGGACGGCCGTACCTGAACGTCACGCTTTTCTACAGCCTCGTGGGTCAGTTAGGAGGAGATCCTTCGTTGAATGCCGAACACATGGGGGGAGCACAGCCGCTGGCTGCCCCGCCGGTGAGCAGAATCGGGCGCCTTGCGTTGATTCGTGCCGGATGGCTGATGTGGCAGGAAATGAGGCGATGCATCGCGCATGGTCCGGTCTGGTTCCAAGAGATGAAGCGACAGGTCGAGAGGTACCACCCCGACCATATCCGGAAGTTGTCGCTGGAGGCGATTGCAAGCCATCTGGAAGACCTCGGCCAGTGGCTCGATCGCCATGAAGTGACCTTCGGGATCGCGGCCGGGACGGGCCAATGTCTCCAGGCCCTGCGCCACATCCTTCCCTCCTGGCTCGGTGCGGAGTGGAGGAGCCTCCTTAACGCCGCGCTGCAAGGGCAGGGGACGGTCATCAGCGCCCAGCAGATCTTCGGGTTGGCGGACGTGGCCCGCCTCGCTCGCAACGAACCGGGGGTTGCACAATGGTTCCTCTCTGATCCCTGGGACCCGACCGGATTCCGTGAGCGC
>CAZLRO010000393.1:0-2047 GCA_964561865.1 uncultured Rhodothermaceae bacterium | reverse complement strand
GGGCGATCCTGGGGGGGCTGGTGGTGTACAACGCCGTGCAGGAAGCCCGCAAGGGCCGCAAGCGCACGCTCAAGAAAGAGGCCGAGGTTTGGCAAGGACGGGAGGGGCTGCGCTACGCGCTGAAGGTGACGGGGATGATCGTGACCATCACCACGCTCTGGACGCTGTGGAGCAGCCCGACGCTGTTCAGCAGCAACCAGTCCATCGGGTTTCTGGACCTAATGGCAGTGGGGGGTACCCCGCTGGAGGTGCTGCTGCTGGTGCTGGGCCTGGCCGGGCTGGTGCTGGTGCTGTTCGTCGGGCGCTGGCTGTACCTGACCGGGAAACTGGGTGAGATCGGGGCAGGGGTGCCTTCAGCCCGGTGGGCACGCACCCAGGTGCTCGTCGGGTGTGCGGTGCTGGGGCTGCTGGGCACCAACCGGGTCACCGAGCAGTTGGGCCGCGAGGCCTGGGCGTTCCTGGCTCCGCTCGAAGGCAACACCCTGAACGAGCGCGACAAGGCGGCCAAGGACGAGAACTACTACGAGGGCATCCTCAAGTCCACCAACCCGGCCATCAACACCGACTGGAACAACCGTGTGCAAGCCCCGCCCGGCTGGGAGCCGCTGGAACAATCTGACCTCGTGCGCAAGGTAGAGAGTGTTTACCGCTATGAACTCGTGCCCGGCTACCGGCAGGAGTTCCGGGGGGTGGTGACGACCGTGAACCAGTGGGGGATGCGGGACCAGGACTACCCCCGCGAGAAGCCTGCCGGGACCTTCCGCATCGCGCTGCTGGGGGCTTCCTACGAGATGGGATCCGGGGTAAACGATGGTGAGGACTTCTCGGCCCTGGTCGAGGCCCGGCTGAACGAGGCCCAGGCCAGCGGACGCTACCAGCGCTATGAAATCCTGAACTTTGCCGTCGGCGGCTACAGCATCCTGCAAAACCGGCAACTGCTCGAAGACAAGGTGTTCGACTTCCAGCCGGACGTGGTGGTGGTGACGGGGCACTCCGGCGATGCGGGCCGCACCCTGTTGATCTTCATGCAGATGATCCAGAATGGCATCCCCTTGCCGTCCCGGCTGGAGGAGATCCGGCAGCGCCTGGGCATCGAACGCGACATGACCCCTCCGGAACTGCGGCGTATCCTCAAAGCCGGTGGACTGGGGCTGGGTGATGAGGTGCTGGGATGGGGCTATGCCGAGGTGGTGCGGATGTGCCGCGAACGCGGTGTCACGCCCGTGTGGATGTTCGTGCCACGCACCGACGGGTTGCGTCGGGGCGAGACGGTGGAACACATCTCCGGGACGGCCCAGGAGGCGGGTTTCCTGGTCCTCTCGCTCGACGGGGCCTATGGGAACCGGGCAAAAGAGACCGTCTGGATCGGGGCCTGGGATGCCCACCCCAACGCCTTCGGGCATCAACTGCTGGCAGACCGCTTCTACCAGGAACTCCTCAACCACGCGGAGGCCCTGAACCTCTGATCCGGCACCGTCGCTTGTTGAACGGCCTCCCCGACGACCTTCCCAAACGGTATTATCCCTACAGGAACCCTATGGCGCAGCCGACGACGCTACGTCCGCAAGCACCCCCTGCAACGCTGGAGCGGGGGCAGATCCGGTTGCACGATTTCCTGCTGGTGCTCCTGCAACTGGTGCTGGTGCTGGGGGCGATCCACCTCTTCCGGATCGAGGAGAGCCGCAAGCTGCAACACATCACCGCCCTGATCCTGGGCGGGTTTGCTGTCCATGCCTGGCTGCCGCTGGACTGGCGACGACCGTTCTACGTCCTGCTCTCCCTCTCCAGCATCGGCGTGGTGCTGCACTGGGAGTCCTTGTGGCTGTTCGGGTGCGGGGCTGTGCTCATCGGGCTGTGCCACGTCCCGTTGCCCTACCGTCTGCGGGTGGGGCTGGTCGTGGCCGTGTCCTTGCTGTTGGCCGCCTGGCGGGGAGGATGGGCAACGCCCCCCTCCGACACCCTGGCGGCGACGGTGCTGCCCGTGCTCGGCGGCCTGTTCATGTTCCGCCTGGCGCTCTACCTCTACGACCTGCGCTTCGAGAAGAAG
>CAZLRO010000392.1:0-2054 GCA_964561865.1 uncultured Rhodothermaceae bacterium | reverse complement strand
TTCTCGCCGACTTCGCTGGTACCGACGCCTGTTGGGTTCTCCAGCCGGGCCACCTCCTGGTGGGCGAGGCCGTCGAACTCCAGCACCCGCCACTGCCGCCCGTTGTGAACAAGCAACTCCCCGCGTCCGTCGGCATCAAGGTCGGTGAGGCGGGCACCGAAGGCGGCCTTCTCGGCACGCGGGTTGGCAAGCCCGGTCGTGTCGAGGTAGGCCACCCGGTCGGGCCAGGCGGACGGTGTCGGCTGCTCCAGCAGCAGCGTCGCCCCACCCACCTGGGTGAGCAACTCGCGGAGACCATCCCCGTCACTATCACCGGTGTCGCGGGGAAAGACACTGGCCGCGAGGGTTTGCACCGGCACGAACGTCCCCTCCGCCCCTCTCCACTCGTAGATCGCCAGCGAGTCCCCCAGCCACCCGTCCTGGTAGCGGTTTAGCACCAGCTCGTGCAGCCCGTCCCGGTCGAAGTCAGTCATCGCCGGGAGCAGGTAGCCATGCGGGATGCTGGAGACGGCCTCCGCGAACAAGCCGCTATGGATATTCTGAATGGGCAGGTTTTTTTGACTTACAATAACAGTCATCAAGCCTGCCGCGTTGCGGGCCTCGACGGCGACCTCGACCGCTCCCCCAGCCCCGGTCACATCGGCCCACACCAGCCCGTGCCGCCGGGCTACCCGGTCCGAGGCGACGCGCTGTGTTTGTCCCTGGTGCGTGACGTGGAGCGTTACGGTAGAACGGTCGTCGGTCTCCACATCGGCCCAGAGGCCGTAGTCCCCCCCCACCAGCCCCTTGTCCAGCAGGTGGATGGTCACCTGCGGGGGGGTGCGGTCGAGAAACACACGGCGGCGATCCTCGCGTTGAGACCCGCTGCGCAGGGAGACCTGCAACCGCAGCGTGTAGACCCCCTCCGGCAGGGCATCGACCGTCCACAACGCCAAGGTGTCGGCATAGACCTGGGCCTCCTGGTCAGCGATGATCTCCTGCCACCGGGTTGACGGATCACCGTCACCCGGCGCGAAGTCGAGCCGGAACGCAGTGAACGACGGGTCCAGTACCGTCCCGACGATGGGTACCTGCGGCCCACTGACGCCAGCATCATGGGCCGGGCTGGTCAGTTCTACGCGCGCCGGGAGTAGTTGCTGCAAGGCCGCCAGCGGGTTCAGCAGCCCGGCCCCTGTGCGATGGTCCCACCCGGCGTCTTCGATATCTTCTGCCGTGGCGGTGAGGGTGCGGTAGAGCGATGCCGGCGTTGCGTCGCGTTGCTGTGACCGGAGCAGCGCAGCCGTCGCCGCCACCATTGGGGCGGCCAGGGACGAGCCGCTGCGACGCCCGTAGAGGTCGGTCTCGGCAGGCCCTTGCCGAAGAACCGCCTCCGAGGGCAGCACCGTCGTGTAGATGAACGACCCTGGCGCGCCCAGGTCTACCCCCAGGCCGTGCGTCCCACGCCCGTTCAGTTGCAAGCCATCCTCCGTCAACCAGGCCACCGAAATCACCTCCGGGAAGTCCGACGGATAGTGTGGGGCGTCGCCGCCGAGGTTGCCCGCCGAGGCCACCACCGTCACCCCACGTTCGACGGCATAGCGCAGGGCTTCGTGCATCAACTGCGACTCGTACACATCTCCGAAAGAGAGGTTGAGCACGTCCACGCCCTGGTCAGCCGCGTACACGATAGCCGCTGCGACGTCGTCGTCTTCCCCGAGCCCGTCGGCACCGAAGGCCCGCAGCGGCACGAGCCGGGTGCCCGGTGCCACCCCGGCGATGCCCGTGCCGTTGCCTGCGGCGGCTACGAGCACCCCGGCCACCGTCGTCCCGTGTCCCCGTCCTCCCTGCTCCAGGTTGTCCTCCGACGGGTCCGCATCCCACCCCCGGTAGTCCCCCTGCTCGACGGCATAGGTCCGATCAACGAAGTCGAATCCCCGGATATCATCCACATAGCCGTTGCCGTCGTCGTCCAGACCGTTCAGGTCTTCGGGGTCGTACAAGTCGTTGTCGTTCAGGTCTTCGCCGGGGTTGACCCATACCTGTCCTGCCAGGTCCGGGTGGTCGAACCAGAGGCC
>CAZLRO010000391.1:0-2085 GCA_964561865.1 uncultured Rhodothermaceae bacterium | reverse complement strand
TCGATGTCGGTGTCGTTGAGGGAGAGGTAGGCCAGTACCGATGCCCCTACCTGCATCCATTCGTAGGAGGCAGGCATACCGTGCAGGGTGCGGTAGACCTGGTGGGCCAGCATCAGCATGGCCAGCACGGGCGTCACCTCACTGGCAGAAGCCCCGCCCGAATAATAGTCCACAGGATCGTGGTGGCGGAGGATGGCCTCGCAGAAGAGGGGTGGAAGATGCCAGGCCTGGGCCATCATGTATCCGGCCACCGTGTGGTCGGTCTCAATCTCGGCTTCCTCGATATAATGGATGGGCTGGTCCAGGGCCTGGTAGTGACGGGCATAGAGCGCCTTGTACTGTGGAAAACGCCGCACCAGCACCGGCACCCCGCAGTCGCAGAAAAGCCCTACGGCGTAAGCCTCATCGGGAGGCAGCCGTAGCACATGCCGCCCGATGTAGGTCGTAATCAGGGCGATCTGCTGGGAGGTCGCCCAGAACGTCTCCATGAGGGCACTGTTGGCATCCCGAAACGCCGAGCGCAGCATCAGCCCGGTCACCACATTGATGACGTTGGTAGCGCCCAGCAGGTTCACGGCATGGTGGATAGAGCCGGTCTTCTGGACCAGACCAAAGAAAGGGGAGTTGACGATCTTGATGGTAGCCGCCGAGAGGGCCACATCCTTACTGAGCAAGTCGGCGATGCGCCGCAGGCTCACTTCGGGCCGAGACTTCTCCTGCAACAGCTCGACCAGGATCGACGGGCGGGGTGGGATCGCCACCCCGGCCAGCAGCTGCTGGGCGCGTTCGAGGCTCAATGTCCGTGTGGCTTCCTGGTTCGTCCAACGTGCAACGTGGCTCATGGAGGTATAGGGCTTTCGTAGAAAGGGGTATAGCTCAGCGGACGGTTTCCCGGACAGACCGATACAGAACCTCGGCCCGGTCGCACGGCCCCCCCACCGGGGGATTGGGTTTGCGGACGGTCACCTCCACGGAGGCGACCCCTGCAAACGTCTCCTGCACCCGACGGGCAATCAGGTAGGCCAGCCGTTCGATGAGGTAAAACCTGTTCTGGGTGACGATCTCCTGTACCATGCGGTACACCTGCTCATAATCGACGGTCTGGTCCAGGTCATCCCGTGCGGCAGCGGCCTCGAAGTCGAGTTCCATCGACACATCCACCTCATACCGCCCGCCGATGCGATGTTCTTCCTGCATCACACCGTGATGGGCATAGAACACCGCATTCACCAGCCGGACAACGCCTCGGGACATCATGGGGGATCGCAACGGGAGACACCGGGACGGGGGATTGCCCGCTTGGATGACACGGGCAAGTTACGCAGAATTCCGGCTTTTCAACAACGGACACAAAGAACTGTTTTCAGTGCTTAGAACCCCAGCGAATCCAGCAAGGCAGCGTCGGAGGCCGGGAGCGTCCCCTGCCGCCGGGCTTCGAGGAGGCGAGCGACGAACAGGGTGTTATACAGCCCCAGGATGGTGTCGCTGCGCTTGCGGTGCTCGTTGAAGAAGGCGGTCAAGGCCTCGTTGCGGAGCGCTGGGTCTACGCGCAAGGCCCGAGGCCCATCCGGCCCCGGCGTGGTGGGCGGGGCGGGAAAGCTGCGCTCCGGCTCAAACAACCGGGTGCCAAAGTGACACCCGACGCACTGGGTAGGGACGCGCAACGCCTTGGGCCGCGCCGCCATCGTATCGACGAGGTGTCCGGCCTGGTTGTAGACGAAGAAGTCCCAGAACCCGTCGGCCCGTTTGCGCATGGCGGTAGTCTCGATGTGCTGCCCGTCGTGGTGGTGCTCGCCGACGATGGTGGTGCCCACCGGGTAGAGCAGGCGTTCCCCGTTGCGCCGGTAGTCCTGCAGGGCCTCCCGCAAGGCACTTTCAGCCACGTAGAGCCGCCGCCGGGCGAAGGTCATGGCCCCGTCTACCTCCACCATCAGCCAGGGCGCACCGGGCTGTGGGTACGGGGCGAGCGCGTGCAGGTCGGCCAGGGTGGGTGGCACGGCACGCGCTTCATACCAGGTCGCCTGGAGGAAGGCTTCCACCTCCTTCCAGCCCAGCACCTCGTTGCCGTCCGCATCGACGGGCCGG
>CAZLRO010000390.1:0-2089 GCA_964561865.1 uncultured Rhodothermaceae bacterium | reverse complement strand
CGAAGGTCCTCTTCGCCCTCCAAGCCCCAAGCATCCAGCACCCAACAGCCAACAACAGCTCCAAAAACCAAATTGCTGCTACCGTCCGCGGGCGAGCAGGGCGGTTCGCAGGGTACGGAACAGGATTTTCAGGTCCATCAACAGGCTCATGTTCTCGATGTAGAACAGGTCGTACTTGACCTTCTGCCGTACCTCTTCCAGGCTGGTGGTGTACTTCCACTTGACCTGTGCCCAGCCGGTGATGCCCGGCTTGATGCGGTGGCGGCGGTTGTAGAGGGGGATGTCGCGGGCCAGTTGCTCCACGAAGAACGGGCGTTCGGGGCGGGGGCCGACCAGGCTCATCTGCCCGACGAGGACGTTCCAGAACTGCGGTATTTCGTCGAGGCGGGTGCGGCGCAGCCACCGGCCCAGCGGGGTATACCGGGGGTCGTTCTCCTGGGCGAAGACCGGCCCCGTCCGGGCCTCGGCATGCTGGTGCATCGTGCGGAACTTGTACATCGTGAAAGGCTTGCCGTGCTGCCCGACGCGGGTCTGCCGGTAGATGGCGGGTCCGGGCGAGGTCAGGCGCACGAGGGCAGCCAGGGTCAGCCAGAGCGGCAGGCCCAGCAGCAGCACCAGCAACGAGATCAGCAGGTCGAGCAGCCGCTTGGTGCTTTGCTCCCACACGGGCATGGGTTCGGGCAGCACCTCGATGAGGGGCAGGCCGTAGATGTGCTCGGTGCGGGCCATGCCCCCGATCACCGAGTAGAAATCCGGCACCAGCTTCAGCGTGACGGCCTTGCCATCACAGAGGCGCAGCACCTCCCACAGCGCCCCGTGGTCCTCGGAACCCAGCGCGATGAGCACATCCTGCACCTCCAGTTCGTCGATGAGCTGGGGAAGGGTCTCCATCGGGGAGAAGTCCGTGCGCGCGGCCGTCAGCACGGCAGCACCCCCGTCTCCCGGCGTGAACGGTGGCAGGGCCTCCCCGGACTCGCCCGGCCGCTGGAGCCGGATGGCCCCGACGATGCGCAGACCGGCTTCCGGGTAGCGGGCCAGCTCCTCGTGCAACTGGTCCATCAGGTCGCTCCACCCCACAATCAGGGCCTTGTGGACGCCGTGGCCGCGCAGGATCAGGGCTTTCTGAAAGGACCGTACGAGCAGACGCCCTGCCGCGACCATCAGCAGGTGGACCAGCCAGTAGAACCCGATCACCGTCCGCCCGGCCCCCGGCTGGATCGACTCGATGAAGATGGCGAATACCAGGATCAGCACGCCGACGGTCACCACCTTCACAATCGAGGTCAATTCGTCGAACCGGCTGGAGGCGAACTTCTCGCGGTACATCCCGAAGAAGAAGAACACCAGCAGCCAGAAGGCCGTCAGCACGAGGCCCGGCACCAGGAAGTCGCGGGGCAGCAGCGACGACGGGGGTTCGAACCAGACCCATTCGAAACGGGCCTGGTAATGCACCGTGTACGCCAGCCAGAACGCGAGCAGGTCTACGGCAAGCAGGGCGGCCAGTTCAACTTTGCGTGACACAGCGTCCGGGCTGGGTGAGAAGGGCAGGGGAGCAACCATCCGGGGCGAAGATCGTCCCCATGATTTTTTCCAGGTTGCGGGTTGCAGGTTCCCGCCGTTAAGTTCGACCTTTCACGGGCACAAAACAAGCGAGGCATACCATGCGAAGGTGGGCGGTGGTGCTGTTGATAGGGCTGGGCGGGGTGCTGGAAGCCCCTGCCCAGGACCACCGGCTGCTGCCGACCACCGACCGGGCCTACGAATACCTGGCCCGGCTGCAACGCCGCGGCCAGCTCCTCGACCTGCATCCGACCGCCCTGCCGTACCGCCACGCCGAGGTGGTGGCGGCGCTGTCCCGCCTGGACCGGGGCGGGCTGGACCGGACGGAGGCCCGCTGGGTACA
The DNA here is from genome assembly GCA_964561865.1 of uncultured Rhodothermaceae bacterium. Lineage (GTDB taxonomy): Bacteria > Bacteroidota > Rhodothermia > Rhodothermales > CAZLRO01 > CAZLRO01. The sequence continues at coordinate 186 of CAZLRO010000390.1, read as the reverse complement.
CCTCCTCGAACAGATGCTCGTACCCCCTCGCGACAGCAGCCGGGCGCAGGTGGGCGCTTCGCTGGCGGCGGGCCTGGCAGCCTCCAGCAACCGCCGCCTCGACCCCCTGCGCTTCCTCGAAACGGGCGCCTGGGTTTATCCCAATGCCGCCCTGCACCTGTTCCTGGCACACCGCCGCACCGTGGC
>CAZLRO010000389.1:0-2090 GCA_964561865.1 uncultured Rhodothermaceae bacterium | reverse complement strand
TCCCAGATATAGTCAATTTGACTATATCTGGGAGCCACCCCTCTGGGAGAGGGGATTTTGGTGCTTGGAGAAATCCGCAAGAGATTGCCACGTCGCTACGCTCCTCGCAATGACATGATCCGCCATTCCCTGTTCATAGCCCGAAGGACAGCCCCACGTGTACCCGTGCGTTGGCGGGGCCGTCATCCGGGTTGGCGGCATAGCTGACGTTGACAAGTCCGATGGGGGTGCTGAACTGGAGGCCGAGGCCGTATCCGGGCCAGAACCCCCGCTGGGCGGTGAGGTCCACGGTGGCGGGGGTTTCGACATAGCCGAGGTCGAAAAACAGGAAGGCATAGGCGAGGCGATCGAGCTGGTAGCGGTATTCGGCGAGCATCCGTCCGGCAAACCGTCCGCGAAACCGGTCTTCGTCGTAGCCCCGCAGCGATGTTGCGCCGCCGAAGCGGAACAGTTCGCTGGCCTCATAGGCGTCGCTCCCGAGCAGGGCCACTTCGCCCCCCAGGGCCACGAGTTGCCGGGGAAACGTGGGGAGGTAGAACCGTACCTGCCCCTGCAACCGTTCCTGCCGCAGCAGCGTGCGGGTGGTGGTGGTGTCGCCCGTCGGGGTCTGTTCGAGCGCGGTGCTGTGTTTGCGTCCCCGTTCGAGGTTGGTTTCGAGGGAAAGCCCCCGGCGCGGGTTGAGGGGATGGTCGGTCCGCTCGTAGCGGATGCCGAGGCCGAAGAAGCTGGCACGGGCCTGGGGGATGCGCTGGCGGCCCTGTTGCAACTGCACCCCGGCTTGCCCGGCACTGGTCACCTCGCGGCTGCCGGTGGCGAAGACTTCGAGCCGGCCTTCGAACGTGTAGCCGAGGCGGCCCTGGAGCTGCGTCCGTCCATAGGTAGAATCCTGTTGAAGCCCCTGGAACCGCCCTTCCACGCCCACCGGCCAGCCAAACACGAAGGGGAACGCCACGCGGAGGTCGGCGCTGCTGACCTGGCCTGGCAAGCGGTTGATGCGCAGCCCCAGCTCCTTGCCACTTCCGAACAGGTTGCGCAGCAGCAGGTGCCCGTTCCCGATGACACTGCCACGGGTCCCAGGCCCGGCGGGGGGCAGGTAGCCCAGCACGACGTCGAACACGCCGGGGGCAGCTTCGGTGAGCGGGATGCGCACGACGACGCTGCTGTCGTCCTCCATCATCAGTTCGGGCAGGCCTACTTCGCGGAACAGCCCGGTGGCCTCCAGCCGTTGTCGGAGGCCGTCGGGTTGCCACCCGGCCAGCGTCCGGCCAGCGGTCAACCCCAGCAGGTGGGCGACGTAGCCAGGCTTCGTGCGGACAGCCCCGCGCAGTTCTATCCGCCCCAGCACGGGGGCCGGACCCTCGACCAGGTGCAGGTAGACGTCCAGCAACTGCCCGCCGGGGGCCAGCACGAGGCTGTCGATCCGGGCCTGGGCAAAAGGGTACCCGGCGGCTTCGTAGCGGAGAAGCAGCGCGTCGAGGTCGGCCTCCAGCCGGAAGGCGTCGAACACCCGACCCGGGCGGGTCTCCAGTTGCCGGGCGGTCTCATCCGGGTCGAAGACCTGCATCCCGGTGAGGACGAACGCCCCGACTTCGGCCCGTGCGCCCCGTGTGGCGAACAGGTGTACCGCCGGGGGGATGCGCGTCGGGTCGATCCGGGCGGAGTCCAGTCGGGCGCCGTAGTAGCCCTGTGCTTGCAACATCGTCAGGACGCGGTGGGCCACCCGGTCGAGGCTGTCCGGCGGGAGCGGCTCCAGGAGCGGCCCGTCCGCCCGCTGCCCTTCCAGCCACAGCCACCACACGGCGGGCGGTGGTGCCACCGGGGTAGATTGTGCCTGGGCCTGGGGCAGCCCCCCCCACAGCAGTCCCGCCAGCAGGAAGGCTGTCGCTCGATATGTCCCTGAACCCGTCCGCACCCGAGGCGCTGTCCGTCGGTGGATGATGGCTGCAAACGCATCGCCGGGCCTTCGGGTTCGGGCATCACAGCAGGAGGCTGCCCGGCAAACCGAACAGCCTCCTGTGAAAACGCACGCGAGAACCCTACTTCACGAGGAGCATCGTCCGGCTCTGGGTGAACGACCCCGCCTCCAGCCG
>CAZLRO010000388.1:0-2091 GCA_964561865.1 uncultured Rhodothermaceae bacterium | reverse complement strand
CCGAGTCGCCATGCGGGTGGTACTTTCCCATCGTCTCCCCCACGATGGTCGCGCTCTTCTTGTAACGAGCCTCCGGGTACAAGTGCAGGTTGGCAAACATCGCATACAGAATCCGGCGCTGCACCGGTTTCAGCCCGTCGCGGATATCTGGCAAGGCCCGACTGGTAATAACGGACAATGCATAGTTCAGATACCGCGATTGTGCCGTTTCCTGTAGTGAAATCAGGTCTACGACTGGCATTTTTTTGACGTACAATAACGGTTTTATGCCCTTGTGTACCCTTAAAGATACAGCATCGCGGTGACAACCGTATGTCAGCCATCTACGATTTCCACCCGCCCCTGCAATTTCCTGCTACACCTGCGCGGCACGGGTGAAATAGTCCTGCTGGGGATCGAGGTGGTGTTCGAGCACCCGCGCACGGGTGAGCAGGACAAGCGTCTGGGAGGCCTGTTTCGGCGAGACGTCGACGAGCGTGGCAAACTGGTTGACGGTAATACGCCCATAATGCTCGAGATACCGCATCAGCTTGAACTCCTTCTCTCCCAGTTCAAACAAGGTATTGTGTCCCTGGTGTTCGGCTTTCATCAGTCGGACGGCTTCCTTGCTGGCCTCCAGGCTCATATCATTCACCCGCACGTAGGCCGTGCGTACCCGGTGGCCGTTCAGCCCTTCCACCAGATAATGCGGCTTCTGGGCGCTGGGGGGAATACTGACCAGGATCACATCGCGCTTGCTGGTGATCGGGATCCGCTCAATCCTGAGCGTCACATGCGGGTCGCAATGGGCTTCGAGGGCCTGTTGCAGCGAAAACTCCTCTTCCTCCGCATCCTTGACCCCCACGATGGTGCTGTCGTCGTCCACCCCCAGCAACAACCGCCCCCCGCGGGTATTGGCAAAGGCGATGACCTCCTTGGCGACCCGTGTTGGCTCCGGGACGCGGCGCTTGAATTCAAGCTGCAACCCCTCCCCCATCGAAACGAGTTGCGCCAGTTCCTGCTGGTTCATCACATCTTCCAGAGAGGCTTCTGCCTAAAATACAAAACAACGGTGCAGACCGGTGTTACGATTTGCCGCTTGCATTGGCAAAATGTAGTAGACTTCTTTCCTATAATATAGTCAAAATGACTATAATATAGTCATTTTGACTATATAACGATGCTGTTTACCCGGTTGGCTGGGGCGAGATTTGCCCGATAGGCACAGCGGTTTCTCTCAGGGTGTGCAGAACGGCACAGGCGTCCTCAACCCGATCGGCAGGCACAGCAGCCACCAGCCCGATGCCCAGGTTGAACGTCCGGCGCATATCCTCTTCCGGCACGGCCCCGTATTGCTGGATCAGGTCGAAGATTGCCGGACGCGGCCAGGCGCCGTAGTCGAAGTGCGCGTGCAGCCCTTGCGGGACGATCCGGGCGGTGTTGCCGGGCAATCCTCCGCCGGTGATGTGGGCCAGCCCGTGTACAAGGTCTTTGGCCAGCAGTGCGCGGATGGGGCCGAGGTACGAGCGGTGGATGCGTAACAATGCCTCGCCGACAGAGGCCCCTTTCAGCACATCCGGGCGGTCGTGTACGTCGAAGTGTGCAAACAGGGCCTTGCGGGCGAGGGAGTAGCCGTTGGTGTGCAGCCCGGTGGAAGGCAGCCCCAGCAACACATCGCCCGCCTGCACCTGCCGCCCGTCCAGCAGCTTCGCCCGGTCGACCACCCCGACGACGGTGCCCGCCAGGTCGTACTCTCCTTCGGCATACAGGTCTGGCATCTCCGCTGTCTCACCCCCGATGAGGGCACAGCCGTTCTCCCGACAGGCGACAGCGAAGCCGCCGATGACCTGCTCGGCCACCTCAGGCATGAGCTTGCCCGTAGCGTAGTAGTCCAGGAAAAACAGCGGCGTAGCCCCACAAACAGCGATATCATTCACACAGTGGTTGACCAGGTCTTGCCCGACGGTGTCGTGGCGGCGCATACGGAAGGCCACCTTCAGCTTGGTGCCTACCCCATCGACGGACGAGACCAGCACCGGCTCCTGGTACGCCCGAAAGTCCGGCGCAAAGAAGCCGCCAAAAGCCCCGATATCGGCCAGCACTCCGGGGGTA
>CAZLRO010000387.1:0-2092 GCA_964561865.1 uncultured Rhodothermaceae bacterium | reverse complement strand
TAGACCGTACGGCCAACGGCCAGGAGCGTGAACACGAGCCAGGCACCGATCAACCCTACCATCGCCAGGCGTTGCAGGGCCTGCGGCACCCCATCCATCGCCATCACCCCGATGAGCAACAGAAACAACGACCAGCGGGGCCACACGATCAGCATCAGCACCTGGGCGGCATTGAGCCGATAATACCGGTAGGAGAGCACCGAGATGAGCGAAGCCCAGAGCGCCATTCCCAGGGCATAGAAGCTCGACAGGAGCAGGATCAGCAGCCAGGGGCGGGCCAACGACGTGGTCAACAACAGCCGCAACGGGCGTGGAAGCCATTGGGCTGCCACCAGCAGGGCCGGTTCGACGAATGAAAGCACCAGTTGGTTCAGCATACCCGTTGCCAGGGCCAGCGCCATAAACAGTGCCAGGGTGGGGATGGGCAGCACGTCGCGCCCCTCTCGGATGGCATCGCGGAAGAACCCGTGCGCCAGAAAATAGCGCGGGATCATAAACCGAAAACGGGGCGAGGTGGCATAGAACACTGCCAGCATCGCCAGGATGCCCCACCCCAGCAGGGTCCGCCAGGGCCACGGTGGCAGGTGGGCCTCGCCCAGCGGATAGGCAAAGACGCGCTGCTGCCCGGTGAAGAACCCTGCCACGACGTCACCGGCGGGACGGGGCGCCCCATCTGCCGCATAAAGGCCAAAGAAGCGACCGACGAGATGATCCTGTTCTGCCTCCGCTGCGATGGTGTCCGGGAAGGCATCTCGCCAGCGATAGACAAACACGGCCCGGATGGGCAAGGCTCCCTCCAGCAACATCGCCAGATGGGTTTCCAGGTAGCGGGCCTGGTCTTCCGGCGAATACACCGCCCGCAGCCCCCGCCCAGCAGAAGGGTCTACCCATCGCCCCAGCGCCCCCACACCAACCGGAGCACCGCCCCCCTGCCGCTTTGACCATTCCTGCACAACCGCGATTGGCTCGGCCTCGTTTAGCAGGTCCAGCAGGACGAAATCGACCTGCCTTGCACAGCGATCCGCAGCCACAAACGGGGTCAGGTAGTAGACCTGAGTCCCGGCAGGCCCTTGCCGACGGGCCTGTTCGGCGAGGTGCCCGAAGTAGGCACAAGCCGCCGGGTCGCTGGTGTCGCTTTGCCCAGCCAGGCCAAAATGGCGGGCGGAACGATGTTGCCGGGCTTGCGCCAGGGTCTGCGCCAGCCACCGCTGTGCATAGGCAAGGGTATCCTGCAAGCCAGCAGCCGGGAGTGCGAAGACGGGTAAATCCTGAAAGAACTGAAGACCCAGGGTATCGGCCATCGCCAGGAGTTCAGGATGCCGTATCACCCCGGTGCGGATGGCCTTCACCCCTGCCGTCCGCATTGCCATCAGTTCCTCCGCCGCTCGACCCAGGCCCTCCGGCTCCTGCCACACCACTCCCGGCAGCACCTGCTGCCCCCATCCTGGAACCCCCCCGCCTCCCCAGAGCTGGAGCATGACGATACAGGAAGCGGTTCGATGCACGCAGCAGCCGCAAGAAGTCTGATGAAAGCACCCGCCGCCAATTTAACGCATCTGTCTGGCAGACGGGGAAGAGTCACTGGTCACCGCACAGGAAAAAACAGCAAAGCCGCGTCCAGAGGGCGGACGCGGCTGGCTGTACCGAACCGTTGCGATGCTTGCGACGGCCACCTGGGTGGGCGGTGGCACAAGCGTGGCCTTGCTCAGGGGCCAGACGGGACTGGAGGACCCGCAGGAATGGTTCGCGTAGGGAACGTCGGGACCATGCTACCACTGCCAGGGTGACAACCCTGCGTCACCCTAGCAGGTTATGCTTCTGTTAATCCAGCATCCTGCGCATAAACGCCGGGATATCCGGGTCGGTCTTCTGGATACGTTCGGCCCGCTGCCGCACGTCCTCGGCCTTGAGGTAGCGCACCCGCGGAACGGCACCGTCGCCCCCTTCCGCACCTTCGGGGGAAGTCAACACAGGCAGGTCAATCGGTGTGCCCCGGCGCTCGTAAGCGGGCTTGTCCAGCAACGTCAGGCTTTACTGGCCCTTGTACTGGACCTCCGGCGGCGGCAGCACCACGGGTTTTCGGGAGGCGCCC
>CAZLRO010000386.1:0-2142 GCA_964561865.1 uncultured Rhodothermaceae bacterium | reverse complement strand
CCCAGCACCAGCCGCGCCGTGAACGTCCCCTGCCCGGTCTGCACGGTGAACCCTTCGCGGAAGCCTCCCTGCACCGCCTGGACGGCACAGCCTACCCGCACCTCCACGCCCAGCGCCTGGGCGCGGCCTACCAGCAGGGGGTCGAGCACGTACCGGCTCAGCCCCAGCGCCGTACCCGGCAGGCGGGCCTCAAACACAGCCCCATCGGCGGTGGTGAGGCGGGTGTGCCGGATCGGGCGGGCACCGGCTTCCTGTACCGCCGCCAGCACCCCCAGCCGGGCAAACACCTCCTGCACTTCGACGGAGAGGAACTCGCCACACAGCTTGTGGACCGGGTATCGTTGCTGCTCCAGCAACAGCACCCGCTGCCCCTGCTCCGCCAGTAGGATCGCTGCACTGGCCCCGGCCAGCCCGCCGCCAACGATGATCGCGTCGTAGTGCATGGGGGAATAGCTGTTGGCTGGTACTTGGTGCTTGGAATAATTCCCAATCCGCATTTCCCCTCTTGAGAGGGGTGGCACGCACGATGCAAGCCGGGCGAGACGGGGTGTGTTGCGCTACCCAGCACCTTGCTGAACCGCTGCGTATTCGACGAATATAGTCAATTTGACTATATTCATTGGTTTGAAAATGGGATTATTGCATCCGACTCAATCCCCGTCGGTGCCAGCGTCGTGAGGGACCAGCGGAACGCCCAGTGCCAGCGGAGGTGCCAGCGGGGCAGCCCGGCCTCCTGGGCAAGGGCCGCCAGGTCCGTCCGGCAGAAGGCCCGGCGAACGGAGAGCGGCCCGTCGTGGTGGAACATGGGCGAGACGGGCAACACGGCCACGAGGCTGCGGATGCCCGCCCAGGCCAACGGATGCCGGTGCAGGTCGTTGATGAGCAGGCCGTGCCGGGCCAGCCGGTGCATCTCCCGCACCACCTGTACCGCCGCCCCGTGCGCGAAATGATGCAGAAACATCGCAGCCATCACCAGATCGAACGACCGGTCGGGATAGGGGAGGGCGAGGGCATCGCCCGTCGTGAGGATGATGCGGCGGCGCAGGGCCGGAGGCAGCCGCCGGTCCAGCACCTGCCCGGCATAGGCGACGGTGGCCGGGTTGGCATCGAGTGCGGTCACCTGCACGTCCACCCCCAACTGTTCGGCCCAGCGGACCAGCACCTCCGGGTAGTCCGCCACCCCTGTTCCGAGGTCCAGCACCTGCACCGTTCGGCCCCGGCAGGTGTGCAGCCAGGGGCGGAGCACGGCCTTCATGGTGGCATAGCCCCCCAGCAGCCGGTTCACCCAGCGCAGTTCGTCCAGGGCATGCCGCAGCCGGTCGTCGGTGATGGAGAAGTCGTCCATCATCTCGTCGGCCTCCAGCCGGTGTTTCAGGTCGGGCATGGGGGTGGAAAAAAGGAGACGAAGCGACCTGTAGCCTCAAACGGGCAGGGTGTAGTGATAGTAGCCGTCTTCACGGACCCAGCCGAGGCGGTCGTAGAGCGCCTGGGCCGGGTGGTTGTCGTGGGCTGTTTCGAGCTGGAGGCCCGCCGCCCCGGTCTCGACGGCCCATTGCCGTGCCCGCTCCATCAAGGCCTGGGCCACCCCGTGTCGCCGGGCGTAAGGCACTACAAACAGGTCGTTCAGCACCCACAGCCGCCGCATCCGTACAGACGAGAAGAAGGGGTAGAGTTGGGTAAACCCGGCCCCTGCCCCGGCTTCATCCAGCGCCAGAAAGACCACCGACTCATCCCTCTGCAAACGGGCTGCAAGAAACGCTCGGGCACCGGACAAGTCCGTGGGTTGTCCATAGAACTGACGGTAGCCGTCGAACAAGGGTGCCAGCACCGCCAGGTGGGCGGCCTCGGCACGGACGATCCGGAAGGGCATACACAGCAGGGAGAAAATTAAAGGGACGATAACACCAACGAGACGCCCCCCGCTGTAGTTTCGCGGCAGATGGCGTATACTGCGCCGCCAGGGGTCAACCCACCTGGGATGCAGCTTTCACACGGACAGCACGTCCGGTTGCATCAGCCTTTCTTCTTGCCGTAACCCGATACCCTCCATGCGGAAATCGCTGTCCTTCCTTTTTCTGATAGCAGGTCTTGCCGTTCAGACCCAGGCCCAGCCCCTCAGCCCCGGCGACATCGCCTTCGTCG
>CAZLRO010000385.1:0-2142 GCA_964561865.1 uncultured Rhodothermaceae bacterium | reverse complement strand
TCCGCAATCTCATATATTCTTACTAGTATTCTTACTAGCCGTTGCCCACGCTGCATGCTCCGCTCGCTCTACATCCGGGACTACGTGCTGATCAAGGAACTGGAGGTGGCCTTCGACAGCGGGCTGAACATCATCACGGGCGAGACCGGGGCTGGCAAGTCCATCCTCATCGGTGCGCTCAAGCTGATGCTGGGTGAGCGGGCCTCCAGCGAGGTGATCCGCTCCGGGGCCAGCAAGGCGGTGGTCGAAGGGGCGTTCGACGAGGCCGACACGCCCCGGCTGCGGGCGTTGCTGGAGGAACACGCCATCGAACCCCAGCCCACGCTGATCGTCCGTCGGGAGGTTACCCCCAGCCAGAGCCGAGCCTTCGTCAACGACACGCCGGCCACGGCCCAGTTGCTGCGCACGGTGGCGGGTAACCTCATCGACCTGCACGGACAGCACGAGCACCAGTCGCTGCTGCGCACCGAGACGCATCTCGAACTGCTGGACAACTTCGGCGGCCTCGGCAGCCTGCTGCGCAGCTACCGCCAGCGCTACGAGGCGGTGGCCGGGCTGATGCAGGAACGGGCCGAACTCGTCGCCCGCGAGCGCGACCTGCGGCAGCAGAAAGAACTCTTCGGCTTCCAGATCGAGGAGATCGACGGGGTGAACCCGCTGGCCGGGGAAGATGAGGAACTGGAAGCCGAATGCCGCATCCTGGAGAATGCCGAACGGCTCTTCGATGCCACTGCCCAACTGTTTGAACGGCTCTACGAGTCCGACGAAGCCCTCCACGACCAGCTCGTCGTGGCCCGGAACGAGTTGCAGGACCTGGCCCGCATCGACCGGGACTTCGAGGAGGTGCTCGGCGAGGTCCGCTCCGCCCAGATCATCGTCGCCGAAGTAGCCACGTTTCTCCAGCACTACAACGCCCGCATCGAGTTCAACCCCGAACGGCTGGAGGCCATCCGCCAGCGCCTCGGTGCCCTCGACCACCTGAAACGGCGCTACGGCGGGACGCTCGAAGCCGTGCGGGCCTATCGCCAGGACATCGGCCACCAGTACGCCCTCGCTGCCGACTTCGAAGGGGCCATCGCCCGGCTCTCGCAGCAGGTCGAGGCGATGCAGGCCGACCTGAGTGCCGAGGCCCAGCGGCTCTCGGCCAAGCGCCATGCCGTCGCCCGACGCATCGAGCAGGCCATCGTGGCCGAGCTGGACCGCCTGGGCATGCCCGGCAGCCGGTTCGAAGTGCGCTTCACCGCCCGCCTCGACCCGGAAGGCTGGATCGCCCTGCCCGTGGCCGGACGCCCGCCCGAACGCTACGCCGCCTTCCCCACTGGCCTGGACCTGGTCGAGTTCTACATCACCACCAACCGGGGTGAGGAACCCAAGCCGCTCGTCCGGGTGGCCTCCGGCGGCGAGGTCAGCCGTATCATGCTGGCGCTCAAGACCATCCTCGCCAAGAGCGACCGCCTGCCCATCCTGGTCTTCGACGAGATCGACGTGGGCATCTCCGGCACCGTTGCCCGCAAGGTCGGCGAGTCGATGCACGCGCTGGCCCAGTACCACCAGATCATCGCCATCACCCACCTGCCGCAGGTAGCCGCCCTCGGCGACGTCCATTTCGTCGTGGAGAAACATGTGGAGGACGACCGTACCCGCACCCGCATCCGCCGCCTTGAGGACGACGAACGGGCCGCAGCCATCGCCACCCTCATCAGCGGAGATACCTTTACCGAAGCCGCCCTCGAAAGCGCCCGCGAACTGATGGGCCTCCGGCGCGAAGGAGAATAGGGGATGGCAGATTTCGGATTGCGGATTTCGGATTGGGTAGCCTGGCCCACCCGTGTCATTGCGAGGAGCGCAGCGACGTGGCAATCTCTTGCGGATCTCGGATTGCAGGCCGTTCCAAAGGCCCAACCGAGTGCCCCTCCTGGACAGAGCCTGCCCCCTGTCATCCCCCGTCATCCCCGCGTAGGCGGGGAGAAGGCGGGGAGTAGGCGGGGCAGGGGTCGGGGGTGGTCGATTCTCGGATTTGGGAATGCGGAATGGGAATGCCACCACCTTCCCTTCCGTGTCATTGCGAGGAGCTTGATCGATCTCATGAGATCGATCAGACGAAGCAATCTCGACGCTGGGACTACTGCAACGCTGCTGCCC
>CAZLRO010000384.1:0-2188 GCA_964561865.1 uncultured Rhodothermaceae bacterium | reverse complement strand
TGTCGAGGTGGTTGGTGGGTTCGTCGAGCAGCAGGTAGTCCGGGCGGCGCAGCAGCAGGCGGGCCAGGGCCACGCGCATCCGCCAGCCGCCGGAGAACGTCCGCACCGGGCGGGACAGGTCGTCCGGGTGGAAGCCCAGGCCCGTCAGCACCGCCTCGGTGCGCGATTGCAGGGTGTGGGCCTCCAGCGCCACCAGGCGGGCATGGACGTGTTCGAGCGCGTGCAGCAGCTGCGCGTACCGCTCGGTGGTGTGGTCGGTGTCTGCCTCCAGCGCCTGCACGATGCGCTCCTCCTCGTCCTGGAGTTCATCCACCTCGTGGAACGCCAGCAGGGCCTCCTCGACGACCGAGCGGTCGGCGGCGAGTTCCTGCACATCCTGTTCGAGGTAGCCCAGCGTGGTGCCGCCCGCCAGGGCCACCGACCCCTCGTCGAGCCGCTGCTGCCCCGTGATGACCCGCAGCAACGTGGACTTGCCCGCGCCGTTGGGGCCGATCAGCCCGATCCGCTGGCCGGGCCGTACCGTCCACGTCAGCCCGTCGAAGACCTGCTGCCCCCCAAACGCCAGCGAGACGTTGACCAACTGGATCATGTACCCCCTTGTCTGTAGGCGAAAACCTCCCCCTCCGAACACCGCCGGGCCGGTCGGGTTCCATGCCCAGGCCGACCGGGATGACCGTCCCGGCGCACGCCGACCGTCAAGGGTTCCAGTCGTACCGGCGCAGCCGGGGGTTGGGCTGGTGGGTCAGCACGGCGAGGGCATAGCCACGGGCGAGGGGCCGCACGGCCAGGTCAACAGGATAAAACTGCTGGTTGAAGTCCGGGTTGGGCTGTACCAGCACCCGCTGCAAACGCCCGGACCGGTCGTACACGTCCACCTGCAGCCAGCCGGGACGCATGTTCAGCACAAACAGCCGTTCGCCGACGGGCACGGCGGTGGCCGAGAGCAACGGGGCCTCGTGGATCTCCCCGGTGAGGAAGAGCCGGCTGCGGGCCAGCATGGGCGAGTCGAAGCCCGCCAGCACCAGCGAGTCCCGCCGTCCATCGGGGTACCAGCGGTCGGCCACCGGACGGTAGCCACACAGGCTCAGCAGCGTGTCTTCCCACATCCGCAGCGGGCCGGCATGACGCCAGTGCGGCCCCGTCAGGGCGGTATGCGCACGCACCTGCCCCTGGTCGTCCAGCCGGGCGAGGGAGCCTTCCCGGTCTTCGGGCACCACCTTCAGCCACACCCCGCCCCGGTCAGCGACGGCGTATTGCAGCGTGCCGCGCTCGAACGGTCCCGCCGGGGTAGCAAAGTGGTGGACCACCCGCCCATCGGCCACAAACTGCACCTGCCCGCTGCCGGGGCTGAACAGCACCAGGGTGTCGGCCCGCTGCCCGATGAGGTACGGGTAGGCCAGGGCGTCGTCCTGCACCGCTTCCACCGAGGCCCCGGCGCTGTCGAAGGCCACGAGGCGGCTCGGCTCGAAGTCCGAGACCCACCAGCGTCCGTCATGCCCGGCCAGGACGGTGCGGGGGTGGCGCAGGGCGTTGGAATCCTCGCCGGCGGCCTCCCAGACCAGCCGCAACGTGTCCACCGACACGCGGGCGGCGAGCTGGCGCGCGAGCGAATCCGTCGGCAACAGCGCCCGAGACTCGGTGGGGCGACACGACGAGGGCAGGCAGCCCGCCAGCATCAGCCCGCAAGCCAGGGCCACAGCCAGGGGCAGACGCGGGGAGGACATGGAAGGCTGAAAGCAGGAAAGAAACAGACGAAGCAGCAAAGACATGCAGGAAGATAAGGACGAAGGGCAGGGGGGAAGCGTGTGGATCCCGGACGGAGGTTGAGCCGCTGCCCGTGCTACGAATTCCGACGCACAGCCCGCATCAGTTGCCTGTTTTTCTCCGTAGATTATCGTCAATTTGACTATATGATTGGTTCCTGAACGTGTTGCCCACTTCCTCTGTCGTCCTTCCCGTGAAAACGGGAATCCAGTGTAGCACGACCTGGTTCTGGATTCCCGCCTGCGCGGGAATGACGGGAAAGGACACGGGGGAGGCTTCGCGAAACATCGACCGAAGGGAGATTGCCGGAACGGAAACTGAAGGTTTCCAGCATGGAAATGACGGGGAAAGCAGTCCACGTCGTCCCAAGCCGTTGCACTATTATAGTCAAATTGACTATAATATCGTCAAATTGACTATAATC
>CAZLRO010000383.1:0-2189 GCA_964561865.1 uncultured Rhodothermaceae bacterium | reverse complement strand
CCTCTTCTACCCCACGGCCATCGGCTGGATCCGTGAAGAGCAGGCGGCCTACGGTCAGGCCCAGCACCAGTCGTGGGAGCTGATGCAACGCGCCCATGCCGTCGCCAACGGGTGCTTTGTGGTGGCCGTGAACCGGACGGGGTTCGAACCCGCACCCTCCGGCGCAGAGGGCTTCTCCGGCATCGTGTTCTGGGGGCAGAGCTTCATCGCCGCCCCCAACGGCGAACTCCTCGCCAAGGCCCCGGCGGACGAGGAGGCCGTGCTCGTGGCCGACCTCGACCTGACCTTGCTGGACGTGGCCCGCACGCACTGGCCGTTCCTGCGCGACCGTCGCATCGACGCCTACCACGACCTCACCCGCCGGTTCATCGACGAAGGCTGAGGCTCCGCCCACCTTCCTGTTTCTTTCTCCTACCTGCCTTGAACCCGCACCTCTCCCCCACTGCACAGGGCTACCGGATGCCTGCCGAATGGGCACCGCACCAGGGCACCTGGCTCTCCTGGCCCCACAACCGCGACACCTGGCCGAGCCTGCTGGTCGAGGCCGAGGCCACGATGGCCCAGGCCGTCCGGGCGCTCGCCCCGCACGAGACGGTATTCATCAACGTGCTGGAGGGCCCCCACGAGCAGCACGTCCGCGCCCTGCTCGACGAGGCCGGGGTGCGCGGCAGCGTCGTCTTCCACCGCCTCCCGACGAACGATGCCTGGATCCGGGACCACGGGGCGATCCTGGTGACACGGGACCGCGACGGGCATCGCGAACGGGCGGCCCTCCGCTGGATCTACAACTGCTGGGGGGAGAAATACCCACCGTTTGAGGCCGACCAGCAGGTGGCATTCCGGATGGCGGAACTGCTGTCACTGCCGGTCTACGAGCCGGGGATGGTGCTGGAGGGCGGCTCCATCGAGGTGAATGGGGCGGGGTTGCTGCTGACCACCGAAGCCTGCCTGCTCCACCCCAACCGCAACCCCACGAGGACCCGCGTCCAGATCGAGGACACGCTGAAAGCCTCCCTCGGCGTGACCGACATCCTCTGGCTGGGCGACGGCATCGCAGGCGACGACACCGACGGCCACATCGATGACCTCGCCCGCTTCGTCGATCCCCGCACGGTGCTCACCATCGTGGAAGCCGATCCGCACGACGACAACTACCTGGTGTTGCAGGAGAACCTGGAGCGGCTGCACACCCTGGCCGACGCCTACCACCTCACGGTGCAGACGCTCCCGATGCCACGCCCGGTCTTGATCGAGGGGGTACGCCTGCCCGCCACCTATGCCAACTTCTACATTGCCAACCGCACCGTCCTGCTGCCTGTCTTTGGCGACCCGCACGACGAGGTGGCCTGCCGGATCGTACAGGCGTGCTTCCCCGACCGCACGGTAGTCCCGCTCGATGCCCGGCCGCTGGTCTGGGGGCTGGGGGCCTTCCACTGCCTCACCCAGCAAGTGCCCTGGTAACGCAGGAGGCTTCCCCTTTCCTCACATGTTCCCGACCATCGCCTCGGCGAACGCGCTGCACCGGAGCAGCGTCGCACCCTCCATCAGGCGGTGGAAGTCGTAGGTGACGCGCTTCTGGCCGATGGTTTTTTCGAGCGAGGTGATGATCAGGTCCGCCGCCTCGGCCCAGCCCATGTAGCGCAGCATCATCTCGCCCGAAAGGATCACCGAGCCGGGGTTGACCTTGTCCTGGTTGGCGTACTTGGGTGCCGTCCCGTGTGTGGCCTCGAAGACGGCGTGGCCGGTCACGTAGTTGATGTTCGCGCCGGGGGCAATGCCGATGCCGCCCACCTGCGCCGCCAGGGCATCGGACACATAGTCGCCGTTCAGGTTCAGCGTGGCGATGACGTCGTACTCGTCCGGGCGGGTGAGGATCTGTTGCAGGAACGCATCGGCGATCACGTCCTTGACGACCATGCCGTTGGGGAGCCGGCACCAGGGGCCGCCGTCGAGTTCCACCGCGCCGAACTCTTCTTTCGCCAGCTCATAGCCCCAGTCGCGGAACGCCCCCTCGGTGAACTTCATGATGTTGCCCTTGTGAACGAGCGTAACGCTCTTGCGCTGCTGGGCGAGGGCGTACTGGAGGGCCGAGCGGACAAGCCGCTTGGTGCCTTCTGCCGAGACGGGCTTGATGCCGAAGCCCGCTGTGTCCGGGAAGCGCACTTTTCTGAACCGGTCGGGGAAGGCGT
>CAZLRO010000382.1:0-2195 GCA_964561865.1 uncultured Rhodothermaceae bacterium | reverse complement strand
TCATGGCAAACCGCCCAAAGCCGACAGCCACCACGCCAGTAACCAGTTCGATGACGAGTCTATCCAGGACGCCAGGGCATATTCACAGGGGGTGTTCAAACTTTTCTTCCCGCAGAACATCCCCCTGTTTTCCGCCTGGCCCCACGACGAGGCGGTCGCCAGGGCCAAACAAGCCTCGTGGGTGCTGGCCGGGCTAGCGGTCGTGGCGGACTGGATCGGCTCACATGCCAACGTGGAGGAGCACCAGCCGTCCGACGGGGAGGAGAAAAAGCCGTTTTTCTGTTTCAAGATGGAGGCCATCCCGCTGGAGACCTACTGGGAGAAGGCCATGAAGCAGGCAAGACAGGCCATCGACCGCACGGGCCTCGGTCGGGTGGAACCCGCGGCTTCAGTCTCGCTGGACACCCTGTTTCCGAAGCTGGCCAGGTACGTGCCAACGCCGCTGCAGGCGTACGCCCGAACGGTCACACTCTCCCCGGAACCCCAGCTCTTCCTGCTCGAAGATGCGACCGGGTCGGGCAAGACGGAGGCAGCGGCCCTGCTCACCCACCGCCTGCTGGAAATCGGATGCGGCCAGGGCTTGTATTTCGGCCTGCCAACGATGGCGACGGCCAATGCCATGTATGCGCGGTTCCTCGAAGGCGACGCCGACGCCCCGTACCGCCGGTTCTTCGAGGAGCCGGACCGCGTCTCGGTCGTCCTCGCCCACAGCCGACGAGATCAGTCGAACTTCCGGGAGGTCTCGCTGGGCACGGATAACGAGGAGGCATACGATCAGGAAAAACCGGAAGAACTGCGGGGCCGCACCTACGAGGCGGACGAACCTGCACGTGCCCAATGTACCCGATGGCTCGCGGACAGCCGCAAGAAGGCCCTGCTGGCACACGTGGGAATCGGCACCCTCGACCAGGCCCTGCTCGGGGTGCTCCCCTCCAAACACCAGTCGCTGCGCCTGTTTGGCCTGGGAACCAAGGTGCTGATCGTGGACGAAGTCCATGCCTACGACGAATACGTCAGCAGCCTGCTTTGTACCCTCATCCGCTTCCATGCAGCCCTCGGCGGCAGTACCATTCTGCTCTCGGCCACCCTCACCCAAGAGCTGCGGCAGCAGTTCGTCGATGCCTTCCGGGATGGTCTGGGGCGGGAACGGGTGTCCGTAGAGAAATCCGACTTCCCCCTTGCCACCCGGGTGACGGCTTCGGAATGCCGGGAAAAGCAGGTGGATTCGCGCCCAGGCTCCGAACGCAGCACAGCGGTGCAGTTCTTCCATACCACCGAAGCCGTGCAGGATCAATTGCTCCAGGCCGCACGCGCCGGGCAGTGTGCCTGCTGGATCCGGAACACCGTGGACGATGCGGTCATGGCCTACGATACCCTCAAGAACGCGGAGGGTGTGGAGGTGATGTTGTTCCATGCCCGCTTCACCCTTGCCGACCGCCTTCGGATCGAGCAACAGGTGTTGCAGCGCTTCGGCCCGGAGAGCACACAGGCACAGCGCAAGGGCTGTATCCTCATCGCCACGCAGGTGGTCGAGCAATCGCTGGACCTCGACTTCGACGTGATGGTGAGCGATCTGGCACCCGTCGACCTGCTCATCCAGCGTGCCGGCCGCCTCCACCGCCACCGCCGCGACGCCTTGGGCAACCCCGCCGGCGCCGAGGGCCGCAGCGCCCCCATCCTGGGCGTGCTGGCCCCAGCGTTCTCTCCAGCTGCTTCCTCGGTAGCAACAGCAGATCCGCAGGACAAGAAGAAGAAAGGAGCGGGCAAGGAAACCAACCCGGCGGAAGAGGCGGCAGCGGCATGGCTCAAAGCCTATCGGCAGCTCTTTCGCAAGGCGCAGTACGTCTATCCGCATGTCGGCTATCTCTGGCGTACCGTCCAGGTGCTGCGTGAGCGGGGTTGTATCAACTCACCCGGCAATATTCGTGACTTGCTGGAGGAGGTCTACGCCGACGATCCTCCCCTGCCACCCTCGCTGGAGGAGGCCAGCAACATGGCTTTCAACGAGATGAAGCAGGCCCGGGCTGAGGCGGCCCACAACGCCCTGCACCTGGCCGGAGGGTATGGCGGTCTGCTGGCTGGGGCACAGCACTGGTACGAAGACCACCACACCCCCACCCGACTCGGAGAACCCACCGCCACGGTACGGCTGGGCAAGCTGGCAGACGGCAAGATCGTTCCGTGGTCCGGGGACG
>CAZLRO010000381.1:0-2208 GCA_964561865.1 uncultured Rhodothermaceae bacterium | reverse complement strand
CCGGGCCTGGACGTGCTGCTCCTGGTAGTCCTGCGTGTTGATGTAGGCGACCCCCGACGCGAGGCCACTGGCGTCGGTGGTCACTGTGCGGGCCATCGCGTGCGGAATGATGGTGAGGTTGCCGGTCTCCAGGGCCGGGCGCAGCAGCACCGAAGGAGCCGAGACGTTGGACATCGTGGCGCACCCGCGTCCGCACTGGCTACAGTAATGGCAGGCCGGCCGGCCATTGTGGGGGCGGGTGAGGATGGAGAGGCGAGACGGGATGACAGAGATGCCCATCCGCTCGCACGTCCGCTGGATGAGCAGTTCGTGGCTTCGGGGACGGGGTGGGGGAAGGAAGATGCCGTCCGGCTCGTTCTCGATGCCCTCCACACTGCCGAAGATGCCGATGAGCTGGTCGATACGGTCGTAGTAGGGCTTGAGATCGTCGTAGCCGATGGGCCAGTCGTCGCCCATGCCATCGAGGCTGTTGCGCTTGAAGTCAAGCGGCCCGAAGCGCAGAGAGATACGGCCCCAGTGGTGGGTGCGTCCGCCCAGGTTACGAGCACGGAACCACCGCCACTCGGTCCCCTCCGCCGTCGTGTACGGCTCCCCGTCGATGTCCCAGCCGCCGAGGCAGGCGTCGAACTCGCCGAAGGGTTTCGTCGAGGTAGACCTCCCCCGGCGCGGCGACTCGTAGTTCCACCGGAACATGAACCCGTCCGACTCGGAATAGAACATCGGTCCGGCTTCGAGCAGCGCGACCTTTGCACCGGCCTGGGTAAGCACATAGGCGGCCATGCTGCCCCCTGCGCCGGAGCCAACAATGCAGACGTCGTACACGTCGCGTTTCGGGAGGTTAGGCATGGGGGTCTGGGAAAGCGGAAAATACGGGAGTGCAGTATCGGGATAGACCGGCACAGATGCAATCCCCGGCACCGAAAATCGAGATTCCCTCCTATGAGAAGATTAACTTTCCTGTCCTTAACGGGATAGGGTGATCCCCAATGACCGCTTCGATTCACCGCCATGAAAGCCTGTTTGCTGGTCCTCATGCTCAGTTTCGCTGCTGCTGCCCTGGCCCAGACCCCCGACGGCTTCGACCGGGCCTGGCAGACGGTCCGTGACGACTACGTGCAAGCCAACCGCACCGCCGGGGTGGTGGGCAGCAGCCTGGTGGTGCTGCACGCGGGGCAGCCCCTCGCAGCGGCCTACTTCGGCCTGGCCGACCGGGCCACCCAGCGGGCCGTCGAGGCGCACACCATCTACCACTGGGCCTCCATCACCAAGACGTTCACGGCCATCGCCCTGATGCAGTTACGCGACCGGGGCCTCGTCTCGCTCGACGACCCCATCGTGGACTATCTGCCGGAACTCCGGGCCGTCCACAACCCGTACGGCGATATGCGGATGATCACGCTGCGCCAGTTGATGAGCCACAGCGCCGGGTTCCGGGCGGCCACCTGGCCCTGGGGCGGGGAAGAACCCTGGCATCCGCACGAGCCGACCACCTGGGCGCAACTCGTGGCGATGATGCCCTACACTGAGATCCTGTTCGAACCCGGCACCCAGTTTCGCTACTCCAATCCCGGCATCATCTTCCTGGGGCGTGTCATCGAACTCCTCTCCGGCGACGACTACGAGGTGTACATCGACAAGAACATCCTCAAGCCGCTGGGGATGTACGACAGCTACTTCGACCACACCCCGTACCACCTGCTGCCGTACCGGTCGAACAACTACTACGTCGAGCAGGGGCAGGCCCATCCCAATGGCCTCGACTTCGACACCGGCATCACCGTCTCCAACGGCGGCCTCAACGCCCCGCTGACCGACATGGCGAAGTACCTGGCTTTCCTGACGGGCAGCGACGACCCCGCCCTCCAGGCCCGGTATGAGGCCATCCTGCGCCGGACCTCGCTCGAGGAGATGTGGCAGCCCCGCTTTCGCGTGGCCGAGCAGGAAGGGGGCTTCCGGGAGTCGATGGGGCTGTCGTTCTTCCTCCTGGAAAAAGACGGGTTCCGGGTGATCGGACACACTGGGAGCCAGAAGGCGTTCCAGTCGTTCATCTACTTCGACCCGGCCTCGCGCACGGGGGCTATCGCCGCCTGGAACACCGTCGGCTTGGCCCCGGAGGGCCAGCGGCCGCAACCGGACACCCCGGCCCTGCTCAACGCACTGCGGCTGGCCCTGTTCGAACACCTGTTCCCCCTGTTCCGGCCCGTCCGA
>CAZLRO010000380.1:0-2213 GCA_964561865.1 uncultured Rhodothermaceae bacterium | reverse complement strand
GTCGTGGCCGGGGGCTACATCGGCCAGCAGGCGCACGACAGGGGCCTGTCCGGATCGCAACAGCACTGCTGGCAGGGACACCGGCGCTGCCTCCAGAAACGTGGAAAGGGGGAGTAACCCGGTAGCTGTTTCGATCTGCTGTTGCAACAACGCCTCGACAGAGCCGATTTCGGGAGTACGCAAGACAATTGGAATGGCCTCATTGACCATCCGCAGATGGGTTGCACGGCGTCCGCGGGCAGCAGCGTCGAGCATGGCAGCCAGGTCTTCGCCGGAGACGCCGTAACGGGCCATTGCCTCCCGGAGAAAGGTGAGGCGCACGGCTGGGACGTGTGTCTCGTCGGCAGGACGGACGTTGGCCAGCTCCGGACGCTGCCGCAACGCCTCGATCAGTCCGGGCACAACCGGGGTGACCTCGGCCCGCAGGTCGCCCATCAGGTCGAGGTACAGATCGGCCTCTTCGTTGAGGAGCAGGGCATCGAGCGGCGGGCGGGCCGGGCGGGCCTCCATCCGGGTATCACCTGGCGTGGGGAGTGCCTGCAAGCCGAGCAGCACGGCATCGGCACGGGCTTCGGGCGGGAGCAGCAGCGTCAGGTCGGCCTCGTAGGGCGGGCGTGGGTCGAGGTTGAGGTAATCGTCGTCGCGTTCGCCCACCTCAGCCAGCACCGCCGTGAGCGGCAGCGGACGCAGCGCCTGTTCGATAGCGGCGACGCGGGCCTCAACCAGGGGCAGGTCGGCGTTCGAGGGTGTCGTCACGCGCACCTCCAGGCGGCCCTCGTCGCTCTCGGGTGCGACCTCGCGGGGCAGGGCCAGCCCGCCCCAGGCCGTCAGCAGCAGCAAGGCGGCGGTGAGGAGCAGGACCACCGGTCGATGCGCGAGGGCCCACATCAAGGCCTGCTCATACCAGCCGATCCAGCGGGGTGGTCGAACAGGATGCGGGCGTGCCTGGGCCGGCGGCGTGCGCGAGATCACCAGCGGCACCGCGGTCAGCGCCACGAAGAGCGAGGCCAGCAGCGAGAACGTCATGGCGAGCGCCTGGTCGACGAAGAGCCGCCCGGCCAGCCCTTCGGCCAGGGTCAATGGCAGGAAGACGACCAGGTTGGTGAGGGTGCTGGCGGTGATGGCCCCGGCCACTTCGAGGGTTCCTTGCAGGGCGGCTTCGCGGACCGTCAGCCCGTTCTCGCGCAGCCGGGCCGCGTTCTCGACCACCACGATGGCGTTGTCCAGCAGCAGCGCCTCCCCCAGGGCCAGTCCGCCCAGCGAGATGAGGTTAAACGTGAGGCCGAAGAGGTCGAACAGGATGAGGGTGATGGCGATGGAGAGCGGCAGCGCCAGCGCAACGGCCAGCACGGTGCGGCGGTCGCGCAGGAAGGCCAGCAACACCCCGGCGGCGATCAGCCCGCCGAGCAGCAGCGCTTGCACCAGCCCGTCGAGCGCCGAGACGATGTAGCGGCTCTCGTCGATGACGGTCTCTACCGTCACCCCTGGCAGTTCGGCCTCCAGTTCCCGCTGCACCTGGCGAACCAGGGCAGCAGTCTCAACCGTGTTGGCATCCGGGCGGCGCTCGACATACAGGACGAGCGCCTCCTGGCCGTTGAGCCGTACCAGCCCGCGCCGCCGGGCCACGCCATCGACGACGTCGGCCACATCGCGCAAGCGCACAGGAGGCTGGCCGGGGCGAGAGACGACCGTAGCCGCAATGTCTTCGGTGTCGCTGAACTCGCCCGATACCTCCACGGTGTACCGAAACGGGCCGCGCCGCAGCAACCCGCCGGGCAGCGACACGTTGGTGGCCTGAAGCTGGGCTTCGATCTGGCGCAGGTCGATCCCGTAGCTAGCCAGGCGGTCGGGGTTCATCGTCAGGGTGATCTCGCGCTCAAACCCGCCACTGAGACGCACCCGTGCCACCCCTGCGATCTGTTCGAGCCGCCGTACCACCACCTCCCGCCCCAGTTGTTTCAGGCGGACGAACCCGGCCTCGGTGCCGGTCGCCGTGCCGGTCAGGCGTAGGGCCAGCACGAGGATGGGGCGGCGACTGGGGTCCAGGCGCAACACGATGGGGCGATCCGCCGCTTCGGGCAAGGCCTCGCCCAGCCGGTCCAGGTGCTCGCGTACCTCCAGCAGGGCCAGGTCCAGGTCGGTGTTCCAGCCAAAGTCGAGTTGGACGACGGCCCCACCGAGCAGGCTGCGGCTGGTGAGGCGAACAAGGCCCG
>CAZLRO010000379.1:1768-2232 GCA_964561865.1 uncultured Rhodothermaceae bacterium | reverse complement strand
CTGTCCGATGAGGGTGCCCACCTCGGCCATCACCTCCAGGATGCGCCCGGTGTAGGGGCTTACGACCTGCGTGGCCGCCTCCATCTGGTCTTCCAGCAAGGCGATCTCCCGTTCCAGGTCGTTGATCTGTTGCGTGCTGTTCACCAGCGCCTGTTCCCGCTGGTTGTGCTGCGTCTGCTCCCGGATGGTGATCTGGCGCTGTTCGTTTTCGAGTTGCTCGATGCGTTCCTGGGTGCTCTGCAACTGTTGTTTCGAGGTCAGCAGCACTTGCTTGTTGATCAAGCCTTGCTCAAAAAGCTGCGTCTGGTTCTCGATCCGCTCTTCCAGCCAGCTCACCTGCTCCCGCAGGCCTGCCAGGGCCTGGAGATTGGCCCCCTGTTGCTCACGGGCCAGGTCGGTCTGGAGCCGACGGTCGGTCTGCCCGAAGGCCAGTTGTTGCTGGTGACGCAGTCGGGCTTCCTCCA
>CAZLRO010000379.1:0-1758 GCA_964561865.1 uncultured Rhodothermaceae bacterium | reverse complement strand
GCAGGGTCGGTTGCTCCAGCCGGGCTACCACCTGTCCTTCCTGCACCAGGTCGCCGGGGCGGACGGCGATGTCGACGACTTGTCCGGCTGTCAGGGCCACCACCTCGAACACGCCGCCGGTCTTGATGAGCACGCCCATCCCCTGTACCCGCGTGGGGATGCGCCCCGTGAAGCCCCAGATGACAGCCACCACCAGCAGCCCTGCCAGGGCCGTCAGGGCGATCCAGCCCTTCGAGGTGGTCACCTGCATGAGCTGGTCGAGCTGTTCGGGGGACGAGAGGCGTTCGAGAGAGACCTTGCGAAAGACGCTATTTTTCATAGCAAAACCTCATCGGGGGGTAGGCAGGGTAGTCAGGCTCTGGAACCGCAGACCCGTCTCGGGCGAGGACGCGATGAGCGTACCGGTCTGATGGCGCAGCCGTACCAGGGCTTGTGCGTACCGGGATCGGGCCGACACTTCCGTGAGCAGGGCGCTGGTGAGGCGCTCTTCGACGAGGGTGACGTCGAAGAGGGTTGCCATCCCCAGTTGCACTTTCTTCTGTTCGTGGGCGACCGCAGTCTGGTAGAGTTGCACCGCTTCGTGGGAGCGCTGTACCTCCTCGATGCTGCGTTGCAGTGCCGCCACGACCACGGCCACGCCGGAACGGATCTGGCGGGTGAGGTCTTCGGCCACCAGGTGGGCCTGCCGGTAGGCGGCTTCCTGCTGGAGGTGCTGCCCCTGCGCACGGTTGTTGCCTGCCGGGAGGCTGTAGACCAGCGCCACGAATGCATTGGTGCCACTGCGGTCGTTCTGGCCGACCGGGGGCAGGTATTCCGTGATGCGCCCTCCCTGGCTCAGCCCGGTGTAGCCCAGGTCCAGTTGCAGGTCGAGTTGGGGACGGGTTTCATTCTGGAACGCCGCCAGCAGGATATGCGAGGCTTCTTCTTGCCGGATGGCACTGCGCAGGTCGGCCCGCTGGTCCAGGGCCTGGCGGTAGAACGCCTCTGGTGTGAGCGGAACGTTCTGGACAACGTCGAGCGGGGGGAAATCCTCGGTTGGCACCGGCAGGGCGTCGAACTGCTCGAAGGGCAGCCCCATCGCCAGCCCCAGTTGCTGCCGGGCCTCGAACAGCCGTTGTTCTGCATTGATGCGGGCGCTGATCCGGTCGGCCAGGCTGGCGCCTAACTGGTCGAGTTCGGCGGCGGGCCGTTCGCCCCCGGCTACCAGGGCCTCGGTCTCCTGCAAAAGCCGTCGTGCCCTCTCCTCCGACGCCTGGAAGATGTGGGCCGACTTGTAGGCAGCCACATACCCCCAATAGGCCGCGGCCACCTGCAAGACACTCTCGGAAGCGGTGTGTTGCAGGTTCCATTCATCCGCCATGAAGGCGGTACGGGCGGCAGCTTCACCGGCAGCGGCCAGATTGGACCCCCGCCCCCGCAAGAGCGGCAGGCGCATCAACAGGCTGGCCCGCGTGTTGATCTGGGGTGCCACGCTGCTCGTCAGAAAGTCGGTACGGGTCAGTTGAACGCCTGGGCTGACCAGCAACCCCGAACGATACTGTTTGCTCAGGCCCACCCGGTACGTGCCGGAGCCGTTACGGAGCAGGGTGGTACCGTCGGTCGTCAGTTGCGGGGTTTCGCTGCGCCCCCCCTGGAACGACGCATCCAGCGAGGGGTCGAAGGCCCCGGCCGCGGCCAGCACCTGCCCCTCGCTGATCTGAAGTTGCTCCTGCTGGAGGCGCAGGGCATACCCCTTTTCCAGGGCGAGGCGTACCGCGT
>CAZLRO010000378.1:0-2252 GCA_964561865.1 uncultured Rhodothermaceae bacterium | reverse complement strand
GACCGGGCCGGTGGAACCCCCGACCGGGTCTCGCGCATCGGCACCTACGACCCCGGCCGTCCGACGGTGGCAGCCCGGACGGGCCGGATGGCCTACATAGAGTGGTTCTTCGATTTCAACATCTGGCAACTGAGGCTGGGAACGACGACTCTGCCAGAGGTCGAACGTCTCATCGCCTCGACCCGGTGGGAACAGCACGCCCGGTTCTCCCCGGACGGGCAGCGGGTGGCCTTCACCTCCAACCGCACGGGCAGCAACGAACTCTGGGTGGCCCAGGCCGACGGGTCCAACCCTGTGCGGCTAACGACGTTTGGCGAGGGCTATGTGGGGGCACCAGCCTGGTCACCGGATGGCCGATGGCTGGCTTTTTCCTGGCAACAGGGCCGCCAGGGGACGATCTGGCGGATCGATGCCCGCGGCGGGCAGCCAGTGCCTCTCCTGCAGGAGGCGGCCACCTGCCTCTACCCGTCCTGGTCACAGGATGGGCAGACGGTGTATTTCACTTCCAACCGGGGCGGCCACTGGAACCTCTGGAAAGCCGGACTAGACCGGGCAGTACCGCAGCGCATCCCCGCCCCCGATGCCTTCGCTGGCACCGAGTCGTCCGACGGCACCCACCTCTATTTCATCCGGCAGGGGCATCCGGGACTCTGGCGGATGCCGCGTGCCGGTGGCCCTGTCGCCCGCCTGATCCCGGATCTGGCCCCCGGCGATCCGGGCAACTGGGTCGTCCGGCCCGAGGGGGTTTATTACCTGCAGGGAGGCGGCAACACCCCGCTCCGGCTGCTGCGCTTCGACCCCACCACCGGGCAGACGACTCCTGTTGCCACCTTCCCGGAACAGGTCACCCCTGCGTCCGCCGCCTTCTCCCTCTCACCCGACGCCCGACGCCTGCTCTTCAGCCACGTCGATGAACTGGAAACCGACCTGATGCTGGTAGAAGGGATGCCATGAGCTTGAGAGGCCGCTCCAACCACCTCCATTGGGGTGGTGGATTTGGGATTTCGGATCATGTCATTGCGAGGAGCGCAGCGACGTGGCAATCTCTTGCGGATTGCGGATTTGGGGTTATGACACCGGTGGGAAACGTCACCGCCTTCCCTCTGTGTCATTGCGAGGAGCATGGTCGATCTCATGAGATGGACCATGATCGACCACGAAGCGGCAATCTCGACGGTGGATCTGGCAATATAGTCAAATTGACTATAATCCGTGCTGGGGCGAACGCGTTACCTCGACGCTGCTGCGACGTTACTGCAAGGCGGCAAGGGCGAGATCACGTCGTCGGCCTGGCGATCTTATGAGATCGCCTATGGTCTCCTCGTGATGACACGATTGGGAAAGTTGCTGCCCTTTTCCCAAGTACCAAGTACCCCGACAGCTAACAGCCAACAGCTATCCCCTTCCTGTTCAAATCAGGTGCTTGGACCGTCCGCCATCGACAGGGAGGCCGATGCCGGTGATGTAGCTGGCGCGGGCGCTGGCAAGAAAGGTGACCGCCGCGGCGAACTCCTCCGGGGTGCC
The DNA here is from genome assembly GCA_964561865.1 of uncultured Rhodothermaceae bacterium. Lineage (GTDB taxonomy): Bacteria > Bacteroidota > Rhodothermia > Rhodothermales > CAZLRO01 > CAZLRO01. The sequence goes on along the minus strand of CAZLRO010000378.1, from coordinate 728 downwards.
AATGCGTTTGAGGGCGTTGTCTTCGGCCCACCCGGCCTCGATCTCCGCCACCGGCTTGCCTGTGCGCCGGTGGGTGGCCTCGGACAGCTCAGACAGCCGCTCGGTGCGCGTGTAGCCTGGCAGAACGGTGTTCACCGTGATGCCCTCCGGCCCCAACTCCAGCGACAGGCTCTTGGCGAAGCCCTGCACCCCGGCCCGCGCCACGTTCGAGAGGTAGAGGTTGGGGATGGGCTGCTTCGCCGAAATCGACGTGATCATCAGGATGCGGGCGTGGTGGTCGGCGTGGGCTGCTGCCCGCAAGTACGGCAGGGCATGGCGGCACAGGTTGATGGTGCTCATCAGGTTCAGGTCCAGCGCCGCCCGCCACGCCTCCGCCGTGAAGTCGCCGATGAAGCCGGAGGGCGGCCCACCCGCGTTGGTGACCAGGATGTGCAGCTTCCCGAAGTGTGCGGCGGCCTGTTCCAGCGCTTGCACGATCTGCGCCTCGTCTGTCACGTCGCAGGTGAGGGCCAGCACCCGGTCGGCCCCTGTGCTGGTTTCGGCCATCAGCTGCTCGGCGGCAGCCTGGATGCGGGCCGTGTCGCGGGCGCAGAGGGCCACCCGGCACCCTTCGGTCAACAAGGCATGGGCACAGGCATAGCCCAGCCCGGCACTCGCCCCGGCCACAAAGGCCACACGGTCGTTCAATCCCAGGTCCATATCGTCGTCAGGTGGAGTAAAAACGAAGA
>CAZLRO010000377.1:0-2273 GCA_964561865.1 uncultured Rhodothermaceae bacterium | reverse complement strand
ATGAATCGCGTATTAGTCGCGTCGGTCGCCCTGCTGGCGGCGAGTGCATGGCCCGCCGTGGCGGCGTCGCCGCAGGTCGAGGCGGCCGTAAAGGCCTTTGCTGCTGTTGAGGCGGACGCGGCCAAGCGGGGTCTCGGCCTCGGTGCCCGCCGCCTCCGACAGCAGCAGGTTCGTCCGGCCCAGGAACTGCGCCACAAACAGGGTGCGGGGCTGGTAATAGACGGCCTCCGGCGTCCCTACCTGCTCGATCTGCCCGTTGCGCATGACGGCCACCCGGTCGGCGAACGAGAGGGCCTCTTCCTGGTCGTGGGTGACCAGGATCGCCGTGACGCCTGCCTGCTTGAGCAGGGTGCGGATATCCTGGCGGGTGGACTGCCGCAGCAGGGCGTCGAGGTTGGAGAACGGCTCGTCGAGCAGTACCAGGCGGGGCGTCGGGGCCAGCGTCCGGGCGATGGCGACGCGTTGCTGCTGTCCGCCGGAGAGTTCATGCGGGCGGCGTTGTTCAAACCCGGCCAGCCCCACGAGCCTGAGTACGTCGCGGGCACGGGCATCCCGCTCCCGGCGCGGCCAGGCCTGCAACCCGAAGCGGACGTTGTCCAGCACCGACAGGTGGGGAAAGAGGGCATAATCCTGAAACACCATCCCGATGCCCCGCTGTTCGGGGGGCACGCGGCGCTGTGGCCCCTCCGAGAGCACCTGATCGCCCAGGGTGATCGTCCCGGCGTCGGGGGTCTCAAACCCGGCCAGCATCCGCAGCGTGGTGGTCTTGCCGCAGCCGCTCGGCCCCAGCAGGGCGAAAATCTCCCCTTCCGCCACGGTGAACGACAGCGCCCCCACCACCGGAGCGGCCTCCGGGGCGAAGCGTTTCGTCAGGTTATGGACGGTGAGCAGCGGCATGGGGGAAGGGAGGAACGCAAGATGTAAGGTAAGATACCCGGTGCGGGTGGTTTAGGCTGATCCCCCGCGTTCACGGTCTTCGTCACGCAGCAGCAACCCCACGAAGGCGGACGAAAACAACAGGATGGTGAGGGCGTGGGGGGCGGCCTGGCCGAAGAGGGCCTCGTTGGTGTAGCTCCACACGTTCAGGGCCAGGGTCTCGAAGCCGGGGGGCGAGAGCAGGAACGTCAGGGGCAGTTCCTTCATGGCCGACAGGAAGACCAGGGCCATGCTCACGAGCACTCCCCGCCGCAGCAGTGGGAACGTCGCAGCAAAGAACGCCCGCAGGGGCGAACGGCCCAGGGTGCGGGCTGCCTCCTCCAGCCGAGGCGAGGCCTGGTAGAGGCTGCTGCGAACCGGCCCGACGGCTTCGGCCAGGAAGTGCAGTGCGTAGGCCACGATCAGCAGGCCGAGGGTCTGGTAGGCGAAGGGCAGGGCGCGCAGCGTGAAGAAGATCATTGCCAGGGCGAAGGCCAGCGGGGGCGTGGCATAGCCGAGGTAAGCGATGCGTTCCAGTGCCCGCGACACCGGCGAGGGGCGGCGCACTCCCAGGTAAGCCAGAGGCAAGGCCAGCGCCGCTGCCAGCAGGGCCGCCGGGACCGAGGCCGCAAGCGAGGCCCCCAGCGGCTCCAGCAGGGCGCGGAGGTGGCTGCCCGGGATCTGGGCCAGCCAGTAGCCGATAGTCAGCAGCGGCAGCAGCCAGCTGAACAGGGCGACAGCGGCCACGAAAAGCCAGGCCAGGGGTTGCCCGCCTCCCAACGGTGAAGGAGGACGCCTCCGGGCAGGACTCGTAGCCGTCCGGTGCAGGCGCAGGTTCCGCAGGAGCCGGGTCTCCAGCCAGAGCACGGTGCCGGTCAGGCCCAGCAGCAGCAGGGCCAGCCAGGCGGCGTAGATCCGGTCGTAGGCCGCCGCATACTGGGAATAGAGGGCAAAGCTGAACGTCTCGAACCGCATCAGCGAGACCACGCCGAAGTCGCCCAGCACATGCAGACCCACGAGCAGGGCACCGGCGTAGAAGGCAGGCCGTAGCTGGGGCAGCGTCACGCGGAAGAACACCTGTCGCCGGGTGTGGCCGAGCGTCCGCGCCGTCTCTTCCAGCGAGGGGTCCAGCCCCAGCAGGGCCGTCCGCAGGTTGAGGAACAGATAGGGGTAGGTAGACAGGCCCAGGGCGAGCCACGCCCCGAAGTAGCCGTGCAGGCGCGGCCCTTCCAGCCCGAAGAGGCGTGCCAGCGTGCCCTGCGCCCCGGTCGTCGCCAGCAGGATATAGGCCATCACATAGCCGGGTACGGCCAGCGGCAGCACCCCCAGCAGGGTTACCAGGCGTTTCCCCGACACAT
>CAZLRO010000376.1:0-2284 GCA_964561865.1 uncultured Rhodothermaceae bacterium | reverse complement strand
GCAGCGGCACGGCTGGTCGCACCTGAGGGCGGATGACCTGGAAGCCGCCCGGCAGCTGTTCCTCGGCACCATCACGCAGCGACCGCCGCTGTTCTCGGCTGTGAAGGTGGGAGGGGAGCGGCTGTACCGGAAGGCGCGTCGGGGCGAGGCCATCGAGCCGCCGCTCCGCACGGTCCACATCGCCGCGTTCGATCTGCTGGGGTGGCATGGGGCCGACGTCTCGTTCCGGGTCGTCTGCTCGAAGGGGACCTACATCCGCAGCCTGGCCCACGACTTCGGGCAGCGCCTGGGTGTGGGGGCGCACCTCGTGGCCCTGCGCCGCGAAGCCATCGGGCCGTATGCCGTGGACAGCGCCTGGACGCTGGTACGGCTGCAGGAAGCCCTGCACCCCGCGCCCTCCCCATACCCGCTGCCCACCGAACTGGAATGATCCGCGAACACGGGCTGGAAGCCCTCACCCTGAACCCGCGTTCCTGTGTAACGGTAGGGACGTTCGATGGCGTGCATCGTGGGCACCAGGTGCTGCTGGCCTACCTGCAGGAACGGGCACAGGCACAGAACGGGCAGAGCACGGTGGTCACCTTCGACCCGCATCCCCGCGAAGTCGTCCGCGAGGAGGCCGTCCCGTTGCTAACTACCATCGACGAGCGGGCCGAGGTGTGCGCCGCGCTGGGCATCGACCGGTTCATCGTGCTGCCGTTCACCAAAGCCTTTGCCCAGCTCTCCGCCGAAGCCTTCGTCGAAACGGTCCTCGTGCGCCGGATCGGGTTGCAGGAGATTGTCATCGGCTTCGACCACGGGTTCGGACGGGGCCGCGAAGGGGATCGACAGTTGCTCGAAACCCTGGGGCAACAGCATGGCTTCCGCGTGGATGTGATCCCGGCTGCGCGCGTCGCAGACCATGTGGTGTCATCCAGCGAGGTGCGTCACTTGCTCGTCGAAACGGGCGACCTGGTACAGGTCACCCGGATGCTGGGGCGGCCCTATGCCTTGCAGGGGCAGGTGGTGGCAGGGGACCGGAGGGGCCATACCCTCGGATACCCGACCGCAAACCTGGCACTGCTCCATCCCCGCAAGGTCGTCCCGAAGAACGGCGTGTATGCCGTCCGGGTGTGCCTCTCCGGGGGCCAGTACTACGGCGGGATGCTCAACATCGGCACCCGGCCTACCTTCGAGGGACACCTCCAGCGGATCGAAGTCCACCTCTTCGGGTTCGACGGCGACCTCTACGGCCAGCAACTTCGTATAGAATTCGTCGAGCGGCTGCGGGAAGAACGTAAATTCGACGGGATCGACGCGCTGAAACGGCAACTTTCCGAAGATGAAGCGCGTTCCAAACGGCTGTTGTCTGAGGACAGCACTCGAACCGGGGGGATCGTCCCCTCACCTTGAGGCCGCGGCAGTACTGCCGTTCTTCAGGTTCTACTTTAGCATGGCAAGATCTAAAGCGGAACTCCCACCATGATGACCAAAGATGAGAAGCTGGCCCTGGTCAGCACCTATGGCAAGACGGACACGGACACAGGCGCGCCGGAAGTCCAGATTGCCCTGTTCACAAAGCGCATCAACGACCTGACCGAGCACTTGCAAACCCACCCGAACGATAACTCGACACGGCGGGGGTTGCTCAAGCTCGTCGGCAAGCGTCGTCGCCTGCTCAACTACCTGATGAGCCGGGACATCGCGCGCTACCGCGAGTTGATCGGCAAGCTCGGTATTCGCAAGTAAGCACGGCGCACGACGGCGGCAGGGCTTCAGAGGCTTGCCGCCGTTTGCGCTTCATCCGGCCCTGTTCCCACCCTCTCGATGTCCCGCATGCCGGAGGGCTGCCTGCTGCCCGTGCAGGAGGTAGCCAATTGCCCCAACCGGGGCCTGTAACAAATGCAGGCGTAGGAGAAAAAAAGCGAACGCATTGAAACTCATGGCAGAAGTAACCCAGATTCCCACCGCCACCACCCACACAATCGAATTTGAACCTGGCAAGTTCATCCACCTCGAAACGGGCAAGCTCGCCAAGCAGGCCGCCGGGTCGGTAGTGGTCCGCCTCGACGACACGATGGTGCTCTGCGCTGTCACCATTGCGCCGGAAGTGCGGGCCGGGCAGGACTTTTTCCCGCTGACGGTCGAGTACCGGGAAAAGTATGCGGCGGGGGGCAAGATTCCCGGCGGCTTCATCAAGCGCGAAGGCAGGCCCAGCGAAAAGGAAGTGCTTTCGGGCCGCCTGATCGACCGGGCCATCCGCCCGATGTTCAAGGATGGCTTCTTCCATGAGGTACAGGTGGTG
>CAZLRO010000375.1:0-2323 GCA_964561865.1 uncultured Rhodothermaceae bacterium | reverse complement strand
CAAGCATCTGTTCGTCCTGCGCTGCAACGCCGACCACGACTGGGATGGACGGGAAGATGACGAGTTCCGCGTCGTCGCCTCGAAGGGCATCGCCAACGGGGTGCTGGAGCCTCCCCTGCTCGAAGCCCTCGGCGCGCTCGACACCCTGCTGTGGCTCAAGGAGGAGGAAGAGATCGATCCGCAGTGGACAGGACTGGTCAAGCGCGGGATCTCACTGGTGCTGCCCATCCGGCAACAGGGCACAACACGGGCGCTGCTCTGCCTGGGCCGCAAGATGACCGGGCAGCCCTACCACCCGGACGACATCGAGTTCCTCTACGCCCTGGGCAACCTCGCCTTCGTCTCCATCCAGAACTCCTACCTCGTCGAGGAGCAGATCGAGAAGGAGAAGCTGGAAGAGGAGATGCGCCTGGCCCGCCAGATCCAGGAAAAGCTGCAACCCCAGGACATCCCCCGGTTCGAAGGCCTCGACATCGCCACCGTCGCCATCCCCAGCCGCCATGTGGCTGGCGACTACTTCGACGTGGTCCGCCTTGCCAGTGGCCGCCTCCTGCTCGCCATTGCCGACGTGACCGGAAAAGGGGTGCCCGCCTCGCTGCTCATGTCCAACCTCCAGGCATGCCTGCACGTGATGCTGCCGATGGAGGTCTCGCTCGAAGAGGCCACCGGACACATCAACCGCGTCATCTGCGAAAACACCACCTACGACAAGTTCATTACCTTCGTCCAGGGCATCTACGACCCAGCCACGCGCACCTTCCGATACGTCAATGCGGGGCATAACCCCCCCATGCTGCTGCGGGCGGACGGCACGTTCGAACTGCTGGAGACCGGCGGGGTGCTGCTGGGCGTGATGAAAGGACTGCCCTACGAAAGCGGCACCGTCACGCTCGGCCCCGGCGACGTGCTGGCCCTGTTCACCGACGGCGTGACCGAGGCGATGAGTCCGACCGAGGAAGAATACGGAGAACCCCGGCTGGAGGCCGCCCTGCGTGCGCACCAGTCCGACACCGCACAGAACATCCTCGACGCCGTGCTGGCCGACATCCGCACCTTCACCGAGCACGCCCCCGTCCTGAGCGACGACCTAACGATGATCATCGTCAAGGTGTTGTAGCAGAAAGGGCGGGAATCTCTGGCCGGGTATCCTGTTTCCTGCTAAAAGTGGCTCCAGCGCGGTCGCCACATGGCCTTTTGACCGCGCCCGACCCCAATGCCGACCATGCACCAAGAAGAACAATACGCCGCATGGGACTTGTCAACATCCCGCAGGAATACAACTTTCTCATCAACCCTGTACATCCGGATTTTGGACGGCTTCAGATCGGGGCAGCGTTCCCCATTCCCTTGGACGAGTGCCTCTTGTCTGCTCCGAGAACGCCGTAACCTCCTGCCATGACGACCTGCACGTCTTCACCGGGCTTCCGCAGCCACCCCTCCCCGGCACAACGCACCCTTGCTGCGGCTGCCGTATCTTGCCCGTATCCGCCGCCTGCAACCTGATTGATGTATGGGACGCATTTTCGAAGTTCGCAAGGCCACCATGTTCGCCCGGTGGGACCGCATGTCCAAGCAGTTTGCCCGCATCGGCAAGGAGATTGCCATCGCGGTCAAGGCGGGCGGCCCCGACCCGGATGCCAATCCGGCCCTGCGGCGCTGCATCCAGAACGCCCGCAGCGTCAACATGCCCAAGGACCGCGTGGAGGCGGCCATCAAACGGGCGATGGGCAAGGATATGGTGGACTATGCCGAGATCCTCTATGAAGGGTATGCCCCGCACGGGGTAGCCCTCCTGATCGAGACCGCCACCGACAATCCCACCCGTACCGTCGCCAACATCCGTGCCCACTTCAACAAGGGCAATGGCACGCTCGGCACCAACGGCAGCGTCAGCTTCCAGTTTCGCAAGATGGGAGTGTTCAAGATCAGCCCGGTCGGCCTCGACCAGGATGAACTGGAACTGGACCTGATCGACCATGGCCTGGATGAGATGGGCGAAGGGGAAGGCGAGAACGGCGAGACGGTGCTGGTCGTCCGCTGCCTCTTCAACGATTTCGGAGCCATGCAGAAAGCCCTCGAAGACCGGGGCCTCACCCCGCTCAGCGCCGAGGTCGAATGGATCCCCGTCTCGCTGGTCGAACTCCCGGAAGACCAGGCCCAGGAGGTGCTCAAGCTCGTGGACCGGCTCGAACAGGATGAGGACGTGCAGAAGGTCTTCCACAACCTCAAATAAGCCCATCTCACTCCACCATACCCCGATGACGGACAGGTGACTTCAGCGGGTCGTCACAAAAATTATAGTCAATTTGACTATATTATCGTC
>CAZLRO010000374.1:0-2338 GCA_964561865.1 uncultured Rhodothermaceae bacterium | reverse complement strand
AACAGGATCAGCTTTTTCATGGCGTTGAAACAAGCAACTGAAACCCGGAGATATAGTCAATTTGACTATATCCAGTGTTACCAAGCCGCTGGCAAGGCGTTCTGGTACACCGTCAGGTCATACCCGGTAAACAGGACGACCTGCACCTCGTCGAAAGCGTCGGGCCAGGCCCGCACCACCTCGGCGATGGTCTGAAGGGCGAGCGGGGCAGCCTGGTGAATCGGAAAGCCGTAGGCCCCGGTACTGATGGAGGGGAAGGCGAGCGTCCGCAGGCGGTGCATCCTCGCCAGGTCGAGCACGTTCCGGTAGGCCCGCACCAGCAGGTCCGGCTCCCCGGCATCGCCTCCCTGCCAGATCGGCCCGACGGTATGGATCACATGGCGGGCATAAAGCTGACCGCCGGTGGTGAGCACGGCCTCTGCCGTCGGCACCCCTTCCGGGAAGACATCGCGCCGGAGCCGCTTGCAGTCCTCCAGGATGGCCGTTCCGCCACGCCGGTGAATGGCCCCATCCACCCCGCCGCCACCCAGCAGGCTGCGGTTGGCGGCGTTGACCACCACCTCCACGACCGCCTCGGTGATGTCCCCGTGTACCAGCCGCAACAGGGTTTTCCCGATCTGAACTGCATCGCGCATCTCATCCCTTATCTTGCTGGGCAAAGCGGGCGTAAAGCCTGTCCAATATCGATTTTCTGCGGGAGAATGTCTAACGAAGAATTGGTTACGCCCCTTCCGGCAGCCGTGGCCTGCTGGCGTGCGGATACGCCGGGCTGCACGCACGGCTTGCACCTGAACAACGCCGGTGCCGGGCTGATGCCGCAGCCGGTGCTGGCGACGATGTTGCAGTACCTGCACGACGAGTCGCAGGTGGGCGGGTATGAACTGGCCGACCAGCGCCGGGACGACATTGCGGCGGCGTATCGACAGGTGGCCCGGCTCATCGGGGCGGTGCCGCGCAACATTGCCCTCGTCGAGAATGCGACGGTGGCGGTGGCACAAGCCCTCAGCGCCTTCGACCTGCATCCGGGTGCGGTTGTGCTCACCACGACGGTCGATTATTCCGCCAACCAGTTGATGCTGCTGAGCCTGGCCCAGCGGCAGGGGGTGCAGGTGGTGCGGGCCGCCGACCGGCCTGAAGGCGGCGTCGATCCGGCCTCGGTGCAGGCGCTGATCGACCGCCACCGTCCCCGGCTGGTGCTGATGACGTGGGTGCCTACGAACTCCGGGCTGGTGCAGGAGGCCGAGGCGGTCGGTGCGGTCTGTGCGGCGGCGGGGGTGCCGTTCGTGCTCGATGCCTGCCAGGCCGTCGGCCAGCTCCCCATCGACGTGGCGCGGCTACGGTGCGACTTCCTGGCGGCGACGGCGCGCAAGTTCCTGCGCGGCCCACGGGGCATCGGGTTCCTGTATGTGTCCGACCGGATGCTGGCCGACGGACGATTCCCGCTCTACGTGGATGGGCGCGGGGCTACCTGGACAGACGCCGATGCGTTCGTACCGGTACCGGATGCCCGCCGGTTCGAGAACTGGGAGTTCAACTACGCGCTGGTGCTGGGGCTGGGCGAGGCGGCCCGGTACGCCTGCGACGTAGCCGGGACAGAAGCGCTGGCACGGACGCAGGCACTGGCCGCGTACCTGCGTAACCGCCTGGCCGCCCTCCCGGATGTGCGTCTGCTAGACCGGGGCAAGAACCCCTGCGCCATCGTCACCCTTGCCTGGCCGGGGCTGGACGCGGGCGCAGCCGTCCAGCAGCTCCGCACGCAGCACATCCGCACGAGCGCGGCGGTGCGGGCGTTCGCTGTGCTGGACATGGATGCCAAAGGGGTGTCCTCGGCGCTGCGCCTCTCCCCCCACTACTACAACACCGAGCAGGAGATCGACCAGGCCGTGGAAGCACTGGCGCGGCTGCGTTGGGGGGGAAAGTAGCGGTTAGCTGTTGGCTATTGGCTATTGGCTATTTGGTGCTTGGTACCTGGTGCTTGGTACCTGGTGCTTGGAAAAATCCGCACTCCGAGATCCGCAATCACCTTCCGACGTGGCTGGGGCGGCCGGGCGAGCGCAGGGCGTGGCGGGGTGCAGGCGGATGGTCGGGGCGCGGCCCGACCGGGGTACACCGGTGACGGGGCGATGGCGGGGTGATAGGCATCGGGGGCTGCGGCGGAGCCGGGGGGGGCGGATCGTCGGCATCGTCGCCCTCGCTGTTCCGCATCATTCGGATGGCATACAGGCCCACCACCAGCGGCAAGACCCCCACAAGCAGGATGACAAGCTCAAACATGACGCGCCACCTCCTCAAGCGATTCGGTATCGATCCAGAGCTACTCCTGTTGATACCCCGCTAG
>CAZLRO010000373.1:0-2350 GCA_964561865.1 uncultured Rhodothermaceae bacterium | reverse complement strand
AGAGCACGTTCTCCGAATAGCCGTCGTTGTACCGCATCGCCAGCTCCACCGGCACCTCGGCCTCCGGGTCGGCGATGTAGATGGTGCCGTCGTGGATGGGGGTGCGCGTCTCGTCGAGGTACCGGACAAACTCGGTGATGCCACCCTCGAAATGGTATTCCTCACGGCGCAGCGCCTCGTCCTCCTCGCGGTGGTCTTCGATGCTGATGGTGACGTTGCGGTTCAGGTAGGCCAGCTCGCGCAGCCGCTCGGCCAGGGTGTCGAACCGGAACTCCGTCGTCTGGAAGATGCCGGTGTCGGGCCAGAACTGAACCGTTGTGCCGGTGGTCTCCCCGGTCGCCATCGGGCGCAGCCGCTGCACCGGGGCAACGGGGTTGCCTATCTCATAGACCTGCTGCCAGACAAACCCGTCGCGGCGGACGGTGGCGATGAGGGTCTTCGACAGGGCGTTGACGCAGGAGACCCCCACGCCATGCAGCCCGCCTGAGACCTTGTAGGTGTTCTTGTCGAACTTGCCTCCGGCGTGCAGCACGGTCATCACCACTTCCAGAGCCGAGCGGCCCTCGGTCGGGTGCAGGTCTACCGGGATGCCGCGCCCGTTGTCGGTCACGCGCACCGACCCGTCTTCGAGGATGACCACCTCCACCCGGTCGCAGTACCCGGCCAGGGCCTCGTCGATGGAGTTGTCCACGACTTCGTATACGAGGTGGTGGAGGCCCCGAAACCCCACATCGCCGATGTACATGGCGGGGCGTTTGCGGACGGCTTCCAGCCCTTCCAGGACCTGGATGTTCGAGGCCCCATAGCCGTTGGAGGAGGGTTCACCGGTGGGTTGCATACAGCCTGCAAGGAAAGCGAAACGGAACAACGAAAGACAGGATTCAACGTCCCTGTCCTGGGTTCTGTTCTGGAATTCTTGTTGAGGAGCCGCCCGTCACAACTCCTCGTACATCCATTCGGCAAAAGAGAAGGCACGGTTCAGAAAGTCGCCGAGGGCCTCGGTGAACAGGCGGTACGCGACGTGTCCCAGCTGATGTGCTTCTGCGTGCAGCAGGCGGGCTTCTTCGGCCAGGGCTTCGGAGATGTGGGGGTAGAGGCTGAGCAGGCGCTGGTGGATGGCTTGCAGGTGCAGTTCCAGCCGGTGGAGCATCAGCAGCAGTTCAAAATGGCGCACCACCGTCAGTGCAAAAGCGTCCTCCTGATGGGCCGCTACCAGCACGGACTGGATCGCCAGGAGGCGGTCGGCCAACGTGGTGCGGGCCTCTGCCAGCCAGGTCCGCACGAACAAGGGGGATTCCTGCCCCGACGGATCTCGCCCGGCCCGCCGCTCGGCGATGCCTTGCCAGACCTCGGTGGCAGTGGTCATCGATGCCAGCAGCACCATCGACTGGATCAGGGCGGCCTCGGTATTGTGCGGTTCGGAAGGCATGGGAACGCAGACAGCGGGGGTGAGTGGGGCATTGTCATAAAAAAGGGGACCCCGGCGGAGTCCCCTTTCCTGTATTCGAATGGAGGCTGCTCAGACCTCAAGATAGCGCATAAACTCCTCAATGCGAAGGCGGAAGTCGTCGTCAGTCTCGTCTTGCCCGAAGGCCGCCACGACATGGTAGCCCCGGTGTTCCAGCATGTGTTTCACCCGCGAGACATCGGTCACGTTCACCTTGATCGTCACGGCGATGTTGCCATTTTCCATGCTGGGCATCTCGGTTGCCACCGAGAGCACCCGCACGTCGTTCTGTTCGATGGTGTAGATCAGCTGGGAGAGCGAGTAGTTGCGCGGCTCGACCTCGACGGCGAGGATGGCCCCCGCCTCATGCGTGGCGAAGAGGCGGGCGAACCCCTCGAACAGGTCATGCCGCCGGATCAGCCCCTGGTATTGCCCTCGCACGTCTGTCACGGGCAGGGTGGTCAGGTCGTGCTGGGACATCAGCTTGGCGACGTCGAAGGCGTGGAGGTGGGGTTCGGCCCGGATCGGGCGTGGCCCCATCACACTCTCGACGAAGGCATCGGCACTGGCCGCATCGAGCAGCTGTGCTTCTGAAATCAGGCCCATCAGCATCCCATCGGCCCCCACCACCGGCAGGTGTCGTACCCCCAGCTCCATCATCAGGTCCAGGCCATGGTCTACCGTATCGTCAGGCCGTAACGGAGGGGTTTCCTCACTCATTAATGAATCGATGGTGATCATAGCGCGCAGCAATCAAGGTCCATGCTCCTTTCGTCGCTCCCGTCACCTTGTTAGTCGGCGCAATCGCTGTGCCGTTTCACATCAGGGTTCATCAGGGGATGTTTCATGTCTTTTGAGGAAGGGACGGTGACCAGAGAAAAATACAGGGCTGGTTTTCAGGCC
>CAZLRO010000372.1:0-2369 GCA_964561865.1 uncultured Rhodothermaceae bacterium | reverse complement strand
AGCGGGCGCGACACACCCCGTCCCGCCCGGCTGGTGCCGTGCGGGCCACCCCTCTGGGAGAGGGGAATTGTGGATTGGGAAGGCAGAACGTCCTGTAGGGGCGAAGCATCCGTAGGAAGGGCTGTGCGGGTCTGCCTGGCAGCGCCCAGGAAAAAGGCGCAACCCTTGCATCACCCGGATGCTTCGCCCAGCTCTCGGATTGCGGATCGCGGATTATTCCAAGCACCAAATACCCCCATCGCCATGCCCGCCTCCATCGTCTGGTTTCGCCACGACCTGCGCCTGGCCGACCATCCGGCCCTGACCGAGGCGGTGAGACGAGGAGCAGCCCTCGTGCCGGTGTTCATCTGGTCGCCGGAGGAGCATGGGGCCTGGCCGCCGGGGGCGGCGGCCCGCTGGTGGCTGCACCATGCCCTTGCCGCCCTCGACCGGGACTTGCAGGCATACGGCCTCCGCCTGGTTCTGCGACGGGGAGACCCGCTGGAGGTGTTGCAAGACCTCGTCCGGGAGACAGGTGCGGACACTCTTTTCTACCACCGGCGCTACGAGCCAGCCTTGCAGGCTTCCGATACCCGGATCCATGCCGCGCTGACGGCTGGGGGTGTGCGGATGGAGGCCCGCGCCGCCACGTTGCTGCACGACCCGGAGATGGTCCGCACGGGCGCTGGCACGCCCTTCCAGGTCTTTACCCCGTTCTGGCGCACCCTCCAAGCCACCCTCGACGTCCCTATCCCGCTGCCCATCCCGTTCCTTGCACCGTCGCTGGCTCCTGCGGCCTGGCCGCACAGCCTGCCGCTCGACGCCCTGGACCTGCTCCCCAGGATCGCCTGGGACGCGGGGTTGCGGGCTACCTGGCAGCCCGGTGAAGCGGGGGCATGGCAACGCCTCCGGCATTTTGCCACCCGCCTGGCCCCGGCCTACGCCATGCAGCGAGACCGCCCGGACGGCGACGCGACCTCAGCCCTCTCGCCCTGGCTCCAGCACGGGGAGCTGAGTCCGCGCCAGGTGTGGCACACGCTGCTGGCGGCCCACCCGCAGGCGGTCGTGGAACCCTATCTCCGGCAACTGGCCTGGCGGGAGTTCAGCTACCACCTGCTCTACCATTTCCCCCACACCCCCGACCAGCCCCTCAAGCCCGCGTTTGCGGCATTACCCTGGGTGCTCGCCCCCGAACACCTGCACTGCTGGCAGCAGGGCCGGACGGGCTACCCGCTGGTCGATGCCGGGATGCGGCAGCTCTGGCACACGGGCTGGATGCACAACCGCGTGCGCATGGTGGTAGCCTCTTTCCTGACGAAAGACCTGCTCCAGCCCTGGCAGGAAGGGGCGCGCTGGTTCTGGGATACCCTCGTGGATGCGAACCTGGCGAACAACACCCAGGGCTGGCAGTGGACCGCCGGGTGCGGGGCCGATGCCCAGCCGTTCTTCCGCATCTTCAACCCGGTGGGCCAGGGCCAGAAGTTCGATCCGGACGGGGTGTATGTGCGGCGATGGGTGCCGGAACTCGCCCACCTGCCAGATGCCTGGCTCCATCACCCCTGGGAAGCGCCGGTGGCCCTGTTGCAACAGGCCGGGGTCACGCTGGGGCGGGACTACCCGCTGCCGGTAATCGACCATGCCCAGGCCCGCGACCGTGCCCTGGCCGCCTATGCCCGCATCCAGCAAGCCTCCGCCCCCCCGTAACGCCCGATACGCCATCTGCACGGATGGAGGTTCCCTTACCCCACAACCGACATGGATCCCATGAAAGCGACCTGGAACGGCATGGTGATCGCCGAGAGCGACAAGACCATCGTCATAGAAGGCAACCAGTACTTCCCGCCCGAGAGTGTCTATCGGGAACGGCTGGAGCCAAGCGGCCACCAGACCATCTGCCCCTGGAAAGGGCAGGCACACTATTACGATGTGGTCGTAGGCGGTGCCCGGAATGCGAATGCAGCGTGGTACTACCCAGCTCCGAAGGATGCCGCAAGGGAGATCACGGGCTACGTGGCCTTCTGGCGGGGCGTGCAGGTGACCCCATGAGCACGCCGGACGTCCTGCCCGACAAGGCTGCCTGCTACGAAGCCACCCTTGCCCGCGTCGACGCGCTGCTCGAAGGCGAGACGGACTGGGTGGCCGCGATGGCGACCGTGGCGTGTGAGCTGCACCATGCCTTCCCCGTGTTCCACTGGACGGGGTTCTACCGGGCGATAGCGTCCGATCTGTTACGAATCGGCCCTTACCAGGGCACGCACGGCTGCCTGCACATCCCGTTCAGCCGGGGGGTCTGCGGGGCCGCCGCCCGCACCCGCCAGACGCAGCGCGTAGCCGATGTGACGGCCTTCCCCGGCCACATCGCCTGTTCGGCCACCACCCGCTCCGAGATC
>CAZLRO010000371.1:0-2383 GCA_964561865.1 uncultured Rhodothermaceae bacterium | reverse complement strand
CGTCCGACAAAAGCGATTCAGTGCAGGATATGGAAGGAGATTGTGAAGCGCAGGGCGTCGTCGAGGCGCTGGCGGCCGTTGCGGTCTGTGAAGAAAGAGCCGAGGTGATACTGGTATTGTACGGTCTCGTGCAGCCGTAGCGGAGGCCGGTGTTCGTCCAGACTGGTCAGTGAAAACGCAAAACGGGCCTGTTGCCCCGGCCGCAGTTCAGCGATACAGACACAGTCGCAGGTCCCATAGTATACCTGGTTGGTGACATTGCCTTCGAACAGTTCTTGCAGGGATTGATCCATGCACGAACTGTAGTAGAGCGGCTGCCCGGAGCGGTTGTGGGCCACGATCACCCCCGTCTCGCTCAGCCTGTAGGCCTCCCGGTCTGTCTGCAACGTGAGGGCTGCCGAGGAGGGGGTCTCGCCGATGAGTTCACACCCGGCCAGCATCAGTAGCCCAAAGAAGGTGGGCAGAAAGGCTTTCATACGGCAAAAAGGTCAGGCGTCCGGCTCGTCCAGCCGTTCGATGCGGAGCCGGGCACGGTAGTCCGCCGACCGGATGGACCGGGTGCTGACCGGGGCGGGCAGCAGGTCGAGGAACGTGAAGCGGTAGCTGGCAGCCTCGGTCGTCTGCCCTGGTTCCATCTCCAGCAGCAGGTCGGGTGGACGGGTGAACGGCGGGGGCTTGAGCAGCAGCCGGATCGTGGCCGTACCAGCGGTGATGCAGACGACATCGGTCGGGCAGCGGCTGTCGCCCGTGACGGCCTCGAAGGTCAGCGTATAGGCGGTGTTGAACAACGCCACAGCTTCTCCCGGCTTCAGCAGGACCGTCTGGCTGCGGGGTGTGAAGTCCTCGGCGCGGTACGTGATCTCGTCATCGACGGCGTGCTGGTTGTAGTCGATATCGACCTCGGTCGGGAAGCCCCATTCGGGGTCGTAGGTCGTCTTCAGCCGGTCGGCGTCGCGGGCGTTGTCGATGATGGCGAACAGGTCGTCGAGGGTCTGGAACACCGCGAAATCCTGCGGGGAGGGCACCTCCTGGCCTTCGTGCAAGGGCGTGACGGCGTGGATCGTGTCCGCCCGGACGGCGATGCGGTAGGCACCACCGAAGAGACAGAAGCAGGAACGCACCAGCGTGAAGTCGTAGTCTACCGGCCCCTTGGCAGCCCAGCGGGCACGGGCGTCGGCGGTGTCGTTGCGGTTCAGGCCCAGCAACTCGCAGCCTGCCAGCATGAGTCCGAGCAGGCCTAGCATCAGGAATCGCATAATAGATCGAGACTTAAGGTTGCATCAGGGCTATTATTCTGCGTCGCTCAGCGTGTCTGATGGGGGGGACGCGGCGCTTTCAATATGAAAGCGGTGAACCGGTTTCTTCAACCAGCGTCACCAGGCCGTCGGACGTTACCTCGAACGTCCAGTAATGCCGGTCTATACACCCGGATGGACAATCGCCCCAGCCAAAGCTGTAGGTCAGTTGGACGCGATCGGGCAGGAGGTTGCCGGCAATGTTGTTCCCATCGCCGACGATGCCATTCGGCTCGGCATATCCGATATCGGCGAGGTCTTCAAAGCGAAGGGCCAGCGCCTCGATATTCAAGGCATGGGAGGTGCGGAGGGCCGCCACCCGTCTGCCATTTAGAAACTCATGGTAGTTTTCCACTGTCAGGTTGTACGCGTTCATCAGGGCATCCACGGCGGCGTTTCCGGTCAGGCTGCGGCCTTCCCACCAGGCTTGTGCCCATGTTGCGTTCGGGTTTGGTGAAACCGCCAGGCTATGGATGGCGGGGAAGGGATGGGCATGAATCTGATACCGCTCGACAACCGCCTCACGCGCTTTTATCGAACGGGCCAGATAGACGTGCAGCAAGGCTTGCAGATAGGCATCGAGGAGGGTATCGGGCAGTTCGACCTGGTTGATCCGTGCAACGGGATCCGTTTGCAGGGTACGAACAGCGAGGTATGCGGCGTCCTGCCGATAGGCGGCCAGCACGCTGTCTGGAATTAGCCGCTCATCTACCTGTACCTGCTGGCTGGTCGTTTCTCCAGGGGAAGACAGGAGTTCGCAACCCGATAAGAGTACCGTCCCCAACAAGACGATGCGGAAAGGCCAGTTCGTCCAGGTCATGGGTGATACCGGATATTTGACAGGGTACGGTGTTATACCCTCCAATCGGCCATGCTCTCCCGTTGGGAGGTGGTAATAATTTATACCCTTTGCGGCGGTGCGCTTGCAGGGAGGACTTCGCCCTACAACAGTGGCACAAACGCTGCGTCCTCGGCGCGGACGGTGCCGTCGGGCGTGAGGCCAGCGAGGCGCACCGGGGTGATCTGCCCCACGCAGGCGGCGTCGAACGGCTGGCTGACCTGGATGTAGTTGTCCGTGAAGCCCCGCA
>CAZLRO010000370.1:0-2391 GCA_964561865.1 uncultured Rhodothermaceae bacterium | reverse complement strand
AAATCCGCAATCCCAAATCCGCAATCCCAAATCCGCAATCCCAAATCCGCAATGCACCCTCATCCCCGCCCTTCGTCCCGGCGGCGGTAGCGTTCGAGGGTGAACTGCTCGCCGAGGTAGCGCTTGCGGACTTCCGGGTCGCTGGCGAGGGCCTCGGCCGTACCCTGTGTGAAAATGCGGCCGTCGTAGAGCAGGTAGGCGCGGTCGGTGATGGCCAGCGTCTCGTGGACATTGTGGTCGGTGATGAGTACGCCCAGGCCCTTGTCCTTCAGCCCGGCCACGATGTGCTGGATCTCCTCGACGGCGATGGGGTCTACCCCGGCGAACGGCTCGTCCAGCAGGAAGAACTGCGGTCGGGTGGCGAGGGCGCGGGCGATCTCGGTGCGCCGCCGTTCCCCGCCGGAGAGGGTGTAGCCTTTGGAACGACGTACTTTTTCGAGGCGGAACTCGGCGATGAGTTCTTCCACCCGTTGCTGCCGTTCGGCCCGGCTGAAGCGCTGGTACTGGAGCACGGCCATCAGGTTCTTCTCCACTGTCAGATGGGTGAAGATGGAGGCTTCCTGTGCGAGGTAGCCGATGCCACGCCGTGCCCGCTGGTACATCGCCTTGTAGGTGATGTCCTGGTTGCCGAGGTGGACGTGCCCGGCGTTGGGCTTCACCAGCCCCACAATCATGTAGAAGGTGGTAGTCTTGCCCGCCCCGTTTGGACCGAGCAGCCCTACCACCTCGCCCTGCCGGACATCCAGGTTCACCCCTTCCACCACCGTCCGCTGCTTGTACCGTTTCACCAGCCCTTCGGCCCGCAGGGTCAGCCCCGGTCCGGGGACAGACGAGGCCGCTGGAGTCGGCTTGAGGGCTGTATGGTAAATCCGGTGGATGGTATAGGAGTGGCGGATTTCCTGCGGGGTGCTGGAGGCTGGGCCAGGGGGAAGCAACTGGTAGGCTTGTTGCCAGGCGGTGTGGGCGCGGGTTTCCTGCCCCACTGCCCGGTATGCCTGGGCCAGTAGCAGGTGCGCGTTGAAGTCATGGGGGGTCTGCTGGACGACCGCCTCCAGCAGGGGGAGGGCCTCGGTGGGGTTCCCCTGCCGGAGCTTGTCCAGGGCCGCCTTAAGCTCGGTCGTTGCCATGTCAGCGTCGGGGGGGTGGGGGGGAGGCCGCCAGCCGTTCGAGGGTGCCCGGCATCGTCAGCAGGGATGGCTTCGTGGGACGCTCGTCGGGCCGCCAGCTAAAGCCGGTGAGGTGGAACGGCTGGGGCAGCAGTTCCTCGCTGTAGAGGGTGCCTTCCACATCGGTGAAGAACTTGAAGTCCTGCAGCTCGCCTCCGGCAAAATAGAAGGTGACCCGGTCGGACGACGCCTGCACGGCCCCATCCGGTGCCTTGTCCTCGTTTTTCAGAAAATAAATCGTTTCGGCGTTGGGGCCAACATGCAGCGTGTGGAGGCTGTCGTTCCGGAACAGCCCAACGAGGTGCTGCCCGCGCAGTTGTTGGATACGCTGGAGCAGGGTGTCGAACAGGGCCACGAAGGTGTTGGCCCGTACGAAGAGCGAGTCGATGCCCCCGTCGCGGGTGAGGATGCGCAGGGTGTCCCCGTTCACCTGGGTCTGTTCAAACCAGGCCATCGGGTTGTGGTAGAGGCGGCTCTCCTCGCGGGTGGGCAGGTCGGGCAGGCGCCAGCGTTCGGAGACGACCGAATCGGCCACGGCGGCGAACTCCTGCTGCCAGATGCGGACCGAATCTGTGGCGACGAGCCGTTGCAGCGTCGAGTCCGGGCGCAAGGCTTCAATCACCCCGGCGCGGATGATGAGGGTGTCAGTAGGGGTTCCTGTGGTGTCGGCACGGACCTGCACGAGCAGCGGTTGGCCCCGCAGGCGGCTGGTCTGGTTGAGGTTGTCGTTCCAGGCCCAGTCGCTGAACAGGAATGTGCGCGTTGTGGAATCGGCCGCTGCCGTGTCATCCCCGCCTTCCTGTCGGATGAACACATGCCCGCGGGCGATGGAGACCTCGGTCTCCCGGAAGTAGGTGATCGAATCGGCTTCGAGAAACGTCTGCTCGGTCCAGAGACGGATGGCCCCGTAGAACTCGGCCCGTTTCTCGTCGGAGAAATACTCGCCGCCGGCGCTTTCGAGTACCGACGTGCTGTCGATGAGGGTGACCCCTTCGGTGAAGCGGGCACGTTTCTCTTCGGTGAAATAGAGGCCGGAGGGGGCCTGCACGACTACCTCGCCGTCGGAGAGGCGGACGTGTCCGGAGGCCTGGCCGGTCTTGGTGCGCTTGTTGTAGAGCACCCGGTCGGCCCGCAGGCTGTCTCCGCGTTCCACGATGAGCACGTTGCCGGTGAAGAGGAGGTCTTCTTGCCCGGTGTCGTTGGCCTCGTTGGCCCAGAGCCGCGT
>CAZLRO010000369.1:0-2395 GCA_964561865.1 uncultured Rhodothermaceae bacterium | reverse complement strand
TCCATTCAAAAAAGGCGGGGTTGGAGATGAACGTCTCCGGCTCGTCCGGGTCCGGCACGTAGTCGGGGTTGAAGAACTGCGAGCGGAAGGCACGCAAGGCGTCCAGGCGCGTCTCCCACGTCTCGGTCACATCCACGACGAACGTGGGCGCGAAGTCGATGGACTGCAGGTAGTGCAGCACATGGTGGGGCCGCCAGGGTTCCTGCGGCGTGCCGTCGTCCTCAAACGTCTCTACCTTGCGCAGCCCGGCCTGGAAGACCGCCTTCGTGGAAAGCCGGGCCGCGTCCGGGTGGTCGGGATGGCGGTCTTCGGGGGCGTTGATGAGCAGCAGGTCGGGCCGGTACCGGCGGAGGGCCCGCACCACCGCCGTGCGATGTGCGGGCGTGTCGGCGAGGTCACCGTCGGGGAGGCCGAGGTTTTCGCGGGCTGCGAGGCCGAGGATACGGGCGGATGTGGCGGCCTCTTCGGCCCGGAGCGTCGGGGTGCCCCGCGAGCCGAGTTCGCCCTGCGTGAAATCCACAATGCCCACCCGGTAGCCCTGCCGCACCAGCAGCGCCACCGTCCCGGCTGCACTCAGTTCCACATCGTCCGGGTGGGCCGCGAGGGCCAGCACGTCGAGCTTGGGGAAGTCAGGCATTGATAACGCGGCCGTATTCCTCGGCCCAATTGCAGAACAGGTCGATAATCGGCTGCACCGCTAGCACAGCGGCGATAGCCGTCGTGGCAGGTAGCAGCAAGCGTGGGTGGACGACAAAGGACCCCGGTTCACCCCACCACCAGGTTGACGATGCGTCCTGGCACATAGATTTCGCGGCGGATGGTCAGGCCGTCGAGGTGGCGGGCGACGTTGTCGCTGGCTTTGGCGAGGGCGATGGCGGTGGCAGCATCGGCTTCTGCCGGGATGCGGATGGAGGCCCGCATCTTGCCGTTGACCTGCACAGCGATCTCAATCTCGTCCGCCACCAGGTATTGCGGATCGACCACCGGCCACGGGGCATGGGCCAGCGTGTCGGTGTGGCCGAGGCGCTGCCACAGCTCCTCGCACAGGTGTGGGGCCATGGGCGCGAGCATCAGCACGAACGGCTCGGCCAGGGCGCGGGGGAGGGTTTCAGCACCCACCAGTTCGTTGTTCATCTGGATGAGGTGGGCAATGGCGGTGTTGAAGCCCATCCGCTCCAGGGCTTCCGTCACCCGGTGGAGGGTCTGGTGCAGCAGCCGGCGCTGATCCTCGGTAGCCGCGCCGTCGGTTACGCGGAGCGTCCCGTCTTCCGCCACAAAGTTGCGCCAGACGCGGTTCAGGAAGCGGTGGACGCCGATGATGTCGCGGGTGCTCCAGGGCTTGGAGGCATCGAGCGGCCCCATGTACATTTCGTACAGGCGCAGCGTGTCGCAGCCGTATTCAGCGATCACGTCGTCGGGGTTGACGGCGTTCTTGAGGCTCTTGCCCATCTTGCCGTATTCCTGCGTGACGGGTTCGCCCCGGTAGAAGAACTGTCGGCCCGGCTGGTCCTGCACCTCCATGGCGGGCCGTCCGTCCTGGTCTACCACTTGGCTGGCCTCGACGACAATCCCGCGCTGGTCGCGGTAGGCGTAGGCCTGGATGTAGCCCTGGTTGAACAGCCGTCCGAACGGTTCCGGCCCGGAGACGTGGCCGAGGTCGAAGAGCACCTTATGCCAGAAGCGGGCATAGAGCAGGTGCAGCACGGCGTGCTCGACGCCGCCCACGTACAGGTCTACCCCCCGGTCGCCCACCCAGTAGCGCTCGCGGTCGGGGTCCACAAACCGGTCGGTGTTGCGGTTGTCGAGGAAGCGCAGGTAGTACCAGCACGACCCGGCCCACTGCGGCATGGTGTTGAGTTCGCGGCGGTAACGCACCCCGTCGATCTCCACGAAGCGCCAGTGTTCGGGGGCGCGGCTGAGCGGTGTCTGCGGGGCGGCGTCGGGGTTGTCGCTGGCAACGGGTCGGAAGTCGTCCATCGGCGGCAGCGCCACCGGCAGGTCGGCCTCGGCGACGGTGCGGAGGGTACCGTCGGGGGCGTGCAGGATGGGGAACGGCTCGCCCCAGTAACGCTGGCGGCTGAAGAGCCAGTCCCGTAGCTTGTATTGCACCGTGCCGGTGCCGTGGCCGTGCTGCTCCAGCCAGGCGATCACCTTGCGCTTCGCCTCGGCCACCTGCAGGCCGTCGAGGAAGCCGCTGTGGATGGCCGGGCCGTCGCCGGTGTAGGCCCGGCCGTCGAACCCCGGCGGCGGCTGCACGGTGCGGACGATGGGCAGGCCGAAGGTCTCGGCGAAGTCCCAGTCGCGCTCGTCCTGGCCCGGCACAGCCATGATCGCCCCCGTGCCGTAGCCCATGAGCACGTAGTCCGCCACCCAGACGGGGATGGCCTCGCCGGTG
>CAZLRO010000368.1:0-2414 GCA_964561865.1 uncultured Rhodothermaceae bacterium | reverse complement strand
GACGAGGATGTTGAGCACCAGCGCGGTGGGCTTCATCACCGCCGGGGCCACCCCCAGGAGCGCCATCACCGCCAGGTAGGCCGACGCCCCGCCATGCCCCACCGACGCATACAGCAGCGCCGCCAGGAGGAACAGCAAGGCGATGAGCAGGGTCGCCGGGTCAGGCATTGAGGGGGGAAAGCAATGCTTGAAACGATTCCAGAGCCGCCTCCAGCCGTGCCGCCGACGTCGGATCGAGGGGCATGAGGGGTGGGCGGAGATGCCGCCAGGCCGCGTCTGCACGTGTGGTCGCCAGCAGGCGCTTGAGCGCGGGAATCATCGGCCAGGCCTCGATGGTTTGTCGGAGGTCGGCCAGCCGGGCTTGCAGGGCCTCGGCGTCTGCGCCCGTTTTCCAGGCCGAAAACACCTGTGCGGCGAGGTGGCATGAGACGTTGGTGGTGGCCGAGATGCATCCAACCCCACCCGCCCGCAGCACCGGCAACAACAGCCGCTCAGTGCCTGCGTAGAGCCGGAAGCCGGGCAGCGCCGTACACACCGCCTGCATGTGCGCCAGGTCTCCGCCCGAATCCTTCATCCCCACGACGACCTCCGGCCAGGCCGTGTGCAGCCGCTCGACAAGGGGAAGACTGAACGGGACGCCAGTCATCCGGGGGAAGTGGTAAAGGTAGAGGCGCAGCCGGGCGTCGCCCACCTGTTCGATGAGTGCCGCGAAATATGCGAACAGCCCGTCTTCGGACACCTCCTTGTAATAAAACGGCGGCAGCACCAGCACACCGCCAACGCCAGATGCCACCGCCTCACGGGTGAGTGCTACCGTATCCGGCAAGGCACAGCAGCCGGTGCCGACGAGCAGGCGTTCCAGTGGCAGCCCACCGTCTACCAGCGCCGCGATTAGCTCTAGCCGCTCCGGCACCGAGAGGGCATTGGCCTCACCCGTCGTGCCGAGCGGGGCCAGGCCGTCGCAGCCGTGGGCCAGCAGCCAGCGGGCAAGGGCCAGCGTCCGCGCCACATCCACCCGTCCATCGGCGTCGAAGGCGGTGAGGCTGGCTGCAAAGACGCCGGTGGGTAGCATGAGATATGCTATGCAATGTTCACCGGGGAACGAACGTCTCGGACTGCCCGCGCGGGATGCTCAGCGTCTGCCAGGCAGGGCCAGCGAAGTGCTTGGCGAGCAGCACCATCTGCCCCACATGCGACGCTGTATGCAGCAGGCTGCGGTGCAACGCCTGAACGACCGTCAGCGGCTGCTGCCGAATGGTGATCGTGCGCAGCAGGTCGTCCGCACCCAGCGCGTCGAGCGTGCCGAAGAAGCATTGCCAGCCTGCTTCCCACCGCGCCATCAGCGCGGCGCGCGTGGTGCCGGGCACGCCCTCGAACTCGTCGTCGCGGTGGCGGTCCGGCTTCTCGCCGTCGGTTGTGAGGAAATCCGTCCAGCGCGAGCGCAGGTTGCCGCCAACGTGCTGGAGGAGGATGGCCAGGCTGTTGGCTTCGGCGTCGAGCGTGGCGAAGAGGGCGTCGTCCTCCACCTGGGCAAGGGCTTTCTCCGCCATCGACTTGTACTGCCGGGCCTGCTGCCGGAGGTCGGCCAGGTATGCCTCGGCGAGAATATGGGACATGGGGTTGCGCGGGCCGTGTGGATGATGGAGATTGGAGCCTGTCACCCTCCAAATTGATCCGCCTGCCCATGAAAAAATGGCTGCTCCGCCTTGGCGGGATACTCCTGGTGCTCGCCGCCGTCGCGGGCCTCGGTCCCCGCCCGAAAGCCGACCCCACGCTGCGCACGGTGGCCCTGCCGGAAGACCTGGACGCCTACCTCCGCGAGGCCGAGGCACAGGTACCGAACCTGCGTCCGGGCACCGGGAAGACCATCGTCTGGGCCGATACCACCAGGCGCCGGACACCGCTGGCCCTGGTGTACCTGCACGGCTTCAGCGCCACGCGCGCCGAGACGGCCCCGCTCTGCGACAGCCTCGCCCGGCGGCTGGGGGCGAACCTGTACTATGCCCGCCTCACCGGGCACGGCCAGGGGGCCGACGACCTGGCCGAGGCCAGCGCCAACGACTGGCTCAACGACGGGGCCGAGGCCCTCGCCATCGGGCAACGTCTCGGCGAGCGGGTGGTCCTCGTGGGCACTTCCACCGGCGCTACGCTGGCCCTGTGGCTGGCCGCCCAGCCACAGTTTCGGGAGACGCTGGCCGCGCTCGTACTCGTCTCCCCCAACTTCCGCCCGAAAGACCCGATGGCGGGGCTGCTCTACTGGCCGTGGAGCAACGTGCTCGTGCGGGCCTTCGCCGGCCCCTACCGCAGCTTCGAGCCGCTCAACGCCGAACAGGAGCACTTCTGGACGACCCGCTACCGTTCGGATGCCTTGCTCGACATGACCGCGCTCCTCATGCTCGTGGACCAGACCGACC
>CAZLRO010000367.1:0-2424 GCA_964561865.1 uncultured Rhodothermaceae bacterium | reverse complement strand
TCCAAAATCGTCATGACTGTATCGTTCTGGCAGCGGCTGTCCGGAGATGCCGATGTGGGGTGTGATATTGCTGTTGTTGGCGGGGGGATCATCGGGGTGTCTACGGCCTACTGGCTGCGGCGGCTGCGTCCGGAGCTGAAGGTCGTCCTCGTGGAGGCGGGGCGGCTTGCCAGTGGGGCCAGCGGGCGCAACGCCGGGTTCCTGCTGCAAGGCACCGCCACCGACTATGTAAGCGACATGGCCCGCTATGGTGCGGAAAAGGCCCGTCGGCTCTGGCAGTTCACGCGGGAGAACCGCGACCTGATCCTGGGTACATTGCGCGGGCGGGCGTTCAGCCTAGAGGAAAGCGGCAGCCTCATCGTTGCCGGTTCGGTCGAAGAGGACACCCGGTTGCAGGCGTGTGTCTCGCCGATGCGGGCCGACGGATTGCCGGTGGCCTACCTCCCGGCCGCTGAGGTGCGCCGCCGCATCCAGGCGCAGGGGTTTGAAGGGGCGCTCTATGTGCCCTCCGGGGCGATGGTCAACCCGGTGCAGCTTGTCCAGCACATCGCCGCCGAGAGTGGGGCGCAGGTGCTGGAATACCACCGGGTGCTGGACCTGATAGCCTCCCGCGGACGGCTGCGCCTCGACACTGTGCAGCGGCGGGTACGGGCATCCCAGGTGGTATTGTGCCTGAACGCCTACCTGCCACAGATCCTCCCGGCGCTGGCCCGGTACGTGCGGCCCGTCCGTGCCCAGATGCTGGCAACCGAGCCGCTGCCCCCCCGCTGGCTGACCGTCCCCGTCTACACCCATGAGGGGTTTTTCTACCTCCGCCAGCAGCCGGATAGCACCTTGCTGCTGGGCGGTGCGCGGCACTTGCATGTGGACGCCGAGGTGGGCTATGAAGACCAGACGACGGCAGCCCTGCAAGCCGACCTGGAAGCCTACCTCATCCGCCATTTTCCCCACACAGCGGATTTCCGGGTGAAACAGCGCTGGAGCGGCACGATGGGCTTCTCGCCCGACCACCTGCCCGTCGTGGGCCAGGTACCAGACCTGCCCGGCAGCCTCTTCGCCACCGGCTTCACCGGGCACGGCATGGGGTTTGGCTTCCGCTTCGGACGCCTGCTCGCCGAAACTGCCCTCGGCCAGCCTCATCCCGAAGGGCTGGACCTGTTCACCGCGGCACGGTTTTCCACCGGCACCTGATCGAGAGGCAGGCTTACCGGGCGCTGTCGAGGGTGTCAGACAGCGAGACGTGGTAGAACCGCTGGTAGATGAGGGTGAAGAACCTGGGGGCGCGTGTGGCAAAGGCGAAGTTTTCGGCCCCGTCGTCGTAGCTGTCCGTCAGGTGAGAAAAAACAAGGTCTCTTCTTCGATCACGCAGATCGGAAAAACGAGCCAGAGGCAAAGTGCAATGGAGCTGTTCCGTTTCGGGAATCGTTGTTGGGCACGGGCACCGTCATGGGCTTGCCCTCCAGGAAGGTGAAAACGGTCGCCGGTCGTGCTGTCCTTACGCGCGTCGCCGCCACCGGGTTACGGCCAGTGCCACCTCGCGGCGGTCCCCTACACGCACAAGCCGGTGCAGGCAGGCCATGCCATCCGTCGCCTCCCGGCATTCGGCCTCGACTGTGACCTGCTCGCCATGGCCGGTCTCAGCCCGGAAGTGCAGTTCCAGGGCCACCAGCTCGTAGCCCTGCACCGCCTCCGGTGGCAGCGACTCCACCGCCCACTCCACATACCGCACGTTGTTGACGTGGGCGTTCATGTCCAGGTCGCTGTACCGCACATTGAACGTGCGGGCATGGTCGGCTCGCAGGGGTGCGTGTAGCTTCGGGAAGTCGTGCGGCAGGGCAAAGGGGCGATCGGGCAACGGGATCTCCTCGATGTACGCGGGCAAACGGGCCGGACGGCGGCGCACCACATCCAGCAGCAACCAACTGCTTGTGGCACGGGCAAAAACCTGGTCCGACCCGTCGTACAGCAGAAAGTCCCGCAGGGCATACAGCCCTTCGCGCCCGGAAGGCCACGTCTCCACCCGAACAACGTCCTGCCAGACGGGGAAGAGGTGGATCTGTACATGCAGCCGCGAGAGTACCCAGGCCATCCCCAGCGGCTCCAGGTCGTGCTTGCCAAAGTGCAACTGTTCGGCGTGGTTGGCCGCCGCCTCCTGCAAATAGTTGCACAGCGACTGCACCGAGACATGGCCCGATGGGGCCACCTCGTAGGTGCGAACCCGAAACGATTCCTGCCAGATGAGTTCCATGTGGGGAGAAGCTGTTAGCCGTTAGCTGTTGGCTATTTCGTGCTTGGGGAGTATAGTAGTATGTTCCGCCCCGTGTCATCACGTCGTCGGCGAGGCGATCTCGCCTTTTCCACCTTGCAGCAGCGTCGCAGCGGTTTCAGTGTCGAGATTGCCGCGTCGTGGGGGTTATAAAGAGT
>CAZLRO010000366.1:0-2431 GCA_964561865.1 uncultured Rhodothermaceae bacterium | reverse complement strand
TGGTGGCCGTGCTGCCCCGGCGCGACACCGGCGAACTGCTCTTCCTGCAAGCCGACGGGGCCGTCCTGCGCATCCCGGTGGCTGTATACCTGCGAACGGCAGGGGTGGCTGACACCCTCTCGTTCTATCCGGTGCTGGTAGATCTGGACGGCGATGCCCGCCTGGATGTGCTGACGTCCATCGGGGCGACCCTGGTGGCCTTCACCCAGGGCGGCTCCCTGGTCGAGGGCTTTCCCCTCGAACTGGCCGCCCCGCTGACGACGCAGCCCCTCGTGGCAAAGCTGACGGACAGCGGCCGCTGGTGTGTCGTGGTCGGTGCCGCCGATGGGTTCGTCTATGCCTACGATACCGGGCGCGGTGGCGGCCAGGTGGCCGGGTTCCCCCTGTCGGTGGGGACGGGGATCAACGCCACCCCGTTGCTCAAACGGAACCGGCTGTACAGCCTGTCCAACGAGGCTACCTTCGAGGCCTGGCAACTGGACCCACTCGGCGAGATCTGGTGGGGTCAACTCTACGGCAACCCGCAGAACACCAGCTACGTGGAGCTGGTGGCCGACCCCGATCCGGCACCGACGGCTGCAGCTTCGCTGCTCGTGGAAGGAGAGACGTACAACTGGCCCAACCCCATCCGGGACGCCGAGACCCGCCTGCGCTTCCGGCCTACCCAGGCGTGCCGCGTTCGCATCACCATCGTGGATGCGGCCGGGGGCCTCGTCCACGACGCCACCGTCGAGAACGTGCCCGGCGGTGTGCCCAGTGAGTACGTCTGGCAGACGACGGCGGCCAGCGGCCTCTACTTCGCCCGGATCACTGCCACCACCCCCGACGGGCAGTCCGACACCGCCCTCGTCAAAATGGCGATCATTCGCTGAACAGCATGGAATCCGTACCGTTACCTTCTTTCAGCGAGGAGACTCCGGAGGCAACAGCCCGATGGTTCCAGTCGCTTTCCGTCGCTGAACGGATGGACCTGCTCTGCATGTTCACCGACCTGATGCTTGAACTCAACCCGTCTCTCCTGGACCAAGCGGATGATCAATCGACTGACCGACATCTTCTTTCACCTGGAACGACATGAGGTACGGTATGTCGTCATGGGTGGGATCGCGGTGGTCTTGCATGGCGGTGCCCGGGGCCACCTTCGACCTGGACTTGCCGATCGACGCAAGAGAATGCGCAAAACCTGTTACAGACCTTGCAAGAGGCCGGATGTACGACCGCCTTCTTGACCACGCCAGAAGAACTGTTACGGCACGAGATCACCGTTTTTAAGGACAAGGTGCGCATAGACGTGTTTACTCAACCACCCGGTTTGACCTTCAGCACCGCCTGGGAGCATCGCTTGCAGCTCTGGTATCAGCCACAGTCCTTCTGGGTAGTGTCAAAAGTAGATCTCCTGGCGGCCAAACGGGCATCAGGTCGGCCCAAAGACCTCGAAGATGTCCGGTTGCTGGAACTGACATCCCCGCACCGTGCTGATTGAGACATGACCATGCTCCGAAAGCTGCTCCTGCTGCTTGTTCTGACGGGCTTTGGCCGACCACTGGCCTGGGGGCAGGTGGCCTTCTACGACTTCACCCAGCGCCAACTGGAATGGTATACCCTCGAAACCGGGCATTTTCGCATCCATTTCCACCTCGACGCCCGGAACGAAGGTCCCAGCCGCACGGCCCAGGTGGTGGCCCGCATCGCCGAGGACATCTACGGGCCAATCACCGAACTCTACCAGCACACCCCGGATACAAAGGTCTCGATCATCCTGAAGGATTACCAGGATTACTCGAACGGGGCCGCGTACTTTTTCGACAACATGATCGAAATCTGGGTACCCGCGCTGGACACCCCGCTGCGTGGGGACCACAACTGGTTGAGAAACGTCATCACGCACGAGTTCACCCACATCGTGCAGGTGCAGAAGACGATGAAGGCGAACCGCCGCGTGCCCTTCTTCTACTTCCAGTTCCTCGACTACGAAGACGTGAAGCGGCCCGACGTGCTCTACGGCTACCCGAACGTCATTGCCACCTACCCGCTGCCCATCCTGAACAACCCGGCCTGGCTGGCCGAAGGCACCGCGCAGTTCCAGCGGGCCGCCCTCGACTACGACCAGTGGGATGCCCACCGCGACATGCTCCTGCGGACGCGGGTGCTGGCCGGAGAGGAGATGACCCTGGCGGACATGGGGGGGTTCTACTCGCACACCAGCCTGCTCCGCGAAGGGGTCTACAACCACGGCTTTGCCTTTACCCGCTACCTTGCCCGTACCTATGGCGAGGACGCCCTGCGCACCCTCAGCGAGCAACTCGGCAGGTGGGGCAACTGGAACTTCGAACGGGCGGCGAAGGACGCGCTGGGCCGCTCCGGCAGCTACGTTTATACCGAGTGGATGACTACGCTCCGGCAAGGCTACCAAGAGCAGTCCGCGGCAGTG
>CAZLRO010000365.1:0-2457 GCA_964561865.1 uncultured Rhodothermaceae bacterium | reverse complement strand
GAGGGGTTGACCAGAACCCCCGCCCTGTATGCGAAGCGACATCGTCAAGCGCGGATTCGAGCGCGCCCCGCACCGGAGCCTGCTGAAAGCTACCGGGCAGATCCGGTCGGAGGCAGACTTCCAGAAGCCGTTTATCGGCATCTGCAACTCCTACATCGACCTTATTCCAGGGCATGTACACTTGCAGGCTTTCGGGAAAGTGGTCAAGGACGCCGTGCGGGAAGCCGGAGGAGTGCCCTTCGAGTTTAACACCATCGGCGTGGACGACGGCATCGCCATGGGGCATATCGGGATGCGCTACTCGCTCCCCTCGCGCGAGCTGATCGCCGATGCCGTCGAGACCGTCGCAGCGGCGCACTGGCTGGATGGACTGGTGTGCATTCCCAACTGCGACAAGATTGTGCCGGGGATGCTCATGGCTGCGTTGCGCCTGAACATCCCCGCCATCTTCATCTCTGGCGGCCCGATGAAGGCCGGGCAGCTCCCTTCCGGCGAGAAGGTGGACCTGATCTCGGTATTCGAGGGGGTCGGACAATTCCAGAAGGGGACGCTGGATGCCGACGGGCTGAAGCTGCTGGAAGACCACGGCTGTCCGTCCTGCGGTTCTTGTTCAGGGATGTTCACGGCCAACTCGATGAACTGCCTGCTGGAGGCTATCGGCCTGGCCCTGCCGGGCAACGGCTCCATCCTGGCCCTGGACCCGCGCCGTGAAGCGCTGGCACAGGAGGCCGGAGCGCGCATCCTGGACCTCATCCGGCAGGACTGCAAGCCCCGCGACATCGTCACCCGCGCTGCCTTTGATGATGCGGTGGCGCTCGACATGGCGATGGGCGGCTCCACCAACACCATTCTGCACCTGCTGGCCGCGGCCAACGAGGCCGGCATCCCCTACGACCTGCACCGGATCAACGGGCTGAGCGCCCGGGTGCCGTACCTGTGCAAGGTCGCTCCGGCCACCAAGGCCGTTCACATGGAGGATGTGGACGCTGCCGGGGGCATCTCGGCCATCCTGCGGGAGCTGGCCGCGCTGGACCTGCTGCACCTGGACCGTCCCACCGTAGCCGGGGGGACGCTGCGGGAGAGCCTGGCCGGGGCTGCGAACCGGAACCACGAGGTGATCCGCCCGGCATCGTTGCCGTTCCGGACGACGGGCGGTCTGGCCGTGCTCTTCGGCAACCTGGCACCGGAAGGAGCCGTCGTTAAGACCGGGGCGGTGGCCGAGCACATGCAGGTGTTTGAAGGCCCGGCTCGCCTCTTCGAGAGCCAAGACGAGGCCGTAGCCGGTATCCTCGGCGGGACGGTGCAGCCGGGCGAGGTGCTGGTCATCCGGTACGAAGGCCCGCGGGGTGGCCCCGGCATGCCCGAAATGCTGCAACCGACTTCGGCCCTGGCGGGCATGGGGCTGGATACCCACGTCGCCATGATCACCGACGGGCGGTTCTCTGGCGGGACGCGCGGCCTCAGCATCGGGCATATCTCCCCCGAAGCCGCTGCCGATGGCCCCATCGCCCTCGTTGAACCCGGCGACCGCATCCGCATCGACCTGCCCGCCCGCACGCTGGACCTGCTGGTGCCAGAGGCCGAGCTGGCACGCCGCCGTCGTCTGCTGCCGGCCTTCCGGCCCCGCATCCGGGGCGGGTGGCTCGAACGCTACACGTATTTCGTCACCAGCGCCTCCGAAGGGGCGGTGCTGCGCGTGCCGGGGGACGAACCCCCTCGCCCGCTGTCGGAACGCAATCCCGTATCCGACGCCGTATCCGAACCCCACCTGGCTTGAACCCCTCAACCTATCCCACGCTACTGTATGACCTCTCCCGTTGAAATCTCCCCTGCGCCCGGTGACGGGCTGTCGCAGGCAGCACTGCTGATCGCACCCAACACCGAAGCGGTGACCGGTGCCGAAATCTTCGTCCGGGCGCTTGAGGCCGAGGGCGTCGAGGTGGTGTTCGGGCATCCGGGCGGTGCCGTCATCAAGATTTACGACGAGATGGCGCGGCTCAAGCCCCGGTTCCAGCATGTGCTCGTGCGGCACGAGCAGGCCGGGACGCATGCCGCCGAAGGATACGCGAAGGCCACCGGGAAGGTGGGAACCGTGCTGGTGACGAGCGGGCCGGGGGCCACCAACTGCGTGACTGGCATCGCCGATGCGTTCATGGATTCGGTGCCCATCGTGGTCTTCACCGGGCAGGTGCCTACCCACCTCATCGGCAACGATGCCTTCCAGGAGTGCGACACCATCGGCATCACGCGCAGCATCACCAAACACAGCTTCCTCGTGAGGGACGTGGACCGGCTGGCCGAGACGATCCGGGCCGCCTACCACATCGCCCGCACGGGCCGTCCGGGGCCGGTGGTGGTGGACCTGCCCAAGGACGTGCTGGCCGCCAAGGCACCTTTCCAGTACCCGGAGGCGGTAGTTCTGCGGGGCTACCAGGTGCAGACCGAGCCGGACCCTGT
>CAZLRO010000364.1:0-2458 GCA_964561865.1 uncultured Rhodothermaceae bacterium | reverse complement strand
TCGTTGTACATCTCGATGATGATATCCTTCCGGAAGTCCTTCAGCGAGACCTCCAGTCCCAGCCCGGAGCCGAAGTTCCACACCTTGTTGGCCCACTTCTCGAACTCGGTATCATGTGTGACGCCGCGTTCGAGCGTGATGGCCTCGTACTTGGTCTTGCCGGGCGACTTGCGCACGGTGCTGGGGTCACCGCCTTCGCGGTGCTCCACCGGCTCGGTCGTGCGTTTGAGCGCCCCCACCTTGCTGATGCCCGCCACGTAGCGTCCATCCCATTTGACGCGGAACTTGAAGTTCTTGTACGGATCGAACCGTTGCGCATTGACGCTGAACTGTGCCATGATCGTTGGTCGTTAGAGGTTCGGGGTTGTGCGTTCGTCGTCGGCCTGGCCGATACGGGGCCGAGGCCAGCCTGGTCAGACTTCAATCTGCCCGGCCATCTGCTGGATCTGGATGATGACGAACTCGGCGGGCTTGAGCGGGGCGAAGCCGACGGCGATGTTGACGATGCCCCGGTCGATGTCGTTCTGCGTGGTGGTGGTGCTGTCGCAGCGGACGAAGTAGGCTTCGCGGGGCGAGCGGCCCTGGAAAGCGCCTTGCCGGAACAGGTTCTGCATGAACGCCCCTACGTTGAGGCGGATCTGTGCCCAGAGCGGCTCGTCGTTCGGCTCGAACACCACCCACTGGGTGCCCCGGTAGAGGCTCTCTTCGAGGTAGAGCGCCAGCCGCCGCACGGGCAGGTATTTCCATTCGGAGGCCAGGCGGTCGGCTCCGGCCAGCGTGCGGGCACCCCAGACGACGTTGCCCGTCACCGGGAACGTCCGCAGGCAGTTCAAGCCCAGCGGGTTGAGCCGTCCGTTTTGGGCATCGGTCATCCGCAGCGAGAACTCTCGCACGCCAGAGAAGGAGGCCTCCAGCCCCGCCGGAGCCTTCCAGACGCCGCGCTGTGCATCC
The DNA here is from genome assembly GCA_964561865.1 of uncultured Rhodothermaceae bacterium. Lineage (GTDB taxonomy): Bacteria > Bacteroidota > Rhodothermia > Rhodothermales > CAZLRO01 > CAZLRO01. The sequence continues at coordinate 1,507 of CAZLRO010000364.1, read as the reverse complement.
GTCCGGGCGATGATGCCCGCCACCGCGCCGCAGGGGGCGAATGTCGCCAGGCGGTTTTCGTTCAGGGGGTCGGCCATGCGCAGGCGCGGGAAGTAGACGGCGGCGTTGCGGGCGTCATCGGTGCCAATCGACTGGCGGATGGCGTTGACACCCGTTTCGGCGGTGTCGATGGTGTTCCAGGCAACCGGCGGATCCACGATCAGCATCGCCCGGCGCTCCTGGCAATAGGCCGCCGCCTCGGCCCAGGTAGCGGGGTCCACATCTCCATTGGCGCGCGTCAGCGGAGGGATACACAACAGGTTGAACAGGTCGGCTTCCTCCAGGGCATAGAGACCCGTTCGGTCGTTCTGCACACCGACGATCTCGGTATCGGTGGGGTCAATCCCGTCTCCGCCGCCGTCGTCGGTGGCCGTCGGGATCGGGTTCCCGTCGCCATCCAGGGCAGACGCCGTCGGGCGCTCGTCGACGGGGGCATCGCTACGGACGCGCGCGAGGCTGGAGGTCTGCTCCAGCACGATGTTGACAAACCGGGAGTCGTTCGGATCGACAGAGACATTGAGGAAGTGCTCTTCGTTGACAGTCGTCTCGGTGCCGTCTGCTGCCACCCGCACTTCGCGGATCGCCAGGTTGAACAGGTTCGTGTCCTGGTCTGCCAGGGGCAGGTCGGCGTCACGGGTGTCGTGGTCCACCACGGCCCGCAGATTGTTGCCCCAGGTACCAGGGCTGATGCGGTTGCCGTTGGCGGTAGCCCCGGCGGCCTCCAGCACCAGGCTGCCGGTGGCCGTGGGCAGGGTGATCGTAGCCGTGCTGTTGGGGACATCACCGTTGAAAACCCGCACGATCAGCCCGTCGGTGCCGCCATGCTGGAAGAACTGGCGCACCGCGTAGCCGAGGGTGCTCTCAACCCACAAGCCCCCAAAAGCCCGCTCGAAGTCGGCAAAGCTCTGGATGCGGATAGGGAAGTCGACCGGCCCGCGCAGGGCACGCCCGATGAACGCCGTGATGGAGGTGGCAACGCCCGTGATGGTGCGTACGCCACTGGGAATCTCTTCGATGTAGACCCCCGGATAGGTTGGATTGATCGGCATGGCAGTTCCCGACTGGAGGATGAGGAAGGAAAAGCGGGGCAGGTCCGCGTGCAGGTTCAGGCAACGGTGCGGCCCACAATGATCCGCACGTTCGCATCGACGGTATGGCCGTTGCTGAAGGCGAGGCTGTTGACAGCGCCGAGCATCCCGCCGCCCCCGGTGCCCGTCAGCAGCAGCGGCGCGTCCAGCGCCACCACCGTGCCGCTGGCGTCGGCTTCACAGGTCAGGCTCGTGTAGTGGTCGGACGAGAGGAACAGCACGTGCATCACCCCCGTCGCCGGACGGACAGCCACCGTCTCGGATCTCCCCGCCGCTATCGTGATTTCGATGACCTCGTAGGCATCGACCGTGAAGGTGTGGGTCCGGCTCGTGGTGCTGCCGCCCACGATCTCGACCTTGAGGGTGGCGTTGAGGATGAC
>CAZLRO010000363.1:0-2491 GCA_964561865.1 uncultured Rhodothermaceae bacterium | reverse complement strand
GATCATCAAGGGCATCGTCTCGCAGCCGGAAGTGGGCGAGGACTACGAAGCCACCGTGCGCAAGATCGAGGGCTTCGGGGCCATCGTCGAAATCCTGCCCGGCAAGGAAGGCCTGCTCCACGTCTCGGAGATGGACTGGGGCTACGTCGAGAATGCTGCCGACTACATGCAGGTCGGCGACAAGGTGATGGTGCGCGTGATCGAGGTGCGCGACGACGGCAAGCTCCGCTTCAGCCGCAAGCCCTTCATCCCCAAGCCGGAAGGCTATGAAGAGCGCCCGCCGCGCAGCGGTGGTAGCGACCGGGGCCGGGATGACCGGCGTGGCGGCGGCGACCGGGGCCGGGGTGGCGACCACCGGGGGGGCTACCGGGGCGACGACCGTCGCGGTGGTGGCAACCGGGGCCGGGATGACCGTCGCGGCGGCGGCGACGGGGGTGGACGTCGGTAAGGTGGGGATTTGGGACTAAGGTGGGGATTTGGGACTCCGGATTGCGGATTGGGGAGGCAGCTGCCTTTCCTCTGTGTCCTTGCGAGGAGCGCAGCAACCGATCTTGAGATCGGTCAGACGCGGCAATCTCTTGCGGATTTTAGCAAGCGCCAAGCACTACAACCCCGAACGTCCCCTCTCCGAGAGGGGTAGCTCCCCAGTATAGTCAAATTGACGATAATTATCGTCAATTTGACTATATTAAGGAGACGGGGGTGTCTGAACACCCGCACCGACGTTACAGGTTGTATCAGTGGGTGCACCACACCCCGTCCCGCCCGGCTTGCACCGTGCGGGCCACCCCTCTTGACGATCTCATGAGATCGTCAAGAGGGGGCTTTTCCAAGTACCAAGCCCCCGTAGGGGCGAAAGCCCTCTTCGCCCTCCAGGTATCCAATAGCTAACGGCTAACAGTTTCCTCCCCTATGACCGACCGGACGGCCTTTGAGAAAACCACCTTGCCGAATGGGGTACGGGTGGTGACCGAAACCATCCCGTCGATGCGCTCTGTGGCCGTAGGGGTGTGGGTGAGCACTGGCAGCCGGGACGAGGCTGCTGCGCAGGCAGGCATCTGCCACTTCATCGAACACATGGTGTTCAAGGGCACGACCAGCCGCCGGATGCACCAGATCGCCCAACGGCTCGAATCCGTCGGCGGCTATCTCAATGCCTTCACCGGCAAGGAGGACACCTGCTACTATGCCCGCGTGCTCGACGAACACCTCGACCGGGCCATCGAGACTATCCTCGACCTGATCATTGCCCCCACCTTCCCGCCAAAAGAGCTGGAGAAAGAGAAAGATGTGGTGGTCGAGGAGATGAAAATGTACGAGGATACCCCGGACGACTACATCTTCGACCTGTTCGAAGCCGAAATCTACCGGGGCCATCCGATGGGAGTGCCGGTGATCGGGCTGGAACAGACCGTGCGGTCTTTTACCCGAGAGGGGCTTTTCGACTACCTCCAGCGCCATTACACGCCCGACCGGATCGTGCTGGCCGCCGCAGGCAAGCTCGACCACCGCAAGGTTGTCAGGGCCGCCGAGAAAGCCTTCGCCCGGATGAGCCGCCCGCAAGGGCCTCGGTCCCGGCTCCCCGTCAACGGCTATCGGGCCGGGGAGAAGGTCTTCGAGAAGCCCATCCAGCAGGCCCACCTCGTCGTGGGGCTGCGCACCTACGACGTCTACCACCCCCGGCGCGTGGCCCTGAACGTGTACAACACCGTCCTCGGCGGGGGGATGTCCAGCCGGATCAACCAGAACATCCGGGAGAAGTACGGCTATTGCTACAGCATCTACTCGTTTGTCAACCAGCAGAGCGATTGTGGGGATTTCGGGGTGTACATGGGCACCGATCCGGGCAAGGTAGGTCCTGCACGGCGGCTGATCCTGCGGGAACTGGAGCGACTGGCCCAGCACCCGCTCTCGCCCCGTACCCTGGCCCAGGCCAAGAGCCAGGTTAAGGGCAGTATGATGCTGGGGCTGGAGAGTATGAACGGCCGCATGATGCGCCTCGGCAAGCAGGAAATCTACTACGAACGCTATCAGAGCCTCGATGAGGTCTGCGTCGAGGTCGAGGCCGTCACCGCCGAGGACGTGCTCGCCGTCGCCCGCGACCTGTACCAGCCCGACCAGTTCTCTACCGTCGTGCTGATGCCCAAAGCAGGGGCGTGACGCGGACGAGCGTCGGGTAATTTCGTAACATCGGGTGCCAGTCCAACTGAAAATATAGTCAAAATGACTATAAAAATATAGTCATTTTGACTATATTTCGTGCACGGCTTTCCCCGAAAAAAGTTGAAGCTCCCCGGCGTATCCGACTTTTGGCCCCGCGCTTGTCGTAGGTTGCCCCCCGATCTTCTGTCGTTTTCCGTTCGTTTCAAGGTCTGTTGCCTGCATTCTCAGATTATTCCCTTCGAGTTCGAAAAGAATATTTTCGAGAATAGGAAGAGTTGAGCGTGTTGGAATTACAAAACTAAGTTTTGATAAGTAGTTTACAAAATCT
>CAZLRO010000362.1:0-2494 GCA_964561865.1 uncultured Rhodothermaceae bacterium | reverse complement strand
TCAAACCCCATCGGCTCGAGCAGATGCCGGAGGACCATGCGGTTTTCGAGGCGGTCGTCCACCACGAGGACGCGCTGGGACGGGCCGTCGTAGCCCACGATGAACTGCTGTGTCGGGGCATGGGGAGTCGCACCGGTGGCGACTTCGGGTAGGTCCAGTTCCACCGTGAAGGTGCTGCCTTGCCCCGGTGTACTGGCGACCTGGAGGGTACCCCCCATGAGGTGGACGAGCTTCAGGCTGATGGGCAGCCCCAGACCGGTCCCCTCGATGACCCGGCGAGGGTCTCGCACCTGCTGGAATGGTTCGAAGATGGCCTTGATCTGGTCCTGTGAAATCCCGACCCCGGTATCGGTAACGCTGAACCGGAGGCGCGACGACCCGGCCTCGGCCACGCCGACTTGCAGGGTAACCGTGCCCTGGTCGGTGAACTTGATGGCGTTGCCCAGCAGGTTGAGCAGCACCTGGCGCAGCCGCCGTTCATCCCCCTGCACAAAGGTGGGCAGCGGCAAGCAGGGCAGATGGCAGAACTGCAAGCCCTTCTGTTGTGCCCGGATGCGGGCGATGTCGGAGAGGCTTCGGAGGAATTCAGGCAGGTGGAACTCGGTCAGGTACAGGTCCAGCTTGCCGGCCTCGATCTTGGACAGGTCCAGCACATCGTTGATGAGCGTGAGCAGGTGCTCGCCGCTGCGTTCGATGACCTCCACGCCGGCGCGTTGCTTCGCATGGAGGGTCTCGTCGCGGAGCAGGATCTGGGCATAGCCCAGGATGCCGTTCAGCGGGGTGCGCAGTTCATGGCTCATGCTGGCGAGGAATTCGCTCTTGGCCCGGTTGGCCGCCTGGGCCGCCATGAGGGCTTCCTGGAGGGCCTCGGTACGCTCGGCCACCCGCTTTTCCAGGGCCTTCATCAGCCGGTCACGCTCCAGTTCCACCCCCACCCGCACGGCAAACAGCTTCATCAGCGACTGCTCTTCTTCGGTGCGGTGCATCGGCTTGCTGTCCACGATGGCGAGGTGGGAGATGACCTCTCCCGCTTCGTTGTAGACTGGCACCCCCAGGTAGGACTCGAACCCTGCCTCTTTCGGGAAAAGGGCCTGCAACTGGTCGGGGAAGTAGCAGAGGCTGCCTTCGAGCACCGTCTGGCAGGGGGTTCCCTCCAGGTCATACTCGAACGGGGCCACGAATACCTGGTCCACCAGCAGTTCGAGGGTGCGGACGCGCGTCCGGGTTTCATCGGTGAACTCCGAGAGGAAGGCAACACGTGCCTGGAACGTCTCGGCCAGGTGTTGCAGCAACGAACGGATGAAGTCGTGCCCGGTGACGGCGGCGGTGGCCTCCGTGGCGGTCTTGAGCAGATGGGCGATGCGCGCCCGCTCGGCCATTTCCTGCCGGGCCGTTGCAATTTCAGCGTAGAGGTGCTGCAGGTCGGCAGGAAGGGCTTCAGGCGGCATGGTCGGCATAGCAACGAGGTGATACGGACCGGCCCCGAACGCGCGCACCAGGAAGCCCGTGTCCGTCGATCTCATAGGATCAAACTGGTCTCACACCGGCTGCATCGTCACCGGGGCGCGCAGGTATGGATGCAGCAGGTCGCGCAGGGCCTGGCGTGCCCGGTGCAGCCGCACCCGCACATTGATCTCGCTGATGCCCAGCCGCGCAGCCACCTCTTCGGTAGAATGGGCCTCCAGGTCGCGCAGGGTGATGATGTCCCGATAGGTGTCCGGAAGCTGCTGTACGGCCTCCCGGACGAGGCGCACCAGTTCCTGGCGTTCCACCACCTCCTGGGGGTTCTGGAAAGGCAAGGCCGCCTCCTGCCCGACGGGCACGCTGCCAGCAGGGAGCCGTTCCATCTCTTCAGCGTCCAGCACCTTCGTCCGCCGCTGCTTGCGCAGGAAGGCCAGTGTCACGTTCATGGCGATGCCGTAGAGCCAGGTCGAGACGCGCGACTCGCCCCGGAACGAAGGCAGGCTGCGCAGGGCCTGGAAATACGTCTCCTGCATCAGGTTCTCGGTCTCGTCGGGGTCACGGACCAGCCGGAAAATGCCCCGGTACAGCAACGTACTGTGCTCGCAGACAAACCGGCGCAGGGCCTGGCTGTCCCCGGCCCGCAGGGCATCAAGATCCCCGGCTTCGGGCGAAGGATGGACGGGCGTGTTGCCGCCGCAGATGGTGGTCAGAAAGGGAGGAGCGGTGAGCATGGATCAAACCGTTCGAGACAGGTGAGGAGGGTGTTGGTAGATGAACACCGCAACCAGCTCCCTGTTTCAACAAGTTTCAATCCAAATATATAAATCCTTGATAAACAGTTTTATAAATGAAACGACCTTCGGGCAAGACCCGCGAAATGTCACGGTTCCCGCGAAATGTCGCGGAGGGGAAAGGATGTGGCCCGCTGGGTCAGGTGGGGCTGGGGGTGTCGAGGCGGCGGCTGCGGACGGGGGCGGGTGCTGCGGCTGCTGCGGGCAGCGCGGCGGATAGTCGGCGGCGTCGCGGATCG
>CAZLRO010000361.1:0-2598 GCA_964561865.1 uncultured Rhodothermaceae bacterium | reverse complement strand
CCTTTGCGCTTCAACCTTTGCGTCCTCTGCGTTTAAGATTTTTAACCGCAAAGGGCGCAAAGATGAAAAAGCCGCAGATGCCAGACCGTAGCACCTGCGGCTTGTGTGGAGCTAAGGAGATTCGAACTCCTGACCTCTGCAGTGCGATTGCAGCGCTCTACCAACTGAGCTATAGCCCCAATCAGAACCTTCAATATACAGTGCCCCGTTCGCGGGAAGCAAAAAAGGCCGGGCCGGGGTGACCGGGGTTTCATGGCTTCTTCACCCCATCCGTTTTTTGAACAGGAGGCAGGCGTGCCGGGCGCAAATGCGGCCCTGGGATAGTATCTTTCAACTCCATGTTTGAACGTCTCTGCTGTCATCCCATGAGCACCTCTGCCCCTGCCCGCAAGCACGACCCCTTCGGCGTCCGCGACACCTTCGATACCGGTGCTGGCCCTGCCTGGCTGTACCGCCTCGACCGGCTCGCCGCCCAGGGCTTTCCTGGCATCGACCGGCTGCCGTTCTCCATCAAGGTGCTGCTCGAAGCCGTCCTGCGCGAATGCGACGGCTTCGTCTACACCGAGGACGACGTGCGCAAGCTCGCCAGCTACGACCCGAAGGCCCCGGCGCAGGAGGAGATCCCGTTCATGCCGGCCCGTGTGCTGCTCCAGGACTTCACGGGGGTGCCCGCCGTCGTGGACCTGGCGGCCATGCGTGCGGCGATGGCACGGCTCGGCGGCGATCCCAACGAGATCAACCCCCGCGTGCCCGTCCACCTCATCATCGACCACTCGGTGCAGGTCGATGCCTTCGGCGGGGCCGACGCGCTGCGCATCAACGCCGCCTACGAGTTCCAGCGCAACCGCGAGCGCTACGAGTTCCTCCGCTGGGGCCAGCAGGCGTTCGACAACTTCTACGTCGTCCCGCCGGCCAGCGGCATCTGCCACCAGGTGAACCTCGAATACGTGGCGCGGGGCGTCTGGACGCGGCCCGAAGACGGGTTGCAGGTCGTCTATCCGGACTCGCTGGTGGGCACGGACAGCCACACCACCATGATCAACGGCCTGGGTGTGGTGGGCTGGGGGGTGGGCGGCATCGAGGCCGAGGCGGTGATGCTGGGCCAGCCCATCTACATGCTGATGCCGGAGGTCGTCGGCTTCCGGCTCACAGGCCGGCTCGCCGAGGGTGCCACGGCCACCGACCTCGTGCTCCTGGTCACGCAGATGCTGCGCCAGTACGGCGTGGTGGGCCGCTTCGTCGAGTTCTTCGGCCCCGGCCTCGGCAGCCTCTCCGTGCCCGACCGTGCCACCATCGCCAACATGGCCCCGGAGTACGGCGCGACCGTCGGGTTCTTCCCGGTCGATGCCGAGACGCTGCGCTTCCTGCGGCGCACCGGGCGTCCGGAAGACCTCGTCCGGATGGTCGAGCACTACACGAAAGCCCAGGGGCTGTTTCGCACCGACGACACGCCCGCCCCGACCTTCTTCGACGTGATCGAGCTGGACCTGGCCGACGTGCGATCGAGCCTCTCCGGCCCCAAGCGCCCGCAGGACCGCATCGACCTGCCGGATGTGCAACGTGTGTTCACGACCTCGCTCAGTGCCCCCGTTGGGCCGAAAGGCTTCGGTCTGTCTGAAGAACGCCTCAAGGCTACAGGCGCGTTCATGGACGAAAAGGGCCAGGCGCACCCGATGCGGCATGGCGACGTGGTCATCGCCGCCATCACCAGTTGTACCAACACGAGCAACCCGTCGGTGATGCTGGGGGCGGGCCTGGTGGCGAAGAAGGCCGTCGAGCGGGGCCTGCGCGTGCGGCCCTACGTCAAGACCAGCCTCGCGCCGGGGTCGAAGGTGGTCACGGAATACCTGGCGGAGGCCGGGCTGTGGCCGTACCTCGATGCCCTGGGCTTCAACCTCGTCGGCTATGGCTGTACCACCTGTATCGGCAACAGCGGGCCGCTGCCGGAGCCGGTCGAACAGGCCATCCGCGAAGGCAACCTCGTCGTGGCCGGAGTGCTCTCGGGTAACCGCAACTTCGAGGGGCGCATCCACGCCTCCGTCCAGGCCAACTTCCTGGCCTCGCCGCCGCTGGTGGTGGCCTACGCCCTCGCGGGCACCGTGGACATCGACCTCGTTCACGACCCCCTCGGCACCGACGCCCAGGGCCACCCGGTGTACCTGCGCGACATCTGGCCCACCAACGAGGAGATCCGCAACCTCGTCGAGCAGGTCGTCCAGCCTGCGATGTTTGCCCAGGAATACACCGGCATCGAGCAGTCGAATGCAGACTGGAACGCGATCCGGATTCCAGAAGGCGCGATCTATGCCTGGGACGCCGAATCGACCTATGTCCAGGAACCCCCCTATTTCCTCGACCTGAGCCGGACGGTGGCGCCCATCCAGCCCATCACCGGGGCACGGGTGCTCTTGCGGGTGGGCGACTCCACGACCACCGACCACATCTCCCCCGCCGGGTCAATCTCGAAGACGAGTCCGGCAGCACAGTACCTGCTGGGCCGGGGTGTGTCGTACCTGGACTTCAACTCCTACGGGGCGCGTCGGGGCAACCACGAGGTGATGATGCGCGGCACCTTCGCCAACATCCGCATCAAGAACC
>CAZLRO010000360.1:0-2598 GCA_964561865.1 uncultured Rhodothermaceae bacterium | reverse complement strand
CACCGTGCGCGCCACGCTCGACGCCATCCAGCAACACCTCTTCGAACGCGCCCTCGCCTTCCGCGAGGCCCATACCACCTCCGTCGATACGGCGGATGACTTCCGGCAGGTACTCGACGGGCCGGCCGGGTTCGTGCGGGCACACTGGGACGGCACCGCCGAGACCGAGGCCCGCATCAAGGAGGAGACGCAGGCCACCATCCGCTGCATCCCGCTCGACCAGCAGCCCGAGGCAGGCGTCGATCCTTTCAGCGGCCAGCCATCCCAGGGCAGGGTGCTGTTTGCTCGGGCGTACTGAGGGTTGGTACGCTACGCCTTCGGCTGCGCTTTGGTTGATGCATGGGTTTTCCAAAGGCCGGAGGCCGTCCCAAACCCCCGTCCCCCATCCTCACGCTTCTGCTGGCGTCTCCCTGGTCCCGCCGCCGCCGAGGTTGAACCAGTCGATCCGGCGTGTGAGGTACATCACAAGCGCGAGGAGGGCGAACAGGCCGAGGCTGCCAACGAGCAGGGCGTAGTCTTCGAGCTGGAGCAGGACGAACAGGAAGCTGTAGAGCAGCACGAGCAGCCCGGTGATGGCGAGGGCGATGCGTGCACTGCCGCTGATGCTGCGGGTATAGCCTCCCACCAGCACCACCACGGCTGTTGCGGCGACCAGGTACGCCCAGTTGAACTGCATGTGCTCGGAGAGCGAGAGCAGCAACACAAAGAACAGCACGAGGCCGAAGCTGATGAGTGCGTAGTGGATGGGATGGAACGGCGTGCGGGTGAGCACCTCCGTCACGAAGAAAGCCAGGAAGGTGAGTGCGATGAACAGGATGGCGTATTTCGCCGCCCGCGTGTTCTTCTGGTATTCGTCTACCGGCAGGAGCAGCCGGACGCCGAAAGCCGATGCCGGATCGAGCTTTGCCTGGCCGTCGCGCCATGATTGGGGGAAGCTGCGGTTCAGGTGGCCTACCTGCCACTGGGCACGGAAGCCCGTGGACGAGACCACCCGCTCGTCGGGCAGAAACGCCCCCATGAAACTGGGCGCATCCCAGCCGCCCTCCACCGTCAGGCGTGTCTCGCGCCCGGCGGGCAGCACCTGAAACAGCTCGCTCCCATTGAGGGTGAGGGTGGCCGAGAGATGGGCCTTCTCGCCGGGCAAAACTGCAGGATAGGCGGTGAAGCCGGAACCGACCAGTTCCGCCGTATTCATCCCGGCCTCCGCCGACAGCGGCTGGGCATTCCACCGCACCGCCTCCACCTTCTTGATCCCCGTCAGGTCGGCGACACCGAGGGTGAGGAAAGCGTCGGCCCAGGCCATCGTTTCCCCCGAGCGCGCTACCTTCGCGGTGTCTGGCACCTGGAAGTCGGCTTCGAGCGACACCTGGGCCTGGTACAGCACGGCACGGTAGAGGCCGCGCGCCCGCACCTCGGGCACCAGACGCACCTGCACGTGCATCTGCTCCGGCAGCAGGTGCAGCAGCGAGCGGGTGGTCGTGATGCCGCCCTGCGCAGTACGCTGGGTGCGGACGACCGGCACCGAGAGCACCGGCCCGCTGACGAGCTGTGCGCTGCCCCACTTGGCGGTGATATCCTGGACGGCGGTGTCGCGGGCCGTCTGGCGCTCGTCGATCAGCACCTGCACCATGAAGGTCGGAATGACCAGCATCATCCCCAGCACGGCCACGAGCAGCATGCGCAGCAGGATAGAATTTTTCAGACGACTTTCAGGCGTGGAGATATTGGATTTCATAGACATAGAGGGTTTGGATAATGGGTTTGCAAGGGATGGGGCAGAGCGCATCGGGTCCTGCAATCCTGCCGCTCCTGCGTTGCTATTTCAGGTGGAACGAAGCAACAATGTGTTGCTGGGTTGGGGTGAGCGTGGTATGGTCAGTGCGGAACTCCAGACCGAGGTAGCGATCCCGATAGGGCACTACATAGACGATGGTGCGGATATAGAACAGGCCGTCGTGGTGGTCGTAGGCATAGCGTTGCCCCTCGACCCCGCCGAGGCGGATAGGACCTTGCGGGGTGTGGCTGGCCCAGAGTCCACGTTTCCGGGCTTCCGTCGCATCAACAAACACCACCCGCATGATGAAGGTATCGCCGTACCGAAAAGCGGTGGTGTTGCCGATCGTATGCACGGTGAAGACATCCGGGTAGGACAGGGTGTAAGGCAAAGTGGCATGGGTATAGGTAGCCCACTGGAACGTGCCGGGAGCTGGAAATGGGGGTGGGGAAGACAGGCAACCACCGAGCAGCAACATCAGCAGGCCTTCCCCCAGGCCCCATGGCAGCAGGAGATATACAGGATGGAGGGTTTTCATGGGGATCAGGTGACGGATGTTGATGAAAAGTGGTATCATGGCACCCCGGCGGGTGTACCGGGACAAGCATACCCTGCTGGAACCCTGGCCTGCATGAGCCGACGCTGAGATTTTTGTGAGCAACTGATGAGCACGGCTGCACAACCCCCAGTGGCAGGATATGGCTTCGGCAATTTTGTGCTGGATGTGGCCCGTCGGCAGCTCTGGCGCAACGGGCAGCCGGTGCCCCTCAACAGCCGCTATTTCGATGTGCTGGTGTTGCTGGTGCGGGAGCAGGGGGTGCTGG
>CAZLRO010000359.1:0-2601 GCA_964561865.1 uncultured Rhodothermaceae bacterium | reverse complement strand
GGCTGGGCCTGCGATGTGCTTGTCTCGTTGGAAGTGCAGGAACTGGTCCACCAGGCAACGCAGACCCTGAATGCGGGCGAGACCCTGACGGCCTACACCCGCGAGTACCACCGCAGCGGCACATCCTTCGATGCCGAGGTCCGCCTCTTGCCCTTCACCTACGGCGGCATGCCCCACCTGCTGGGGATCATCCGTAACGTCACCGAAAGCAAACAGCTCGAACGCGAACTCCTGGAAATAGGAGAACGCGAACGCCGCCGGATCGGCCAGGACCTGCACGACGACCTGGGACAGGTGCTCATCGGCGTCGGGTTCCGGCTGGCTGAACTGCGCCACGAACTCGAAGGCCAGCATCAGATCGCTTCCGGACACCTCGAAGTGCTGGAACAGATGGTCGAAAGCGCCGTCCTGAAGACCCGCACACTGGCCCAGGGCCTCAACCCGATCAGTGTCGGAGCACAGGGGCTGGTTTCGGCCCTCGGACAAATGGCCCAGCGCATTGAACAGGTCTTCTCCATCCCCTGCACCTTCACCTGTCCGCCGCCCATCCCCGCTACCCATCCCGAAGTGGCGATGCAGGTTTATCGGATTGCACAGGAAGCCATTAACAATACCCTCAAGCACAGCAAGGCCACCCGGATTGATATGGGCCTCTACGCCCGCGAGGGACGCCTGGACCTCACCATCAAGGATAACGGGATCGGTATCAATCGGGCCTCCGGGAAACCTTCCGGCGGCATGGGACTTCGTATCATGGAATTCCGGGCACGCATGATCAATGCTACCCTCGACCTCCGGCAACCTCCGGAAGGCGGTACCCTGGTCCTGTGTACGCTCCGCCTCGCATCCTCAGAACCAACCGGAGGGTCCCCATGACAACCAACGTGTTTCTGGTGGAAGACCACCCCATCGTGCGCGAAGGGGTGGGCCGCCTGATCGAGAAAGAACCGGATATGACCATCTGTGGCGAGGCCGAGAATGGCACCGAGGCCCTCACCCGGATTGAACGGGTCCGGCCCGATGTGGTACTGGTCGACCTCTCCCTCGAAAACTCCAGCGGCCTCGACCTCATCCAGGACCTGAGGCTCCGATGGCCGAAAATGCCGGTGCTGGTCCTGTCGATGTACGACGAGATGTACTATGCCGAACGGGTGCTGCGCGCCGGGGCGATGGGCTACGTGATGAAACAGGAAGCTCCGCGCAAGATCATCCAGGCCATCCGCACCGTGTTGACCGGAAAACTGTTCGTCAGCGAAAAAGTGTCGGAAAAAATGCTCCAGGTGATCGCAAACCCCGCAGGCGATGTCCTGACTTCGCCGCTGGACCGTCTCAGCAACCGGGAAATCCAGGTTTTCCAGTTGATCGGCGAAGGCCTGTCGAACCAGGAAGTTGCCGATACGCTCATGCTCAGCGTCAAGACCGTCGAATCTCACATCGAGCGGATCAAGGACAAGCTCGACATCCGGTCGGGACGGGAACTCCACCAGCGGGCCATCGAGTGGGTGATGCGCGCCCGCGGACAAAACGTCTAGTAGTACGGGCCGCAAGTTGTAGATGCGATGCCTTCCTGCCCCCACAGGCAGGGTGGGTGGTTGCATCACCGCGTTAGGATCGAGTAACCGGCGAGAACGATACGAGGCCGAGACTCATGTTCCAAAGAGAGGGTTGATTATAGTCAATTTGACGATAATATAGTCAAATTGACTATATTTTATTCAGAAGGCAAGTACCCTCAATCGGGGTGCAGGGCACATTAACGGGATTCCCGACAAAACTTCGCCGGTGCTTCAAGTGTACGTCCGTAAGAAGAGATAGCTTTCGTGCATCCTGTTCTCCCATCGTTTCCCGCTCGCCATGAAACGTGTCAGCGCCGCCGAAGCCGTCTCCGTGATTGCCTCTGGCAACCGTGTCTTTGTCCATACCGCTGCTGCAGCACCGCAGGTCCTGGTGCAGGCCATGACGGAACGGGCATCTCAGCTCCGCGAGGTCGAGGTCGTCCACCTGCACACCGAGGGCGTGGCGGACTATGTGCGGCCCGAATACCGGGACAGCTTCCACGCCAACTGCCTCTTCGTCGGTGCCAACATGCGGGCTGCTGTCGCGAGCGGCGAGGCAGACTACGTGCCGGTCTTTCTGAGTGAGGTGCCGGGGTTGTTTCGGAAGAAGATCCTGCCCCTCGATGTCGCCATGGTACAGGTGTCGCCCCCGGATCGGCACGGCTACTGCTCGCTCGGCGTTTCCATCGATGCCTCGCTGGCGGCGGTACAGACGGCCCGCCGGGTCATCGCACAGGTCAACCCGCAGATGCCGCGCACGCACGGCGACGGCATCATCCATGAAAGCCGGATCGCCTACGGAGTGGAGGTGGAAGACTCCTTGCCCGAACATCCGCCTGCCGTGCTGTCCGATGTGGAACAAGCCATCGGAGGCCATGTGGCGGGACTCGTCGAACACGGGGCAACCCTTCAGATGGGCATCGGGTCGATCCCGGATGCGGTGCTGGCGGCCCTCGTCCACCACAAGGACCTCGGCATCCACACCGAGATGTTCTCGGACGGGATCATCCCGCTGGTCGAGCAGGGGGTGATCAATGGCAGCCGC
>CAZLRO010000358.1:0-2646 GCA_964561865.1 uncultured Rhodothermaceae bacterium | reverse complement strand
TCCGCCCGAACGTATCGATGGGGCCGCCGAGGCAGGCGGCGCAGCTCGACGGCCCGATCTGGCACCCGGCCTGCACGAAGATGTCGTACAGCGACGTGCCCTCGATCCGGGTCGTGTGGAGCTGCCGCCCCACCTCGGTCGTGGCCGGTACGATGAAGGTGGCGATACGGACGGTCTCTCCCTTGAGCAGCCGCGCCGCCGCGACGAAGTCTTCGAGCTTGCCCCCCGTGCAACTGCCGATGTAGGCCCGGTCGAGCCGCGTCCCGGCCACTTCACTCACGGCAGCGCGGTTGTCCGGACGATGCGGTTTCGCCACCACTGGCTCCATTTGCCGAACGTCGTACACGTACTCGGCTCGGTAGCGTGCTCCGGCCTGGGGGTAGGCCGGCTCGAAGGCCCGGTCGGTGCGGGCACGGACATAGGCGAAGGTCGTCTCGTCCGGGGCGATGATTCCATTCTTCCCCCCAGCCTCAATTGCCATGTTGGTCAGCGTCATCCGTTCCTCCATCGACAGGTCGAACACCGCCTCGCCGTCGAATTCCATCGCCCGGTAGGTTGCACCATCGCACCCGATGTCGCCGATGACGGCCAGGATCAGGTCTTTCGCCATCAGGTACGGGGGCAGTGTTCCTTCGAAGACGAACCGCAGGGTCTCCGGCACCTTCACCCAGAGCTTGCCTGTGCCCATAATGAGCGCGGCATCGGTATTGCCGACCCCGGTAGAGAACAGCCCAAACGCCCCGGAGGTGCAGGTGTGGCTGTCGGTCCCGATGAGCACCGAGCCGGGCAGGTTGAAGCCCTCCTCGGCCAGTCCGATATGGCAGACCCCCTTGTACCGCTCCGTCCCGACGTCGTAGAAATAGGGCAGCCCTTGCTCGGCAGCAAAGGCCCGCAACAGCTCTACGTTCCGGTTGGCGTGCGGGTCGGCGGTGAAGATGTAGTGGTCGGGCATGACCACGAGCCTGTCCGGGTTCCACACCTTTGCCGCTGCCCCAAACTCCCGACGAAAGATGTCGATGGTCGGAGGGCCACAGACATCGTGGGTCATCAGGATGTCCACGTCAATCCAGAGGTTCTCCCCTGGCAACACCCGTGGACGACCGGCATGGCGGGCAATGATCTGTTCGGTGAGGGTCATGGGACAATCGCGTTTGGAAGATGGTTGTTGGGTACCTGGGGCCTGCGAAGATGGTTGTTGGCTGTGAGCTATTGAGGGCCTGATGCGTGAGATGCATCGCTCTGCGTCATCCCGATGAGGCGATCAGGTGATGTTGATCCGAAGTCCGACAATGTGGTGTCGGCTGTTCGACGGAGCAAGAAATTATAGTCAAATTGACTATAATATAGTCAATTTGACTATATTGCCAGCTTCACTGTCGAGATTGCCGCGTCGTAGTCGATCTCATCATGGTCGATCTCATGAGATTGACCCTGATCGACCATGCTCCTCGCAAGGACACGGAGGAACGAGGGAGTTGGAAGGCGATGGGTGGCGATCCTGCCACGCCAAAGACCGAAGAGCGTCCCAAAGGTCGTCAGGCCGTACAACTCCGTCACGCATAGCCACCGTGGAATGCGTGGATGATCCCGTTACGGACGAACTGCACAGATTCCTGGTCGGCCCGCCATGCGGCGAGGTGGTTCAGCGCGTGGAGGTAGGCGTTGGAAGACGCCACAATCACATCCGTGTCGCTGGCTTTCCCGGCAAAGCAGGCCCCGCTGAAGCCCACCAGCACCGACACCTCGCCGATGGCATCAGCGCCTTCGGTGACCGAACGGATCGTGTAGTTCATCAGGTCGTGCGCCTCGCCGACAGCCTTGTCGATGGCGCGGTAGACAGCTTCCACGGGGCCTTCGCCGGTGGCCGAGGCCTCGCGGACGGTGTGATCTTTCAGGCAATGTACCCGCACATGCGCCTGGGCAGCTTGCCCTGTGCGCAGGGTGACTTCCATCTGTTCGAGGCGGTAGAATTGGGTCATGGGTTTGGGCTGTTCTTGCATCAGGTGAACCAAGTCTTCGTCAAAGATTTCCTTCTTGCGGTCGGCCAGCTCGACGAAACGGGCATAGAGGGCTTCCTGCTCGGCGTCGGGGACGGGGATGCCCAGCCGGTGCAGCCGGGCGAAGAGTCCATGTCGCCCGGAATGCCGTCCCAGCCGGATGCCGTCGGCGTCCTGCCCAACGTCTTCGGCCCGCATGATCTCGTAGGTCTCCCGGCGTTTGAGCACCCCGTCCTGGTGGATGCCCGCTTCATGGCTGAAGGCGTTCTTCCCTACGATGGCCTTGTTGGGTGGGACCGGGAAGCTGGTGGCGACCGAAACCATCCGGCTGGCTTCCATCAGCAGCGGGGAGTTGATCTCCGTTGCCACCTGGAACCGGTCTGTTCGCACCCGCAGGGCCATGACGCAGGCTTCGAGGGCGGCATTGCCGGCCCGTTCGCCGATACCGTTGATGGTGCATTCGATCTGGCGCGCCCCGGCCTGCACGGCGGCCAGCGAGTTGGCAACGGCCAGCCCCAGGTCGTCGTGGCAGTGGGCGGAGAGGATGATGTCGTCCGGGAGGTGGCACCGCTGGCGGATGGTGCGAAACAGCGCTCCGTACTCGTCGGGGACGCAGTAGCCGGTAGTGTCCGGGATGTTGAGCGTGGTT
>CAZLRO010000357.1:0-2649 GCA_964561865.1 uncultured Rhodothermaceae bacterium | reverse complement strand
CCTGCGCGGTGAGACGCTCGGTGAGATGCTGGACCATCTGCCCGGCGTGACCACCCTCACCACCGGGCCGTCCATCGCCAAGCCGGTGGTGCGTGGCCTGCACAGCGACCGGGTGCTGGTCCTCAACGCAGGGGTGCCGCAGGAAGGGCAGCAGTGGGGGGGAGAGCATGCCCCCGAGATCGACCCCTTTGCCCCGGCCCGGATCGAGGTGGTCAAAGGAGCTGCCGGGGTGGAATATGGCGTCGGGGCCATCGGCGGGGTGATCCGGGTAGAGCCACGAGACCTGCCCACCGCCGCCGGGGTGGGCGGACAGGTGGTGCTCAACGGGTTCTCCAACAACCGGCAGGGGGCGGGTTCGGTGTTGCTGGAAGGAGGGACAGGCCGCCTGCCGGGACTGGGCTGGCGGCTGCAAGGCAGCTTCCGAAAGGCCGGAGATGCCCGTGCCCCCGGCTACGTGATGGGCAACACCGGGTTCGCCGAACAGCACGGCAATGCGGCCCTCGGCTACCACCGTGCCCGTGTGGGGCTGGATGCCTACTACAGCCGCTTCTCGACCGAGCTGGGCATCTACCAGGGCGCCCACATCAACAACCTCGCCGACCTGCAACGCGCCATCGCCCTGGCCCGCCCCCTGTTTCCCTACGACTTCACCTACGACATCCGCCCGCCGAAGCAGCAGATCGTCCATGACCTCGCCACCGTGCGGGGACACTGGCAGCAGGCCAGTGGCGGGCTGTGGCAGGTGCAGTACGGGTATCAGCACAACCACCGGCAGGAATTCGATGCCCACCGCCTGGGGGCCGAGGCCAGCCGTCCGGCCTTTGAGCTGACGCTCCGCACGCACACGCTCGACCTGCGCTACCGGCGGCGGCCCTCCGAACGGCGGTTTGGGGTGGTGGGCCTCACCGGGATGAACCAGGGCAACCTCAACGGGGCGTCGGGCTTCCTCATCCCGAACTTCCGTGCCCTCACCGGCGGGCTGTTCGTGCGTGAGACGTGGGTAGGGACGCGCTGGACGCTGGAGACGGGTCTGCGCTACGACTACCGGTGGATGCGGGCCTGGCCGTTCGACCGCACGGCACGGCAGTTCGTCCGCACCATCCACCGCTACCACAGCCTCTCCGGGGTGGTAGGGGTGATCTTCCGGTGGGGGCCTGCCTGGTCGGTCGCCTTCAATGCCGGGACGGCCTGGCGGCCCCCAAGTGTCAACGAGCTGTACAGCTTCGGGGTCCACCACGGCACCGCCCAGGTAGAGACGGGGGACCCCAGCTTGCAGGGCGAACGCAGCTTCGACACCAACGCCACGCTGCGGCACGCAGGAGAACGGGTAGAACTGGAAGTGAGTGTGTACCACAACTACTTCCAGGACTACGTCTTCCTCTTTCCTGACCCCGAACCGACCGTCACCATCCGGGGGGTCTTCCCGGCGTTCTTCTACACCCAGGCCGATGCCCGGCTGATGGGGGTGGACGGCGACCTGTTCTACCACCTCTCCGGGGCGGTGGAACTCGGCACCTCCTTCGCCTGGCTGCGGGCGAACAACCTCGAAGCGGGCCTGCCCCTCTACGGGATGCCCTCGAACCGCCTCCGCCTGCACGGGCACGTCCGCCTGCCGTCATGGGGGGCACTCGTGACCTCCCGGATCGAGGTGGAGACCACGTTTGTGGCGCGGCAGGGCCGGATCCCGCCCGGCGTGGACTATGCCCCGCCCCCGGATGGCTACACCACCACCAGCCTGACGGCCCTGGGCGAACTGGACCTGGGGGGCGTACCCGTCCACCTGAGCATTGGGGTGCAGAACCTGTTCAATGCCGCCTACCGCGACTACCTGAGCCGCTTCCGCTATTTCATCGACGAACAGGGGCGCAACGTCGTCGTGCGGCTGCGCCTCCCGTTCGGACGTTTCCAACCCTGACTTTCTATCCTGAGAAGACCATGAAACCATTGTTCCATTGGCTGTTGGCCGCCACCTTGTTCCTGCTCCTCCCGCTGGCAACGGGCTGTGATTCCGAAGAACCGGAGGGCGAAGGCCCCGGCGAGGAAGAACTCATCACCCGCGTGCTGCTGACGCTGACCCGGACGGATGGCCCGGTGGGCACTGCCACCGCCGAGGCCAGCAGCCCCAGCGGGATCGGGGGCGGGACGGGCCTGACGGTGGGGACGCTCCGCCTCGTGGCCGGGGCTACCTACAGCGGCACGGTGCAACTGTTTAACGGCACCGAGGCTGTGACTGCCGAGGTCGAGGACGAGGCCGACGAGCACCAGTTCTTCTACACGGCGTCTGGCGCGTTGGCAGGCAAGGTCACCTTCACCCCCACCGACCGGGATAGCAACAACTTCCCTGTTGGCCTCGCCTTTACGGTGGCGGTGGCTGGAGATGCCCTCGGCACGGGCACTGTCCACATCCAGCTCGGCCATTACGACGAGCAGCGCAAGGACGGCACCACCGTCAGCAGCGAGACCGACCTGGACTTCGAGATGCCGCTGGAGGTCGTCGCTATCACTCCCCTGCCTTGAGAAGATGCCCGTCGAACCCTGGCACCGGGCTGTGCAATGCCTGCCGGGTGCCGGGGTTCGGCACCTCCCCCAATGTTTCGAATCAGGACCCGTGCGCCGCGAACACCCGCACATATCGTCGATCAGTACCGC
>CAZLRO010000356.1:0-2718 GCA_964561865.1 uncultured Rhodothermaceae bacterium | reverse complement strand
TCAGGATCTCCGGGTTGTGGTAGCCAACGTCGTTCCAGCCCAGGTCGTCGGCGAGCAGAATGACGATGTTGGGGGGTGCACCGGCCTGTCCCCGGGCCACCGGGGTGCTGCAGAGGATCAACACCAGCATCCAGCCAATACCTGCCTGTTTCATAGTCGTCTGCACGGGTGCGTTAAAAAACCGGGAGGCCTTGTTCAAACAAATACAGGAAACGGATTTCCCGAAGGGCAATGACCATCGCAACAGGGCCTGGGAAGTCTCTTACGAGGATAAATCGCTACCAGAACGTACGGGAAGGGGTGGACGATTGATCCCCACCGCTTGCTACCGGCACCACCGTGCCCTACAGGTACCTGGAGCAAGATAAGAAAAATATTTGTCGGCGTTTAGGGTTATGCCTGTCCCCCTTTTTTTCACGGAATCCACCGGGACAGGTTGTTGCCGTCCTTTATTCCTTCTGCAACCCATCATTCCTGCGGCCTGCTCATTCCGGCTTGACGATCACCGCAGGAATGGCATGAACCTGGACGAGCTGGTTGAAGGCGGTCAGGTCGGTCTCCAGGAGCGCCCGCAGCCGGACCTGCTCGGCGTCGATCAGGCGGGTGACCTCGTCGCGGACCTGCACGGCCTGGTCGGTGGGGCGGAAGTCGCCCATGGCGGTGTCGCCCACGAGGGCACTGAGGCGGTTGTTGAGCCGGATGGGGTAGTTGAGCGGGTCCTGGCTACTCTGGTTCTTTGTCTGGTACAGGGCTTCTTCTACGGCTTTCAGCTGTTCCAGCAAGGCGGTGGCAGCGGTGCGGATGGTGTCGGCTCCGGTCTGGTCTCCGAGCCGCCCGGTGAGGGCGTTCACCTGCTGGCGCACGTCGCGGATCTGGCGGATGGCGCGGTGCGTCTCGCTGAGTTTGTCGCGAATCCCGATCAGGAAGTCGAACTGGGCCTGTAGGTCGGCCATGGAGGTGGTGGCGCGCGGGTCCGGGTGCAGCACGACCGGGACGGTCATCGAGTCGGTGCCGACGATGAGGCGGGCCTGGTAGGAGCCGGGCACGGCTTTCGGGCCTTGTGTGCCGCCGCCCCAGAGCACGAGGCCGTCGAACCGTTCGGCGTCGGGATAGCGCAGGTTCCAGACGAACCGGTTCAGCCCGCGCCGCACCGGCAGGCGGTTGTCCTTGTCCTTTGGCTTGAACGTGCGGATGAGGGTGCCATCGGCTTCGAGCAGGCGGAGCGTGACGGCGTTGCTGTCGGGCTGCTCCTTCAGGTAATAATGCAGCACCACGCCGTTGGGCGGGTTCTGGCCCATGCCCGGGGCCGCCGCCGACCCGCCGGGCAGCCGGTAGGCCGGACGCGGAGCGTAGAGGTGCATCGGCCGGGCAGCAAGGGCAGGCGTCAACTGGTGCAGCGGCGTCAGGTCGTCCAGCACCCAGAATGATCGGCCCTGCGTGGCGACGATCAGGTCGCTGTCCTTCCACGCGAGATCGGTGATGGGTACTATGGGCAGGTTCTGCTGGAATGGCTGCCAGGACGCGCCGTCATCGAACGAGATATAGAGGCCGCTCTCGGTACCTGCGAAGAGCAGCCCACGTCGCACCGGGTCGGGCTGTATCGTCCGGGTGAAATGCTGCGGGTCGATGCCGTCGGTGACCTTCGTCCACGTCTGCCCGTAGTCGGTCGTCCGGAAGAGGTAGGGGCGGAAGTCGTCGGACTTGTAGCGGGTAGCAGCCACGTAAGCCCCACCCGGCTCGAACGGGTGCGCCACGATTTCGTTGATCTGCGCCCATTCCGGCAGCAGCGTAGCCGGTGGTGTCACGTTCTGCCAGGTCTGCCCGCCGTCGCGGGTGAGGTGGATGAGGCCGTCGTCGGAGCCGGTCCAGATCACCCCCGGCTCGGCACCTTCGGCCAGGGCGAAGACCGTCCCGTAGTACTCGACGCTGGTGTTGTCCTTGGTGATCGGCCCACCGCTGGGTCGCATCCGCGTCGTGTCGTTCCGCGTCAGGTCCGGGCTGAGGGCCATCCACGACTGCCCCTCGTTGGTGGTCTTGAACAGCACGTTCCCGGCGGCGTAGAGCGTGTGCGGGTCGTGGCGGGAGAACAGGAGGGGGAAGTTCCACTGGAAGCGGTAGCGCAGGTCGGCAGCCCCGTGCCCCATCGGGTTATCGGGCCAGACGTTGATGGCGCGTTCGATGCCGGTGCGGTGGTCGAGGCGGGTGAGGTAGCCGCCATAGGAGCCACCGTAGACGACGTCCGGGTTCTTCGGGTCGGGGGCGATCCAGCCGCTCTCGCCACCAGCGGTCTCCTGCCAGTCGCGCTCGCCAATGGCGAAGCCGGTCGTCCGGTGGGGGATGCGGACGGTGGAGTTGTCCTGCTGCGCCCCATAGATGCGGTAGGGAAACACGTCGTCGGTGGTGACGCGGTAAAACTGGGCGGTAGGCTGGTTGTGGTAAGTAGACCAGTTCGTGCCGCCATCGAGCGTCACCTGTGCCCCGCCGTCGTCGGCAATGACCATGTGGCGGGCGTTGTCCGGCGAAATCCACAGGTCATGGTGGTCGCCGTGCGGGGTGTCGATGGACTCGAACGTGCGCCCACCGTCTTTCGAGCGCCAGAATTCCACATTCAGTACATAGACCTGGTCGGCGTTGTGCGGGTCGGCGTAGAGGCGGGTGTAGTACCAGGCCCGCTGCCGCAGGTTACGGTGCTCGTTGGTTTTCGCCCACGTCTGCCCG
>CAZLRO010000355.1:0-2720 GCA_964561865.1 uncultured Rhodothermaceae bacterium | reverse complement strand
TGCTGCGCAACTGGTTCTTTGTGCAGACGGCGGCCGTCAATCCGGAGGCGCAGCGTGTGCGCTTCCGCGACGAGGTGATGGGCGAACTGATCCGGTTCGTGTCGGCGCATGAGGTGGGGCATACGCTGGGCCTGCCGCACAACTGGGGGGCGAGCTACGCCTACCCGGTCGATTCGCTGCGGTCGCGCACGTTCACTGCTCGGATGGGTACAGCCCCATCGATCATGGACTATGCCCGGTTCAACTACATCGCCCAGCCCGGCGACGGTGCCTCGCTCACGCCCGCCGTCGGCCCCTACGACGACTGGGCCATCCGTTGGGGCTACCGTCCGCTCCCGGACGCCCGCACGCCCGACGACGAGCGCGCTACGCTCAACGCCTGGGTGAAGGAACGCGCCGGCAACCCGATGTACTTCTACGGACGGCAGACAGGCCAGCGCATCGACCCCCGTAGCCAGAACGAGGACCTTGGCGACGACGCCGTCCGTGCCAGCGAATACGGGCTGGCGAACCTGCAGCGCATCATCCCGCAGCTCCGCACCTGGACCTCGGAGGACGGCAAGGGCTACGACGACCTGAACGAACTCTATGGCGAGGTCGTAGCCCAGTGGAACCGCTACATGGGCCATGTGGCGCGCAACATCGGCGGGGTCTACGAGACGTACAAGACCTACGACCAGGCGGGCCTCGTCTACGAACCCGTGCCGGAGCCGAAGCAGCGGGCGGCGATGGCGTTCCTCCAGCAGCAGGCGTTCACCACCCCCACGTGGCTGCTCGACGAGGAGGTGTTGCGCCGCATCGAGCACGCCGGGGCGCTCGAACGGGTGCGACAGCTCCAGACCGGCGTCGTCAACCTGCTGCTCGACCCGCAGCGCCTCGCCCGGCTCATGGAGGCTGAGGCGATGCTGGGCAACGACACCTACACCGCCAGCGAGATGCTCACCGAACTGCGGCGCGGCCTCTGGCGTGAACTGCCGCGCGGGGCCGCCATCGACGTGTTTCGGCGTACCCTCCAGCGCGGCTATGTGGAACGGCTGGAGTTCCTGATGACGCAGGAAGTGACCCCGCCGCCGGTGGCGTTCCGGGCCTTCGCCGGTTTCACCCCCATCGACGTGAGCCAGTCCGACATCCGCGCCTATGTGCGGGGCGAGCTGGAGACACTCCGGACTGAGATCGGCGCAGCCCTGCCGCGCACCACCGACCGCCTCACGCGCCTGCACCTGCAAGACCTCCGCGCCCGCATCGACGACATCCTCGATCCGAAAGGATAGGATGCCGTTGAAGACGATACAGAACGGGTGAGGGCTTACCGATGCGGTGGGGTGGTTGGTAACATTGCAGCTCTCAAGCTCAATGATGTTGATCCCCGCTGTATTGTCACAGGGTTTTGTGTCCCGGGGTCCTTACAGCGTGTAAGGCAGCATCACAAAGAGATGATGTTCAGCTTTGAAGTCTCTCGTGTTGCGTGTTACCAGTTTCGTACCGTGAGAAATCGCAATCGCGGCCTGAAATGCATCCGGTAGCTTCCAACGGTAGGTGCGGCGAAGCTTTGCCGCTTCTTCCGCAATGGCCTCATCGACAGGAAGAATGGGGAAGGTCTTGAGAAAGGTGAGCGCATCGTGATAACTCTCCTCCTCTACTCCGGCCATAACCTCGGCCAGCGTGACTACCGAGATAACAGGGTCTATAGCCTCATCAACGACCGCTACTGCTTGCGGTACATTGTTCAGATAGTCAATCAGTATGACCGAATCAAACAGTGCCATTCGGCTTTACCGGTCGTCCCATTCGGCGCGGATACGTTGCTGGTACTCCAAGCCGTCCCCGCCTTGCCAATGCTTTCTTACCTTTGCGGCCAGCTGGTGGCGAAGCTGCTTCAGGGATTCGCGATCCTGTCCACCTTCGCCACCTCTAACTTCTGTCAGATGGCGCTGAAGCCAGGCAGACAATTCCTGCACCTTATCAGGCGGCAGCTTCTCAATGGCGATTTCGATCTCTTGCAGACTCATCGTTTAACCTCGGTTCTCCCGTCCTGGGGACGGGATATCACGTTTCAGTCCCACGTTCAGGAAAGGTTCCATGCCCTGTGGCGAAACATATTTTACACATAATATTCTGATCCCCTTATTGTTCACCTCGCCAAACGGTCATACTTCCATGGCAAATCGGGATACGTACCGTTACACCCTGAAAAGAGGAAACCAGATAGTGTACGTTGGAATTACCAACCAGCAGAACAGATTCTTCCATCTACCCTCTAAGCCGATGCTACGTGTACGCTTGCTGGTGGGGCTTGTGCTTGGCCTGTCGGCGCTGACAGGGCAGGGCGTGCCCCCCCGACTCCAAAACAGCCCGTCGCCGTCGCCGACACGACGTTCGACCAGGCTGCGGCCCTCGAACAACTGCGCCGGCAGATCGCAGGGCGGGAGCAGGAACCCGCCGAGGCCGTTTTCCAGAACATTCAGATGATGAAGGGGATGCCCGCCGGCCGGCTCCTCCGCGTGATGGAGATGGGCTACAGCCGCTCGCTGGGCGTCACCTGCGTGCATTGCCATGTGCCGCAGGCCTGGGAGAAGGAGGACAAGCCCACCAAGCAGATCGCCCGCGACATGGCGGCAATGGTGCGCACGATCAACGAGGAACACCTCAAGAATATCCGCAACCTCAAGAGCGAGCGCCCAACGGTGAACTGGTGTCGCGCTCGGTCGGCCTCGCTGATC
>CAZLRO010000354.1:0-2721 GCA_964561865.1 uncultured Rhodothermaceae bacterium | reverse complement strand
GATACCGCACACGGGCATTCGGAAGGGGTGCTGCAGACGGTGGAGCGGGTCAAGTCCACGTTTTCCGGCCTGGAGGTCATCGCGGGCAACGTCGCTACGGCAGAGGGGACGCTGGATCTGGTGGCGGCGGGGGCCGATGCGGTGAAGGTGGGCATCGGGCCGGGGTCGATCTGCACCACCCGGGTGGTGGCCGGGGTCGGGATGCCCCAGTTGACGGCGGTGATGGAATGTGCGGCGGTGGCCCGCCCGCGCGGTATCCCCATCATTGCCGACGGCGGGGTCAAGCACACGGGCGACATCCCGAAGGCGCTGGCCGCCGGGGCCAGCAGCGTGATGATCGGGGGGCTGTTTGCCCGCGTGGAGGAAAGCCCTGGCGAGACCATCCTCTACGAAGGCCGCAAGTTCAAGAGCTACCGGGGCATGGGGTCGCTGGGGGCGATGCAGCAGGGGAGCAAGGACCGCTACTTCCAGGATGCCGAGGATGACCTCAAGAAGCTGGTACCGGAAGGGATCGAAGGCCGGGTGCCCTACAGCGGCACCCTCGGCGAGGTCGTCTACCAGATGATCGGCGGGTTGCGCGCGGCGATGGGCTACTGTGGCTGTGCCGACCTGGAGGCGCTCTACGAACGGGCGCAGTTCGTCCGGGTCACCAGCGCGGGCATCCGCGAGAGCCACCCCCATGACGTCTTCATCACCAAGGAAGCCCCCAACTACAGCACCCGGGGGACTGGCCCGTATTGAGGCTGTCTTTGGATCCGTTATTGCACGTCAAAAAAATAGTGACCTTCCTGCCAGATATCCGCTGGCAGTGCGGTTTCACCGGGTCGAACGGGCTGCTGGTGCTGCACCCGGCGGGCAACCATTTCGTGACGGACGGGCGCTACGAGACGCAGGCCGGGCAGGAGGTGGTGGGGGCGACGGTGCATGTGGCCCGGAATGGGCTGTGGGAATACGTGGCCGCAGCGGGGTTGCTCGACGGGGATGAAACCGTGCAGGTACAGGCCGAATACCTCACGCTGGCAGAACTGAACAAGCTCCGGCAACTCTTCCCCACGCTCCAGGTCGCGCCCGTCGAACGGATGCTGGACGTGGCGGTGGCGTGCAAGACCCCGGACGAGGTCGCCCGCATCCAGGCGGCCCAGCGCCTGTCCGAAGCGGTGCTGGCGGAAGTGCTCGCCGGGTTGCGTCCGGGCCTGACGGAGCGCGCGGTGGCCGCCGAGATCGTCTACGGGCACCTGCGGCGGGGGGCTGAGCGGATGTCCTTCGACCTGATCGTGGCCTCGGGGCCGAACAGCGCCTTGCCCCATGCCCGACCGACCGACCGCGTGCTCTGCCCCGGAGACGTAGTGCTCCTGGACTTCGGCTGCTTCCTCGACGGTTATGCCTCGGACATGACCCGGATGGCGGTGCTGGGAGAGCCGACACCGGAGGTCCTGGACGTCTACCAGGTGGTGCAGATGGCCCAGGAGCAGGCCATTGGTGCTGCTCGTGCCGGTATGACCACCAAGGCCCTCGATGCCGTGGCAAGGGAGGTGATTGCTAGGGCTGGCTACGGCGAGGCGTTCCCGCACAGCCTCGGGCACGGTATAGGACTGCAAATCCACGAGTGGCCCTCCGTGTCCTGGCGCAGCGAGGATATTCTACCGGAAAACGCTGTCATCACCATTGAGCCAGGGGTCTACCTGCCCGGACGCTTCGGAGTCCGCATTGAAGACCTGGTCTTGCTTAAACCCGATGGATGCGTTCGGCTGACGGCTGTGTCCAACAAACTACAGGTGCTTGTCCAATGACCCCGCCGGTTTACCAGCCGCTCTCTTCCTATGTGGCCTATCCGGAGGAGGAGATGTGTGCGCGGGCAGCGGACTTCCGGGCCGAGATGCAGCGGCGGCGTACCGTGCGCGAATTCTCGGACCGCCCAGTCCCACGCCACCTGATCGAGGATTGCCTGCGAACGGCCATGACCGCCCCCAGCGGGGCCAACCTCCAGCCCTGGCATTTCGTGGTGGTGACCGACCCGGCGCTGAAGAAACAGATACGGGAAGCCGCCGAAGAGGAGGAACGAGCCTTCTACCAGGGGCGTGCACCCCAGGAGTGGCTTGATGCGCTGGCGGCCCTGGGCACGGACGAGCACAAGCCTTTCCTGGAGGTTGCCCCGTGCCTGATTGCCATCTTCGCCCAGAGCTATGGGCTGCTGCCGGATGGCCGGAAGGTCAAGCACTATTACGTCTCGGAGTCGGTGGGCATTGCCACCGGGATGCTCATCACTGCGCTGCACCATGCCGGGCTGGCCTCGCTGACGCATACCCCCAGCCCGATGGGGTTTCTGAACACCTTGCTCGAACGCCCCGTCCATGAACGCCCGTATCTGCTACTGGTGGTGGGCTATCCGGCAGAAGGAGCGCAGGTGCCCCTGATCGACAAGAAGCCGCTCGAAGCGGCGACGACCTGGCGCTGATGGCGGACAGGACGTACCGCCGCCGCGTGCTCGTCGTGGCCTACTACTTCCCGCCGATGGGACTGAGCGGGGTGCAGCGTACGGCCAAGTTCGTCCGCTACCTGGGGCACTATGGCTGGCAGCCCGAAGTGCTCACGGTGGAGCCGGGAGGCTATTTCGCCTACGACCCCGGTCTGCTCGAAGAGGTCGAAGCTGCGGGCGTGCCCTTCCACCGGACGCGCTCGCTCGACCCTAGGCAGGTGTTCGGACGCCGAACGACCGTCCCG
>CAZLRO010000353.1:0-2725 GCA_964561865.1 uncultured Rhodothermaceae bacterium | reverse complement strand
AGGGGTTGTGCCGTCGGCCACCGCGCTGCCGTCATGGGGTGGCTGGAACCGGTGCGGGGTGCTGATGTGTCCCGCAACTGCCGTCCGGGTTGTGCGTAAGGGAACGGCGGCTGTTGCCCCGGCGTAGATGCCCGGTTCCAGGTCGCTGGACATCCCTCGCCGAACCCGCAGGAACCCCGCATGGTCACGCAACCCCATCCGGTTTTTGGCAAGTACGAGATTCTGGGCCAGCTTGGCGGGGGCGGGTTCGGGCAGGTGCTCAAGGCCCGGCACCGGACGCTCGACGACCTGCGGGCAATCAAGCGCATCAACCAGATCGTGCTGGACGAGGTGGCCCTGCGGCGGTTCGAGCGCGAGGCCCAGGCACTGATGCGGCTATGCAAGCACCAGTTGCACCCGCATGTCGTCCGCCTCTACGATGCCCATGTCGAGCAGGGGTTCCCGTACATCGACATGGAGTTCATCGACGGGAGCGACCTCTCGGCGCTGCTGCGGCAGGGGCCGCTGCCCATCGCCGAGGTCGAACGGCTGGCTTGCGAGATGGCCGACGCCCTGGCCTGGGTCCACGCACACGGCATCATCCACCGCGACCTCAAGCCGGGCAACATCCTGCGCCGCAGCGAGGACGGCCGCTTCGTGCTGACGGATTTCGGACTGGCCTTTGCCACCGACACCACCCGCTCGATGTCGGGCATGGGCACGCCGGAGTACATGAGTCCGGAGCAGATCGACGGCACGGAGACCGCCGCGACCGACGTCTACAGCCTGGGGGTGGTGCTATTCGAGTGCCTCACGGGGCAGGTGCCGTTCCCGGTGGGAGGGAGCCACCTGTCGGCGATGACCCGGCTCGAACAGCGCATCCGCCACGAGGCAGCCCCGCCGGTAGACACCCTGCGCCCGGAGACGCCGACGTGGCTGGTGGCATTTATCGCCCGGTGCCTGGTGAAAGACCCGGCCCAGCGTTTCGCCGACGGGCAGGCCCTCCTGGCGGCGTTGCCCGCCCGGCCCGGTGCGACGCCCGCATCCCGCGGCCTCACCGAAGAGGCCCTGCGCCAGCAGTTGCAGGCTGCCGAGCAGGCACGGACTGCGCTGGAAACCCGCCTGGTGGAGCTGGAATGCCGGTTGGCTGCGCCGGAGATGCCGCCCCGGAATGGGCAGGTGGCCGCGCCCCTCCCGGCTCCGCCCGTGTCTCCTGCTGCCCCGCCGCCGGTGCCAGTCCCGCAACCGCCGGTGGAAGCCGCCCCCACGACCCCGCCGGAGGCCAAGGTCACCGCCGACGCCCGGACGGTGCTGACGCCGTTCCTCGAACCCGGCGAGCAGGTGCGCCACTGGGCGATGGGCACCGGGCCGTCCCGCCTCGTCCGGCGGCTGGTGATAGGCACCGCCCTCGCGCTGGCCGTGCTGGTGCGCGTTGGCTGGAGCCAGTTGCCCGAAGGCATCCAGGCCCCGTTCGACATGCTCCGCGACCTGCTCGAAGCCGTCTGGCCGTCCCTGTTCGACCCGTTTGGCCCGGTGCGCGTGTTCGACCTGGTGGCGGTGCTGCTGCTGTTTGGAGGGATCCTCTACGGGCTGTGGGGCCTCACGAAAGGGGTGCGTACCCGCCGCTACCTCCTCGCCGCCACCAACCGCCGACTGCTGGTACTATACCTGCGGGGCGGTCGGCACTCGCCGGAGGAGTGGAAGGTGCGCAAGCTGGCCCATGCCTACCTGCTGCACACCCTCCCGCCCATCCGGACGGCGAAGAAGAAGGCGGTCGTCTTCAAGGTGTACGATGCCTACACCCCGTTTGAAGTACACTGCGGGGTGTTTCCGGAAGACCCGCAGTACCGCCGCGCCGCCGAGCTGGCGACGCTGCTTTCCAGCCAGCAGGAACGGTCCGCCCGGCTGCGCCCCTGATCCCGCCGGTTTTCCACCATCTGTCCCAGACTTCGCCATGCTGCGCGCCCTCGACGACCAGCAGCCGCTCGAACGCTTCCTCGCACTCAAGGCCGAGATCAAGCGGCTGGAGGAAGAACTGGCTGAACTGCAACCGCTGATCCTCTCGGCCCTCTACGACGAGCCGGAGCAGCGCACCACATTTCGCGGCGTTGAACTGAGTGTCGGCATGCGCCGCACGTGGGCCTACAGCGAGGCGGTGGAGAAGCTGGAGGACGAACTCAAGGCCCTGAAGAAGCACGAGGAACGCGCTGGCATCGCCGCGGTGTCCCGCTACACGTCGTACGTCATCACGAAAGCCGCCCGGCCGGATCAGGGTAGTTGAGCCGGACTTTACGCCCCGCCTGGGATCCCTGGCTCGGTCATTTCGCGGACGTTGAGGATGAGGTCGAGTTCGGCGTCGGTGAGCGGGGTGGTCTCGCGGGCCACGTCGCGGACGCTGCGGCGCTCTTTCGCCGCGCGCTTGGCGACCTGGGCGGCCTGGTCGTAGCCGATAGCGCGGTTGAGCGCCGTGGCGATGGACGGGTTCAGCTCCAGCAGCTCGCGGCAACGCTCGCGGTTGGCCTCAATCCCGTCGAGGCACTTCGTCCGGAAGGCGTCGAGTGCGCCGGTGAGGATGTGGATGCTCTCCAGCATCGCGTGCGCCATCACGGGCATCATCACGTTCAGCTCGAAGTTGCCATGCTGCCCGCCGACGGTGATCGTCGTGTGGTTGCCCATGACGCGGGCGCACACCATCATCATCGCCTCGCACAGCACCGGGTTCACCTTGCCCGGCATGATGGAGGAG
>CAZLRO010000352.1:0-2745 GCA_964561865.1 uncultured Rhodothermaceae bacterium | reverse complement strand
GAGCAACAACCTCCTGGCAAGCGCCTGTGAGGCTGACATCGCCGGGGTGGTGAGCATGTACGCGCTGCAACAAGCCTCCGGTGTGCCTGCCGCCCTGCTCGACTGGAACAACAACTACGGCGACCATCCGGACAAGGGCGTCGTGTTCCACTGCTCGAACCTGCCCCGCGACTTCTTCAGCTTCCAGGGCCGCAACACGAAGATGGACTACCAGGAAATCATTGCGGGCACCGTCGGCAAGGACAGCACCTACGGCACCATCGTGGGCCGTATCGAACCAGGTCCCTTCAGCTACTGCCGCGTCACCACCGACGACCTGCAGGGAGTCATCCGGGCCTACGTGGGCGAAGGCACCTTCACCGACGACACCTTGCAGACGTTCGGGGGCTACGGGGTGTTCGAGGTTCCCCGGATGCAGGACCTGTTGCGGTATATCTGCCAGCACGGCTTCGAGCACCACGTCGCTGCTACCCGCGCCCACGTCGCCGCCGCCCTCCACGAGGCGATGGGCACCTACCTCGGCTGGGAGGTCTACCACCATGCTGGCTGATAGCTGGGGCTTGGTGCTTGGGAAGAAGGCAGCACCATTCCCCGTGCCCTCACGAGGAGGCCGCCAGACCGACGACGTGACCTCGCCCTTTCCGCCGGGTAGCAGCGTCGTGATGGCCGCGTTCGACCCAGCATAGATTATAGTCAAATTGACTATATTGCCAAGCCTGCCGTCGAGATTGCTTCGTCGCTACGTTCCTCGCAACGACACAGAGGGAGGGTGACGTTAATCAACCACTCCATGACTGATCTCATGAGATCGGTCATCCTCCTGTCCAGGAGAGGCACTTGGTAGAGCCTTTGGAACAGCCTTCAATCCGCAATCCGCAATCCCCCATGGCCCTGATTGACTGGATCATCATCGGTGTGTATTTCCTGCTGCTGGTGGGGATCGTCTGGTGGTCGTCGAGGCGACAGCACACGACTGCCGACTATTTCCTGGCCGGACGGGAGGTGAGCTGGTTTGTGGTGGGCTGCTCGCTGCTGGCCTCCAACATTGGCTCGGAGCACATCGTCGGGCTGGCGGGCAGCGGGGCCAGCAACGGCATGGCCCAGGCCCACTGGGAGTTGCATACCTGGATCATGATCCTGCTCGCCTGGGTGTTCGTGCCGTTCTACTACCAGTCCGGCGTGTTTACGATGCCGGAGTTCCTGGAGCGACGCTTCAGCGCACGCACGCGGTGGGTGCTCTCGGTAGTCTCGCTGGTGGCCTACGTCTTCACCAAAGTCTCGGTGACCGTCTATGCCGGGGCGCTGGTCTTCCGGACGCTCCTGCCCGACACGTTCGGCTCACCGGACAACGCCTTCTGGGTGGGGGCCTTGCTGACGGTGGTACTGACGGGTGTCTACACCATCTTTGGCGGGCTACGGGCCGTCGTCTACACCGAGGTAGCCCAGACGGGCTTGCTGCTTCTTGGCTCCCTGTTCATCACCCTCTTCGGCCTGGCGAAGCTGGGGGGCTGGGGGGAATTGGTGGCCGTGGCCCGGAGCCATGCCGAGCAGTTCGCCCTCTGGCGCCCGAACGATGACCCGACGTTCCCCTGGCTCGGGGTGATGATCGCCTCGCCCATCATCGGCATCTGGTACTGGTGTACCGACCAGTACATCATCCAGCGTACGCTGGCGGCCCGTTCACTCACCGACGCCCGGCGCGGGGCCATCTGGGGCGGCTTCCTCAAGCTGCTGCCCGTCTTCCTTTTCCTCATCCCCGGCATGATCGGCTTTGCCCTGCACGAGCGGCAGGTACTCACGATCCCGATGGGGCCGGACGGCACGACGCCTCTGGGCGACATGGTGTTCCCGACGATGGTAACGGCGCTGCTGCCTGTCGGGCTGCGCGGTCTTGTGGTGGCAGGCCTCCTCTCGGCCCTCATGAGTTCACTCGCCTCCCTGTTCAACTCGTGCGCCACCCTCTTCACCGTCGATATCTACGAGAAGCTGCGCCCGGGCAAGCCGGAGCGCCACCTCGTCCGCGTCGGACGGATCGCCACCGGGGTGGTAGTCGGGTTCGGGATTCTGTGGATCCCGATCATGAAAGAGGTTTCCGAGGGCAACAGCGGGCTGTACGACTACCTGCAGAACGTCCAGGGCTTTCTGGCCCCGCCCATCGCGGCCGTCTTTCTGCTGGGACTGTTCAGCAAGCGGGTCAACGCCCACGGAGCGTTCTGGGGGCTGGTGGTCGGGTTCGTGCTTGGCATGACCAAGCTCACCCTCCAGACCATGACCCAGCGCGGTGCCCTCGACCCGGCCAGCGTGCCGGGGATGATCGGGGCGTACAACGGTTATCTCTTCGCCGGGGTGCTGTTCCTGGTCAGCGTGGCGGTGATCTGGATCGCCTCGCTGCTGACCACCCCGCCGCCGGAAGCCCGGTTGCAGGGCCTCACCTTTGGCACCCTCACCCCGGCACAACACGCCGAGCAGAAAGCCAGCTGGGGCTTTCCGGAGAAGACCGGGGCCAGCATCGTCCTCGGCCTGGTGCTGCTGACGTACCTGTACTTCAGCTTCTGGCTGTCGTAGGCGTTGGAACAGCCTGTCGGCCTTTGGGACGCTTCGCTTTGGGACGGCCTGCGGCCTTTGGGAAACCCATGCTTCAGCCAAAGCGCAGCCGAAGCGTCCCAAGTACCAAGCGCCAATTAGCCAACAGCTAACGGCCAACAGCCATCTTCTTCCCCGGCTATTCTCCCAGGAACCGCCGAG
>CAZLRO010000351.1:0-2767 GCA_964561865.1 uncultured Rhodothermaceae bacterium | reverse complement strand
TGGTGCAAACAAGAAGCCAGGCCGGGGGCACATGCCCCCGGCCTGGCTTGCGTTTGGGCCGAAACGATGGGGATGATTCGGAGAAAAACCATGCATGCGGGTACCTGGCACCGGATGCAGCGTTAACCGGACCTGAAGCCGATCTTCTTGCTATGACTGTAATGGAGAGTACGATCAAGGTGGACAAAGGTGCGCATCTGGCGGCTCCCTCATCTACACCGGGATCCATTCGAACGGCTGCTGGTTGCACAGGTGCTGGAAGAAAACATGCTGCTTCTGACGACAGATCCGCTCATCCGGGCTTATCCGGTTACCGTGTGGTGGTAAGACATGCTCAGGCCCCGAACTGGTAGCGTCTCTGCCGGATCAGCAGCAGGAAGAACGGCACGCCGCAGAGGGCGGTGACGATGCCGACGGGCAGGTCCTGGGAGGGCAACAGGGTGCGGGCCACGAGGTCGGCCCAGAGCAGGAAAAGGGCACCGGTCAGCAAGCTCAGGGGCAACACCTGCCGATGGATGACCCCGGCCACGGTTCGCACCGCGTGCGGCACGATCAGCCCCACGAACCCGATGGCCCCTGTGGTAGCGACCAGGAGGCCGGTGAGAAGCGCCGAGAGCAGGATGAGCACCCGCTTGGTGGCTTCGACGGGGATGCCCAGGTGTGCGGCAGGCTCTTCGCCCAGCAGCAGGGCATCGAGGGTGCGGCCCAGCCCCATCAGCACGAGCAGGCCCGCCAGGGTGGCGGCCAGTGGCAGCGGCAGGCCCTCCCAGCGTGTGCCGTTGAGCGAGCCGAGCAGCCAGAACAGTACCGTCCGCACCCGGTTGGGGTCGGGCGAGGCCAGCGTCACCAGCGCGGCGACGGACCCCATCAGCGAGGAGAACGCCACCCCGGCCAGGAGCAGCCGGGTCACCGACACGTAGCCCTCGGCGCGGGCGACGAGGTAGACCAGCACCATCACCAGCAGGCTCCCCAGGAAGGCAGCCAGGGGCAGGGTGAGGGCCTGGGAGAGCAGAGGGGGCAGGAAGCCCAGATAGAACAGCGAGGCCCCTGCCGCCGCGCCGCTGGACAGCCCCAGCACGTAAGGTTCGGCCAGGGGGTTGCGTACCAGTGCCTGCATCGCCACGCCGACGAGCGCCAGCCCTCCGCCAACCGTGAGGGCCATCAGGACGCGGGGTAGCCGCAGCAGCCACACGATCCGGTCGGCAGTGTCGCTGGCAGGGGCGCTCAGGCCGAGACGGGACCCGAACACCCGCACCACCTCTGCAAACGGCACAGGTTCGCTGCCCATCGTGACGCCGGCCAGCACGGAGGCCAGCACGAGCACGCCCGCTCCGGCCAGCAGGAAGGGAGCACGGCGGCTCATGGGGGCGGCGGCAGTTCCGGGTGGAGGAGCCGGGCCATCTGGCGGGCCGCTTCGAGGAGGCGCGGGCCGGGGCGCAGTACCAGGTCCGGGTCCAGGCTGTACACCCGCCCGTCCCGGAGGGCAGGAACATTGGCCCATGCCGGATGTAGCGCCAGCAGCCGGGCCGGGTCGTAAGCCGTCCCCCATCCCCCGACGATCACGTCCGGGCGGGTGGTCAGGACGAACTCCTCACTCAGGATCGGGGCCTCGGTGGTCAGTGCAGCGGTGGCACTACGGCCCCCGGCCAGGGCAATGAGGGCATGGATGTAGCTCTCCGGGCCGAAGCTGTAGAGCGTCTCGTCTCCAATCAGGAACAGCACCAGCGGGCGCGTCGAGACGGTGTCCGTGAGGGCCTGGAGGGCCTGGCGGGACTGTTCCAGCGCTACGGCGGCAGCTTCAGCCTGGGAGGTTGTCCCCAGCAATCGGCCAACGGTGCGCATCCCGCGCATCACGTCCTCGAGCGAGCGGAAGGACAGGAACACCGTTGGGATGCCCAGCCCGGCCAGAGTTTCGGCATGCTGCGGGTTGTTGACCTGGTCGGTTGCCAGCACCAGGTCCGGGTTGAGCGCTGCCACCGCCTCGAAGTTCAGGTTGAAAGCATCGAACCGGGGCAGGGTGTCCACAGCGGGCGGGTAATTGTCTACCGTGGTCACCCCCACCAGCCGGTCCCCGGCCCCGGCGGCAAAGACCACCTCCGTGAGGCTGGGAGCCATCGAGACGACGCGGCGCACCGGGGTCTGCAGCGAGAGGGTGCGTCCGAGGTCGTCGGTGAACGCCGTCGCAGCGGCATCAGCAGGTGCCCGGTGGCAGCCGGGGAGCCACAGGGCCAGCAGCAGGGCCAGCCCCACCCGGCGCAGAACAGCAGCCAGCAGTACCATCGGTCAGGATTGGATCAGCGAGACGGAGATGCCCTCGCCGGAGAAGTCGGGCAGCGGGGTCAGCGACAGGGCGTACTGTCCAAGCCCGAAGCTTACCCAGAGGTTCGCCTTGGAGAGGAGTTGGTACAGGCGCGGGTTGGGCATCCCCCGGCTGCCACGGGTGGACCAGTACAGGACCTGCTCCTGGCCGGCCCCCAAAAGCCGGATATTGGCTTGCTGGGCAATGGCACGGGCAACCTCATAAAAACCAGTATTGCTCGGGGCGATGACCTCCACCTGGTAGCCGCCGGGCAATGGGTTGAACTCGGCGTCTTGCAGGTGCTGTCCGAAGATACGGAGGCAGCATCCGGTACCCGTTTCCCAGTCTTCATCGCCCCTGGCCGGATACCGCAGTGTGAGGGGGGCATGCATACCCGTCAGGGTTTTCTTGATGCTGGTGATGCGCGCCCCCCGGCGGTGCTGCAAGGCCTCGGTGAGCACTTCCATC
>CAZLRO010000350.1:0-2780 GCA_964561865.1 uncultured Rhodothermaceae bacterium | reverse complement strand
AAAACTTCGACGTGACGTTCAAGGAAATCCGACATTCCAACGACTTCGATACGTTCGTCTACCATGCCCAGGGGCGGGCCTATTTCAACAGCCTCTACCGCTTCATCTGGAGCCTGGAAAACAACCGCAACTTCTACCGGGTGAACAGCCTCGTGCTCAACCAGATCGACCTGCTCGAGACCGACCAGGCTACGGGAAAGGAACGGTTGCAGATGATGGTGTCGTTCGACCTGACGATTGATGCCTACTTCGGGGGCAGCAACGGCCTCAGCGCCGGCGATCAGCAGCCCGGCGGGATGGACCAGCCCCTGCTGGCGATGCCGGGGAACCTGCCGCCCGTGCCCGGCAGCACCCTGCCCTCGCGCAACCCGGCCATGAATCCCTTCTATCCGTTGATTTTCGACGACCTGCCGCCCAACACCGACGGGCTTGTGAACATCGAGCAGGCCCAGCTGGTCTCGATTGTGGGCGGAAAGGCCGTCTTCCAGGAACAGGATCAATATCGCAAGCTGGGGGTGGGGGATGCCGTCTACCTGGGCCAGATCACCATGATCGATCCGGAGCAGGGACGGGTGGTGGTACGGCTGAACAAGGGCGGCATCGTCGATGAGGTCGAACTGCGTCTGCAAACCGGAGAGCGCTATCGGCAGGCCCTGGGTTCGATCCGTCTCTCGCCCATCGAAAACTGAACTATCCACGATCTGAGCTTCACAGGAAGAATCTTATGAAACGGTCCTTTGCATCCATCATGCTAGGCCTGCTGGTGCTAGCGACACTGGGCCTCGCCGTCCCGGTGCAGGCGCAGGATCAGCCGCCCCAGCGCGTCATCCGTACCTATATCCCTCCGGACCAACTGGTCTCGTTCCTGCCCTCCACGCCATTCGACCGGTTTGTGGAGTTTATGAACCCCATCTTCCTGCGGGTCACCGGCAAGGAAATCGTCGATCCGGAAACCCGTACCGAAGCCATCGGCATCTCGATCTCCGGGATGCACTTCCTCGATGCCTTCGAGGTGGTGCTCGACTACAAGGGCCTGCGCTACCGGGAAACGGAAAAGCACTTCCTCATCGAGGTGGTCCCGCCCAATGCACCCGGGGTAGTGGATTCCGATGCCGCACGGGTCGATGGTGCAGGGGCTACCGGTTCCGGCGGGGCGACACAGATCGCCCTGCCGGCCACCATCGGGAGCCGCGAGATCGAGATCAACGCCACCCTGTTCGAACTCAACCACACCCGCCTGCGGGAACTGGGGGTGGACTGGGCCCCTATTGTAGGGCAGCAACAGCAGCAGGGCGGCCAGGGGGGCGGTGGCGGCGACTTCGGCGGCGGCGAGCAGGCCAACCAGCAGGGCATCCGGCTCTTCCTCAAAACCGAGGACTTCTTCGACAACTTTAGTGACTTGATTCAGGGGCCGAGCGTGATCGACTTCGCCCAGCTCAACCGGCTCTTCCGCCTTGTCGAGACCTACGGCGCGGGCCAGACCATCGCCCAGCCCCACCTCACCGTGCAGAGCGAGAAGAAAGGCCGCATCCAGATCGGCTCGGACGTGCCGGTACAGACCCGCGACTTCTCGGGCAACACCATCACCCAGTTCTTCTCAACCGGCATCATCATCGACGTCACCCCGACCCTTGTGGAAACGCCGGTGGCCGATACCGCCGATGCCCCCGTCGCCCCCTTCATTCACCTGGACGTCAAGGTGGAGAAGTCGGGCAGCCGTCCTTCCACCGCCGGGCTGATCATCGACCGCACCCAGGCCAACACGCAGTCGTTGTTGCTGGATGGGGAACAGACCATCATCGGCGGCCTCTACTCGACCGAGGAAGCCTTCTCTACCGGTGGCATCCCTATCCTGCGCAGCCTGCCCTTGCTGAAGTATATCTTCGGGAAACGGGTGAAGACGGTCAACCAGAAGGAACTGCTCATCGTCCTGCAGGCCCGGCTGAAAGAGCCGCTGGACTTCCGGATGGCCCAGCCGTTCGAAGATGACCTCCTGAACACGAATCGCCAGATGATCCAGGATGCCTTGCGCCGCTTCAACGAACAGGTGTCCCGCGAAACGCCGAAGCCTACCGAGTACACCGACGAGGAAGGCTCCCGCGACAGGAACTGAGGGAGTAGCTTGTGTTCTTCAACCGAAGGGCGTGTCCGCTACGGCACGCCCTTTCTGTTTGAATACCGCGCCGTTACGGCACTTCCACCGTTTCCAGGATGCGCTGCACGATATGTTCGGCGGTGAGGTCCTCGGCCTCGGCTTCGTAGGTGACCGAGATCCGGTGGCGCAGAACGTCTTGCGCGATGCTGCGGACGTCCTCCGGGGTCACGTAGGCACGGTGCTGAAGGAAGGCATGGGCACGGGCGGCCAGGTTGAGGTTGATGGTGGCCCGGGGAGAAGCACCGTACTCGATGAGGGGTTTGAGGGCACCCAGCCGAAACTTCGCCGGGTCGCGGGAGGCCAGCACCAGATCGACGATGTACTGTTCCACGCGCTCGTCGATATAGAGGTCGTTGAGCACGCGGCGGGCCGAGAGCAGTTGTTCGGGTGTGACGACGGGGCGTACCGGTGGAGCCTCACCCGTGCGGGCCATCCGCCGCATGATCTCCAGCTCTTCCTCGCGGGTGGGATAGCCCACCTTGATTTTCATCATAAACCGGTCCACCTGGGCCTCCGGGAGCGGGTAGGTGCCTTCCTGCTCGATGGGGTTCTGCGTGGCGAGGACGAAGAAGGGGGGCTCGAGGTCGTAGATGGTGCCGGCCTAGGTGACCTGGTGCTCCTGCAT
>CAZLRO010000349.1:0-2809 GCA_964561865.1 uncultured Rhodothermaceae bacterium | reverse complement strand
CCGTGCCCACGAACAGGTAGAAGCCGAGATTTTCGCCCTCGAAGCGCGCAAGACCGAACTCGAAACCCTCATCGCCGACCCCGTGCTCTACACCGACCCCGCCCGCACGCAGCAGACGAACCAGGCATACCAGGAGGTGGAAGCCACCCTCGCCGACCGCTACGCCCGTTGGGAGCAACTGGCCGAACGCCTCGCCGCCCAGGAGTCGAGGTGAGGGCCTTTCACCGACAGTGCGCGGTATCGGGGCTTGTGCTTGCCGTGAAGGGATCTTAAATCATCAACCTGCAGCGGATCCACGGTTACAACTCGGTGAACCTGCGCCAGGGATATCCCATGATCGAAATTCGGACGCCCCGAGAGGTGTTATCGGATGAATAAGACGGAAAAGAAATTTGACGCCGTCGCCATGATGCGCGCGGCCCGGGACCAGATCTCCGCAGCGATCGCAGGGATGACGCTGGAGGAAGAGTTGCACTGGCTCGCGTCCCAGGAGCTGCAGGATCCGTTCCTGATGCGCCTTCGAGACCGCGCCGCCCAACAAACCGATGCCGTGGACCGATCTTCGGCCGATCGTTGACCGGCACAACGTAGTGGCTGGACCACTTCCGGGTGTGCTTCTTGGGCCACACCCGCCTTGACCAAAGCGTATCCCCTGTTTCCCCATCCCATAACCGCCCCTACGGCTTACTGTCCCCCGTAGCCCCGGCGAGTGTCCGCGGCAGAAGACACCGGGCGGGGTGGCCCCCTGCATCGTGCTCCGGTAGCGCCCCCATTGGCCTGTCGGCACACGATTTGTCCACGCGGTCGGAAACCTGTGGATCATCGCGTGGTGAATGGCGGCATGGTACCTTTTCTCCCGACACGGCTTCTGTGGGTCTTGCTGCTGCTGGCGGGCACGGCCCAGGGGCTGCACGCCCAGATTTTCAAGCTCCCCCTGCCCGACACCACCGCTGGCAACTTCTTCGGTGTGGATGTAGCCATCGACGGACGCCGCGCCCTCATCGGCGCCAGCGGCGAGCCGACGTGCGGGGCCAACAGCGGCGCGGCCTACCTCTACGAGCAGGACGAGGCCGACCGCTGGCATCTCAGCGCCCGCCTCAGCGCCAGCGACTGCACCGCAGAATCGTTCTTCGGGCGGGCCGTCGCGCTCAGTGGCCGTCATGCCCTCGTCACCGCCTACCGCCCGTTCTTCGGCACCATCCGGCCCAACGCCGTCTACATCTTCGCCCACGATGCCAGCACCGGCACCTGGCACGAAGCCGCCCGGCTCACCGTCCAGAGCAGCGAAACGGAAGGCTCGTTTGGCCTGTGCGCCTCGCTCGACGGCGGCCGTGCCCTCGTCACCACCTCCGGCGACACCGACCGGGGACGGTACGGCGGGGCGGCCTATGTGTTCGAGCCGGACCCGGCCTCCGGCAAGTGGCGGCAGACCGCCCGCCTCACCGGCAACGGCAACGTCAAGGACGGCATCTTCGGGACGTCGTGCGTGCTCGAAGGCGACCGGGTGGTCGTCACCGCCTCTACCTACGGGGCCAACCGCCCCGGCTCGGCGTATGTCTTCGAGCGCGACCCGGCCCGCGGCACCTGGTCCCAGACCGCCCACCTGCGCAACCTCCGCGACTACTTCATCCCGGTAGACCTCGACGGCGACCGCCTGCTGGTCGGGCAAAGCCGGGGTGGCCCTGGGCAGTCCGGCCTCGCCACGCTCTACGAACGGGACATCGTCACCGGCCACTGGCACCTGGCCGACACCCTCCAGTCCGGGTTCCCCTACAGGAAAGGAGCCTTCGGCTCGGCGGTCTCCCTCAAGGGCAACCGCGCCCTCGTCGTTGGCTACGACGAGCAACTGAGCCTCAACTTCAACGTCGACCGGGTGGTGTATGTCTTCGCTTTCGACCCCGGCACCCGGCGCTGGACGCAGCAACGCATCCTAGACGTGGGTGACGTCTGGTTCGGCTCAGCGGTCGACCTCGACCAGAATGTGGCCCTCATCGGCCAGGCCTCCGAACAACGCCCCGGACAAGCCTACATCGTCTCGATCAACTGAACATAGGCGGGGACTGGGACGCTTCGCTTTGGTTGAAGAGGGCAGGGCATGCCCCTACGGCGCTCGCTTTGGTTGAAGATGGCGTGTTCAATAGGCCACGCCCTTCCGAACATCCCGCTGTCATTCCCAACACCATCCTGTCATTCCGAACGACCGATGGGGGGAGAAAATGCAGTTTCCCGGAACGAAAACCGAAAGTTGCGCCCCAGCGAATATCGGAGCGAAGCGGAGATTGCACGAAGTGAAACCGAAGGTTGCACGTAGTGAACATCGACTGAAGGGAGATTGCGTCCCAACGAAATCTCATCACTTTACGTTGGCGTGAGATTCCTCACTTCGTTCGGAATGACAGCCGGGGTGGAGGGCCAGCAAGACCAAAGGCCGTCAGGCCGTACCAAAGGCCGTAGGCCGTACCAAAGGCCGCATCCAGTGCCCCTCCTGGACAGGTGACCGATCTCATGAGATCGGTCATGGGGGTGGTCGATGTCTTATCCCCCCTCCTGAGAACAGGAGGATGACCGATCTCATGAGATCGGTCATGGGGGAGGTCGACGGCAACGTCGCCTTCCAATTATCCTGGCCCACCAAACAAGCTGGTGTGCCACCCGTTCCCTCGCTCCGCTCGGGACAGGCTCTTGTCCAAGGAGGGGAACTGGAAGGCATCCCAAGCACCAGCAAGCGTGCAGCATCGTCGAAGTAGTTTCAGTGTCGAGATTGCCACGTCTGACCGATCTCATGAGATCGGTCAAGCTCCTCGCAATG
>CAZLRO010000348.1:0-2832 GCA_964561865.1 uncultured Rhodothermaceae bacterium | reverse complement strand
AACTGGTCTCGACGTCGATCTGCGTGAACTCCGGCTGCCGGTCGGCGCGCAGGTCTTCGTCGCGGAAGCACTTGACGATCTGGAAATAGCGGTCCAGGCCCGCCACCATCAGGATCTGCTTGTACGTCTGGGGTGACTGCGGCAGCGCGTAGAACTTGCCCGGATGCACGCGGCTGGGCACGAGGTAGTCCCGCGCCCCTTCCGGTGTGGACTTCATGAGCACCGGCGTCTCCACTTCGATGAACTGGTGCTGGTCGAAGTAGCGGCGCACGCCCTGGTAGATGCGGTGGCGCAGGACGATGTTCTGGGCCAGTTCGGGGCGGCGCAGGTCGAGGTAGCGGTAACGCAGGCGCACGTCCTCGCTGGCGAGTTGCCGCTTCTCCTCGTGGGCCGACACGGCAAACGGCAGCACGTCCGCCGTGTTGAGTACGATGAGGTCGGACACCCGCACCTCGACTTCGCCGGTGGGCAGCTTCGGGTTGACCGTCTCGGCCGAGCGCAGGGCGACCGTGCCCTGGACGGAGATGACGTACTCACCGCGCAGGTGTTCGGCCTGGTGGTAGGCCGCTGCGTTGTCTTGTGGCGAGAACACGATCTGCGTTAGCCCGTAGCGATCGCGCAGGTCGATGAAGATCAGCCCGCCGAGGTCGCGCCGGGTATCGACCCAGCCCTTAAGCGTGACGGACTGGCCGACGTGCGCCGGGCGCAACGCCCCGCAGGTGTGCGAGCGTGGCCCGTGCGTGTCCTGCCCGATGCGGGAAGCCGGTCGTTGCGGTTGACTCATGGCGTGTTCGAAAAACTGGGGGCATCCGATGCCCGCACCCGCCGCTCCCGCAGGGTTACGAGGGGCAGGGCATGAACCCGCGAATATACACCGGGGGGCTTTCGGGGATGCTGAAAAATTGGTTTAGACAAGCCGCTTCCGGTTTTCTATCTTGAGGCATCGGCACGTTTCCGTGCCCTCGTCTTTCGGCCCCACGCTATCCTTACCGTTCACCGCAGTCCATCATGGCAACACCACCCACTGCCGGGGCGATGCCTTCGAGCACAGTCTCGTCCGACACCAGCTTTTTCGGCCATCCGCGCGGGCTGGCGACGCTCTTCTTCACGGAGATGTGGGAGCGTTTTTCCTACTACGGGGGCCGCGCCCTGCTCATCCTGTACATGACCGATGCGGCCGTCAAGGGGGGGCTGGGCATGAGTGTGGCGACGGCGGGGGCGCTCTATGGCCTCTACACGGCCTCGGTCTACATGACCAACCTGCCCGGTGGCTGGATCGCGGACAAGTTCCTCGGTGCCCGCAACGCGGTCTTCTACGGCGGCGTCATCATCGCGCTGGGCAACCTGTGCCTGGCTGCCGGTGGCACGACGCTTTTCTACACTGGCCTTGCGCTCAATACCATCGGCACGGGGTTGCTCAAGCCGAACGTGAGCACGATGGTTGGCTCGATGTACGCCCAAGGCGACCAGCGCCGCGACGCAGGCTTCTCGATCTTCTACATGGGCATCAACCTGGGGGCCTTCATCGCCCCGCTCATCTGCGGCTACCTGGGCCAGACCATCGACTGGCGGCTGGGGTTTGCCGCTGTGGCAGTGGGCATGAGCTTTGGCCTGATCCAGTTCCGGATGGGCGACCGTCACCTCGGTGAGGCGGGCCGTCACCTCTCCTCCCATTCGGCAGAAGCGGCCGCACAGCAACGCCGGTCGTTGCTGGTTGGGCTGGGCGTAGTGGGTGCCCTGGTGCTGGTGCCAGTGTTGCTCGACATGGCGGGGGTGATCCAGATCACCATCGAATGGGTGCGCAATGCCGTGGGCGTCCTGCTCCTCCTCATCCCGATCGTCTATTTCACCGTGTTGTTTATGACCGGTGGATGGACGAAAGACGAGCGTAACCGCATCATCGCCATCATCATCTTTTACCTGGCCGCCGCGCTGTTCTGGGGATCGTTCGAGCAGGCCGGTTCCACGCTTAACCTCTTCGCTGACCGGCACACACAAAACAGTGTTTTCGGCTGGGCCTTCCCCTCCACCTGGTGGCAGTCGGTCAACTCGATCTTCCTGATCTCCCTGGCACCGGTATTTGCCTGGTTGTGGCTGTGGCTGAACCGGCGCAAGGCCGAACCCTCGACGCCGCTCAAGTTCTCCTTCGGGCTGCTGTTCGTAGCCCTGGGTTTTCTGCTGCTGGTGCCGGCAGCCCTCACGGTGCAGGGCGGTGAGGGTATCCGGGTGGGGCCGCAGTGGCTGCTGGGGGTCTACTTCCTGCACACCATCGGTGAGTTGTGCCTGAGTCCGGTAGGGCTGAGCACGATGACAAAGCTGGCCCCGGAGAAGGTCGTCGGGCAGATGATGGGCATCTGGTTCCTCGGCGCGGCCACGGGCAACTTCATCGGCGGCACGGTGGGTGGACTGTT
Organism: uncultured Rhodothermaceae bacterium; assembly: GCA_964561865.1. Taxonomy (GTDB): domain Bacteria; phylum Bacteroidota; class Rhodothermia; order Rhodothermales; family CAZLRO01; genus CAZLRO01. The sequence continues at coordinate 421 of CAZLRO010000348.1, read as the reverse complement.
CGAAGCGTACCCGCTCAACGTGATCTTCCTCTCGGTGGCGGCTACAGGTGGCCTGGCGGCGCTGCTGATGTTCCTGTGCGTGCGCTGGGTGCGCCGGCTGATGGGTGGGGTGAACTGAGCGCATGATGGATGATCTGCACGTTCCGTTGCGGGTGCTGCCCCACGCCGAGGGGCTGGACCTACCCGCCTACGCCACGGCCCACAGCGCGGGCCTGGACCTGCGGGCTGCCGTGCCCGCCGCCGCGCCGGTGGTGCTGCCGCCGGGGGGCCGCGCCCTCATCCCGACGGGCCTGCAGATCGCGCTGCCGCCGGGCTACGAAGGGCAGGTGCGCCCCCGCAGCGGCCTGGCGGCCAAACACGGCGTGACCGTGCTCAACAGCCCCGGCACCATCGATGCGGACTATCGGGGAGAATGCCAGGT
>CAZLRO010000347.1:0-2860 GCA_964561865.1 uncultured Rhodothermaceae bacterium | reverse complement strand
GACGGTGGTTACCTCGATGACGGCCAGGGTGCCGGGCTGCATCTCCACGTTGGCCCCGGTGAGGTGGCGGATGAGCTGCCCCCACGCTGGCTGATGCCCCACTACCAGCGTCTCCCATGGCCCGGCATGGACCGACAATACCACCGCCAGGTCGTCCAGCGACATATCCGGGCCGATCCGGGCATCCTCGTATACCGGCACCCCCAGCACCTCCGCGATCCGCTCGGCCGTCTGCCGGGCACGGACGTACCGGCTGCAGAGCACCTGCTCGATCCTGAACGGCATCTGCCGGTACACCTGGGCCTGCCGGACGATCCGGTCCTCCCCTTCCGCCGTGAGCGGGCGCTGTTCGTCGGGCTGTCCCGGCAAGGCCGGAGCCGCCAGTCCGTGTCGCAACAGGTATAGACGCATGGGATTTCGAATCATGTCATTGCGAGGAGCATGGTCGATCAGGGTCAATCTCATGAGATCGATCCTGATGAGATCGACCACGACGTGGCAATCTCTTGCGGATCTCGGATTGCGGATTTAACCGAGCACCAAGCACCCAAAGCTAACAGCTAACGGCTAACAGCTATCAGCTATCAGCCCGCTCCTCAATTTTGTCAATTTTTGGACGAGTCGGCCCTTTCGAGGCTGGCGTGCCCGACCTACTTTACCTCTCCCTGCTGAAAACGCTTTTTCTGTAAACTACATCCTGCGAGGGAGATATGAAACTGACGGTTATTGGTGCCGGGAACGTCGGGGCCACGGTGGCCGAGTGTGTGGCCCGCAAGGACATGGTGAACGAGGTCGTCCTGATCGACATCAAGGAGGGGCTGCCCCAGGGCAAGGCGCTGGATATCGCCCAGACCGGCCCCATTCACCTGTTCGATACCCGCCTTACCGGCACCCAGCACTACGCCGACACCGCCGGGTCGGATATCTGCGTCATCACGGCGGGACTGCCCCGCCAGCCCGGCATGAGCCGCGACGATCTGCTCGCCAAGAACGCGGGCATCGTCCGCTCGGTGACCGAGCAGTTCGTAGCCCACAGCCCGAACGCCATCCTCATCATCGTCTCCAACCCGCTGGACGTGATGACCTACGTGGCCTACATGAGCAGCGGCTTCCCATCCCACCGGGTAATGGGCATGGCCGGCGTGCTCGACACGGCGCGCTACCGGGCGTTCCTGGCGATGGAACTGGGGGTGTCGGTGCGGGACATCCAGGCGCTGCTCATGGGCGGACACGGCGACTCGATGGTGCCGCTGCCCAACTATACCACCATCGCCGGGATTCCCCTCCGCCAGTTCCTCCCCGACGACCGGATCAATGCCATCGTCGAGCGGACCAAGTTCGGGGGCGGTGAGATCGTGAAGCTGCTCGGCACTTCAGCCTGGTACGCTCCGGGGGCGGCGGCGGCCGAAATGGTCGAAGCCATCGTCAAGGATTCGGGCCGCGTGCTGCCCTGCGCCGTCTGGCTCGGTGGCAAGTACGGGCACGACGGGCTGTTCATCGGTGCCCCCGCCCGCCTGGGCCGCAACGGCGTCGAAGAGGTGCTCGAAGTCCCCCTCACCGCCGACGAACAGGCACTGCTGGACAAGTCCGCCGCCGATGTGAAGGAGAACATCGCCATTCTCGAACGCATGGCCGCAGCCACGACCACCTGACCTGTCCCACCTGCCAGTCGCACCTCCTGGCAGGTTTTTTTCCCCCAAACTGGTTGCATACACAACCATTTGAATCTTCTGCTTTTTCTTTCGCCGCGCATTCGTAGATTAGGGCCTTCACGTCCTGAGCCTTCTTTCACCATTTCCAACCAGCCATGAAGCGTACCCTGTTTGTTACCACTGTGCTCTTGTTGATCGCCGCGGGCGGGCCGACGCTGGCCCATGCCCAGCTCAAGATCGGTCCGCATGTGGGCCTGAACACCAACGGCACCGACCTGTTCATCGGGGCCAACCTGCAATTCGGGATTCCCGCCGGTGAGTACGCGCTGATCGGCAATCCGGGGTTCGACTATTACCTGAACGGCCCCATCGACTCCCGCATCAACCTGGATGTGCTCTTTGCCTTCCCGCTGTCGGGCCTGGATGCCTATGCCGGCGGGGGTCTCAACCTGGAAAACGACAACGGCGACGACGACATTGGCCTCAACCTGAAGGCCGGGTTCTCCCTGAACAACGAGGACATGCCCTACAAGCCGTTCCTGGAACTGACCCAGACGGTCGGCTCCGGCAGCGACTTCTCGATCCGGGGCGGGGTGTTCTTCACCCTCAGCGGCAACGACTGAACCTGCCGGACCCGCTCTCGTAAGGCCGGTCTGCCCGATGCGGACCGGCCTTAGTCGTTGGTCGGATACACATTGCTGCGGGCATCCCCGGATAGCACCTACACTGCCCTTTTCCCCGGCATGGCGGTGCATTCCGCCTGCCCTGTGCGAACAAAACGGGTCGCCGGGGGTTAGGGCAACCCTGAAACAGGTTGTTCACAGGCGGATCAAACAGATGAAACCACACACCTACAGGATATACGGCCTCGTGCTGCTGATGCTGGGGGCCTTCGGGCTGGCCGGTTGTGACAGCGGCGGCGACACCGCTTCCGGAGAGTTGATCATCGAGGACCTGACCACCGGTACCGGCCTGGAAGCCCGGAACGGAGATATCCTCTCCGTCCACTACACCGGACGGCTGGATGACGGCACGGTGTTCGACTCCTCGATCCTGCGCGGCGAACCGTTCGAGTTCGTCCTCGGCGCCGGGACGGTCATCAAGGGCTGGGACCAGGGGCTGCTCGGCATGAAGCAGGGCGGCACGCGCAAGCTCACCATCCCGCCGGAACTGGGCTACGGCAAGCGTGGCATCCCCGGTGCCATCCC
>CAZLRO010000346.1:0-2928 GCA_964561865.1 uncultured Rhodothermaceae bacterium | reverse complement strand
CGGTGGTACGTTCGGTGAAGGTGCCGTCGCCGTTGTTGCGGTAGAGCCAGAGGGCTTGGGGCTGTGGGTTCGGTTGGGCCTCCCAGGTACCACCGCCGAGCAGCAGGAGGTCGAGCCAGCCATCGCCGTCGTAGTCGAGGAAACCGCCGCCGGACCCCATCATTTCCGGGTACCATTTCTTTCCGACGGCTCCGTTCTGATGGCGAAAACGGCCCAGTCCAGCAGCTTTGGTGACCTCGGTGAAGGCCACCGCTGGCGACGCCTCTGCTGCGGTTGAAGGGTGCGATTGGGAGGCGGACGAGCACGAGAGGGCCAGCATCGCCAGCCCGGCTGTACCGAGCCAACCGGATTGGCGTAGCACGTCGTGCAACTGTTCCACCAAGCGCGGCATCCAGGACATACGGGAGGGCACAGATATAAGGCTTACGGGGCTTCAGACAAGGATTTCCGGGTTTGCAGGTACCGCAGGACGTGGAGGGCCTGGCGGGATTCCGCCTCCCGCCCCGCCTGGTACAGCAGGTAGGCGTAGTTCTCCCACCGAAGGGTATCGTCGGGGTTCTGGATCAAGCCCTGGTGGGTGAGGGCGATCTGGGACCGGAGGTCCTCGAGGGTGTCGGCGCGGGCCAGGTGGCGGGCACCCGCCTCCGCCTGCCCGGTGGCGACGAGGGCGCGCCCCAGGTTATAGTGGGCGCTGCGTTCCCACGGGCGGGCGCCCACCACTGCTTCGAGGTAGGGCAGGGCTTCGGCAGGTCGCCCCATCTGCACGAGCAGTCTCCCGGTCAGTAACTGATAGTCGGGGTGTTGGGGTTCCCGTGCGAGGGCATGCCGGGCATGTACGAGGGCGGCATCAAGTTGGCCTGCTTCCTGGTCCAGCTCCGCCAGCCAGGCGTAGCCCTGGGCGTTGGCGGTGTCCACAACAAGGGCCTGCTCGTAGGCGAGGCGTGCGCTGTCGGCACGGGTGAGGCGGGTATAGGTGCGCCCGATCTGGAGTAGCACCGCCGCCAGCGCCTGCCGGTCTGCGGGGGCCGGAGGGGACTCTTTAAGAGCGTCGCGCAGGAGGTGTTCTTCAGCCCGATAATGCCGGAGGGCTTCTCTGTAGGCACTTTGCAGGAAGGCGTTGTGCCCCAGGTTGTAACGCACACTCCGGTACGCCGGGTTCAGGGCGATGGCGTGCTTGTAGGCAGCGTCGGAGCCAGCATAGTCGTACAGTTCAGCCAGGACCAGCCCGCGCAGGAACGGGACCTCCGCCAGGTGGGGCACCAGGGGCGCAGCACTGTCGGCCAGCGCGAGGGCGGTGGCATACGCCCCCTGGCGGTAGGCCCGCTGGGCCTGGCCGAGCAAGGCCATCCCTTGAGGGTCTGGGGGCGGAGATGCCGACTCGGCGGCACAGCCCACCAGCACCAGCAGCAAGCCGATGCGGATCATGGTGCTTGAAGATGGGAAGCGGAGGGAGGGGATGAGACGGCATCGACGCGCAACTGCCCGGTGCCTTCACGGAGGTGGAGGTACTGGTTGGCCGCCACCTCCGTGAACGTCTCGACCACACCGTTGGGCCAGAAAATTTGTAGCGAATCTACCATAGGGGCGGCACCCAACCCAAAGGTCACGATGGTTTCCGTGTGGGAAAGATAGCTCGCCCCGGTCTGGACGTGCTGCACCAGCCGCCGGGTGCCGACGGTGGCGACGAGCCGTGCCCCGATGGCGTCGCGGTTGCTGGCCTGTCCCTCCAGCCGGATGCGGAGGTGGCTGGTCGGGGGGAGGTCGTTGCGCCAGAGGTGGGCCGGGCCACCGTTCTCGGTCAGCAGCACGTCCAGGTCGCCGTCGTGGTCATAGTCGGCACAGGCTGCTCCCCGTGCCAGCAGCGGCATAGCCCAGACGTCGTCCGCCCCGGTCGGTTCAACCACGGCGAAGGTGCCGTCGCCCTGGTTGTGAAACAGCCGCGCCGGCTGCCGATAGGCGATGCCTTCATCCACCTGCTCCACCTGCGGGGTGATGTGGCCGTTGGCAGTGAGGAGGTCGGGGTAGCCGTCGAGGTCGGCATCGAAGAGGATCAGACCGAAGGTGAGGTCGTTCAGGCTGGGCTGGCCGATCCTGGAAACCATGGCCCGGTCGAAGAACACGCCCTGGGGCGTGTACTGATAGACGCCGATCATCTCGCGGGAGAAGTTGGCGACGAACACGGTAGGCTGGCCGGTGGAATCGACCACGCCGACGGCCAGCCCCATCCCGGCGCGGGCCTTGCCGTTCTGGTCGAAGGCGATCCCGGTGAGGGTGCCTTTCTCGGTGAAGGTGCCGTCGCCGTTGTTGTGGTAGAGCAGGTTGCGTTCGGTATCGTTGGCGGCCACGAGGTCCTGCCAGCCGTCGCTGTTATAGTCCAGGTGGGCCACTGCCAGGGTTTTGCCAGGGGCGGGCAGAAACCCGGCATGGGTGGTGCGTTCGGTGAAGGTGCCGTCACCATTGTTGCGGTAGAACCGGGGCGGCAGTCCGGTATAGAGTTCAGGGGTGCAGTAGCTTCGCAGGTTGCCTTGCAGGAGACACGGCTGGTCTTTCTCCGGCGACCAGTCCACGTAGTTGCCCACGAACAGGTCCAGCCAGCCGTCGCGGTCGGCGTCGACGAACAGGGCCGAGCTGCTCCATTCGGCAGGGCCGGACACCCCAGCGACCTGCCCTACCTCGACGAAGTGCCCACCGTCGTTCCGATAGAGGCGGTTTTGCGCCAGCGTGGTGAGGAAGAAGTCGGCATCGCCGTCGTTGTCGTAGTCCGCGATGGTGAGGCCAAATCCATAGGTGTGGAGGGTGCCCAGCCCGGCCTGGGAAGTCTGCTCGGTGAAGGTGCCATCGCCGTTGTTGCGGTAGAGGGCCAGGGCCGGGACGGGGTCGCCACGTCCCGGCCACGTAGCTCCTCGCACGAGCAGCAAGTCCTGCCAG
>CAZLRO010000345.1:0-2935 GCA_964561865.1 uncultured Rhodothermaceae bacterium | reverse complement strand
AGGGCCGTGGGGGCGCCATCGTTGGGGGCGGGCGTCAGGCCGAGCAGCGTACAGAGCAGGTGGTACAGGTGGACGTTCTCGAACGGTTTTACCCGTATCCCTTGCTGGAACCGTGGTCCCCGCGCCACAAAGAGCGCCCGCATCGACAGCAGCCGCTGGTCGTAGCCATGTGCCCCTCCCCGCGTCCAGTTCGGGTCGAACCGTTCGCGGCTGGGCTGGACTATCCAGCCTTCGTCTACCACACCCACGAGGGCAGGGATACGCGGATGATGGTCGAAATGATAGGCCTCCGGGAGAGCGCCCTTGCGATACAGCGTCAGATAGGGAGAGGCATGTTCCAGCCGCTCGAACACCGCGTCAACCCGGCCATCCTTCGGCATCAGCAACAGCACCGGGTAAGTATCCACGATGGTCACCTCGTCCAGGTCCAGGTAGTCTTCGAGGAAAAGCACACGGTCGGGGCTGACCTCGGCCATGCCATGATCGGCGACGAGGACGAGGTGGACCTGGTCGAGCAGGCCGCGCCGTTCGAGTCCGGCCACAAGCCGTGCAAGGTATCCATCGACGGTTTGCACCGCCGCGCCCACTTCTGGCGTCAGCGGGCCGTAGCGGTGCCCGGCGTGGTCCACGTCGCTGTAGTAGAGCGTCAGCAGGGTCGGGCGGCGGTCGGGCGGGAGTTCCAGCCAGGCGAGGAGCGAGTCGATCCGGGCTGGGCCGGGGAAGTCATCGTCGAACACCTGCCAGAACGAGGGCCGCACACCGCCGATCTCGGCCTCGGAGCCCGGCCAGAAGAACGTCGCGGCCCGCTGCCCCTGCCGCTCGGCCGTCACCCAGATCGGCTCGCCCCCCCACCAGCGCCCGTCCGAGACTGCCACCCGATCACTGAGCCGAAACCAGGCGTCCCGTGTCGGGTCGTACATCGTGTTGCCCACGATGCCATGATGCGCCGGGTAAAGGCCGGTTACGAGGGTGTAGTGGTTCGGGAACGTCTTCGTCGGGAAGGCCGCCACCATGCCGCTGTCGGCCCAGACCCCTTCGGCGGCGAGGCGCTTCAGCGTCGGGGCTTCGTAATGGTGCAGGTAGTCCCAGCGGAAGCCGTCGAGCGAGATCAGGATCACCGTCGGGGCAAGGTGCGGTGCCGTGGCCATCACTTCCGGTTTCGACCCGGCACAGGCTGCGAGCAGCAACCCCAGCAGCAGGCTTCCCCAAGCTGGAAGTTTGTTCATGTTGAGAGGTAGCTGTTGGCTATTTGGTACTTGGTACTTGGGAAGAAGCCGAAATCCGAGACTCGACCTCCCCCATCCCCTCTCTCGCCCCCTACCTGCGTGGGGGCATGCCTCGCGGGAGCAAGCTCTATTCTCAGGAGGGGGAAAAGATCGACCTCCCCTCCCCCGCCTACTCCCCGCCTTCGCGGGGATGACAGGGGGCAGGCTCTGTCCAGGAGGGGCAGTCGGTAGGGGCTTTGGAACGGTTTGCAATCCGCAATCCCAAATCCGAGATCCTATCCTTGCAGCCGCTGTTCTCACGAAGAGAGAAGGGCCTGGCCTCGGTCATCCGCCAGTCGTTGGCCTTGCAAGATACAACCCGGCTTGTCACCCAGTGGTTAAATTATAGTTGTATATACAACTGATTTGCGACCATGAGAAAAGCCGGATGCCCCCCAGCACCCGGCTTTTCAGGAGGAGGTAGTACTCCGTTATTTCCGGCCTACCAGGTAATAGATCAGCAGCCCGCCTACCGGGAAGAAGAAGATGAGCAGCCCCCAGAGGAGTTTGTCGCCGAAGCTACGTTTGGGGTCGCCTGCCACTTCGAGCAGGGCCATCACATCCAGGATGAGGATGATGGCGCCGCAGCAGCCCAGGCCCCAGGGATTGTTCATCGCCCGGCCCACCCGTTCCATCAGGTTCGGTCCGGCACAACCGGTCAGAAGCAGGGTCATCAGGCCGGTGAGCAGGACCGGAAGTCCGAGGCGTCGGGTAGGTTTCATGGTCGTTTGAAGGGCTGAATCGCAATTTTCGGGTGTATACGGGGTCTCGCAAAAAGGTTAAGGCCGACGGCGAAATTTTTTGGACGGTGGTGGTGGCGCGCCAAAATGGTCTGAAAGGAACAGCCGGTGCCCATGATCGTTCGAGGGGCGACGTTGAAAACAGGCGTCAGACGTATGAAAATCGGGACAATCGACCTGGGCGAGCGCCCACTGCTGCTGGCCCCGATGGAGGATGTGAGCGACCCACCATTTCGCCTACTGTGCAAACGGTACGGGGCAGACATGCTCTACACCGAGTTCATCTCCTCCGGCGGGCTGGTCTACGAGGCGAAGGACTCGCTGCAGAAGCTGGATTTTTATGAGGCGGAACGACCGCTCGGCATCCAGATTTTCGGCGGCGAGGTCGAGCAGGTGCGTGCCGCCGCCCGGATGGTGGATGCGGCCGGGCCAGACGTGATCGACATCAACTTCGGCTGCCCCGTCAAGAAGGTAGTATGCCACGACGGGGGGGCGGGCATTCTGCGCAACCTGCCCAAGATGCAGGCCCTGACCGAGGCCGTCGTGGCGGTGGCCACCCGCCCGGTGACGGTGAAGACCCGCCTCGGCTGGAGCGAGGACACGATCCAGATCCTGGATGTAGCGCGGCTGCTCCAGGACTGCGGCGTTGCCGCGCTGGCCGTCCATGCCCGCACACGGACGCAGATGTACAAGGGGGAGGCCCGCTGGGACTGGCTGCGGCGGCTCAAGGACACGGGCAGCCTGGCGATCCCGCTCATCGGCAACGGCGACGCCCTCACCCCGCAGTCCGTCGCCCGGATGTTCGACGAGACGGGCGTGGATGCCGTGATGATCGGGCGCGGGGCCATCGGCAACCCCTGGATTTTCCGCGACGCGAAGGTGTTCATGACCACCGGTGAGGTCCCGCCACCGCCTGCATGGGACGAACTG
>CAZLRO010000344.1:0-3006 GCA_964561865.1 uncultured Rhodothermaceae bacterium | reverse complement strand
GTGCCAAGCCCCCGGTACCAAGTACCAAGCCTCAAGTGCCAAGCCCCAAGTCTCCCCAAAGCAATTAGCTTGCAGCTATCTTCTTCCCCCCTGTTCCGTCGCTATTTTCCTGCATTCTGTTTCCTGCTTTCCGGGTGCTCTCATGTCCCTCTTGTTTCGGTTGGTTCATGTTTTATGGCTTGTCCTGCTGCTTGGCGGCGGGTTTCATCCTGTGCAGGCGCAGGTGGAACCGGCCCCGCCCCGTGCCGAGGGGGAAGGTCCCTGGCAACGGCTGGTGCTGCGGGGCGGTATCCTGGTTGATGGCACCGGGGCACCGCCCTTCGGCCCGGTCGATATCGTGGTAGAGCAGGACCGGATCGTCGAAATCCGCAACGTCGGCTATCCCGGCGTGCCGATCCGTGCCGAGGACCGCCCGGCGCCCGGCGACCGTGAGCTGGAGGTGACCGGGATGTACATCCTGCCGGGGTTTGTAGACCTGCACGGCCACATCGGTGGCACCGCCCAGGGAGCCTCGGCGGAATATGTCTACAAGCTCTGGATGGGGCATGGGATCACCACCATCCGGGACCCCGGCAGCGGCAACGGGCTGGACTGGACGCTGGAGCAGAAAGAGAAAAGCGCCCGTAATGCCATCACGGCGCCGCGTATCGAAGCCTACGCGGGCTTTGGCGGCGGATGGGACCGGCGCGTCACCACCCCGGAGGACGCCCGCGCCTGGGTGCAGTTCGTCGCCCGAAAAGGGGCCGACGGAATCAAGTTCTTCGCAGCGGCGCCCGAACTGATGGCCGCCGCCCTCGACGAGGCACGGCGGCAGGGCCTCCGCACCGCGATGCACCATGCCCAACTGGGGGTCGCCCGCACCAACGTGCTCTGGACGGCCCGTCATGGCCTCACCACTATGGAGCACTGGTACGGTCTGCCAGAAGCGCTCTTCACCGACCGCACCGTGCAGGACTACCCGCTCGACTACAACTACAACAACGAGCAACACCGCTTTGCCGAGGCCGGGCGGCTTTGGAAACAGGCCGCTCCGCCGTTCAGTCCCCACTGGAACGCTGTCATGGATTCCCTGCTGGTGCTCGACTTCACCCTCGACCCTACCTTCGGCATCTACGAGGCCAGCCGCGACCTCATGCGGGAGATGCGGGCCGAATGGCACGAACACTATACCCTCCCGGCCCTGTGGGACTTCTACCGCCCCAACCGCCGGGCGCATGGCTCCTACTGGTTCTACTGGGGCACCGAGGAGGAGATCGCCTGGAAAGACAACTACCGGCTGTGGATGACCTTCGTCAACACCTACAAGAACCGGGGCGGACGGGTGACGGTGGGCAGCGATGCCGGGTTCATCTACAAACTCTACGGCTTTGCCTTCATCCGGGAACTGGAACTGCTGCGGGAGGCCGGGTTTCACCCGCTGGAGGTCATCCGGTCTGCCACCCTGTACGGGGCACAGGCGCTCGGTCTTGACCGCGAGATCGGAAGCATCCAGGTGGGCAAAAAAGCCGACTTCGTCGTCGTGCCGGAAAACCCGCTGGCGAACCTGAAGGTGCTCTACGGCACCGGGGCACTCCGGCTCAACGATACCACCGGGGCTGTGGAACGGGTGGGCGGGGTGCGCTGGACGGTCAAGGACGGGATCGTCTACGATGCTCCGGCCCTGCTGACAGACGTGCGGGCGATGGTGGCCCGCGCCAAACAGACCGCCGGACTACCGCCGGGGATGATGCCGGTGGAGACCGGCGGGCATTAGCCTTGCGGATAGCGCCTCCTTCGGCCTTCGCGGAAACCGGCAAGGAGTTAAAAAATTATAGTCAAATTGACGATATCGTCAATTTGACTATAATTGACAGCCAGGGTGAGACTTCTGGCTCAGGGATTGTCGGCTGCAAAAGCCTGGTCTTCAAACGGGGCGGGGCTGATCGGGGAAGGTTCATCGGCAGCCGTGCCAGGTTTCGCCTCGCAACAGTTCCACGCATCTGCTTCGGTACGCACCAGCAGGGGTGTTGTCAGGTTGCCGGGTTGGGTTTTAGTGGCCCACAGGGAACCCGCCTCCGGCACCTTGTTCACCTGAAAACCCGCCGCCGGATCGAGCTGGTTGACGAAATACACCGTGCCGGTAATGCGCCATCTCCCCCGCGTGCCCGGGTTGCCATTCAGTGGGTCGAGGCCGCTGTGCTGGTTGCGCCAGTCGTCGTCCGGGCCGCTGGCACCATGGATACCCCCATCCTGCTGTACCCGCCAGGCTTCCCAGTAGCGAAGGCGGGGTTCCACCGGCGGTGCAGGCCCCGGACATCGCGTCATCTCCGTCGTGCGACGGATCTCCTGCACAAGGTAGCCATTGCGGGCGTTGGTCTCCCAGTCGATGCCCCAGGTAAACCCGCCGCAGCGCCCGAACTGTTTGGGTGTGCGGTCGATGGTGGTGACGGTGAGGGCGGTGCCGGGTGTGGCTGGGCCAGAAGGTCCGGTGCCGGTGGCGGTCTGTCCGGTGAACAACCCGTCCAGTTCCCCCAGCGTCTGCCGGCCCACCACGCCATCCTGGACGATGCCTTGCCGCCACTGGAAGCCCTTGACCACCGTCTGCGTCTCCTGTCCGAAGATGCCGTCCGGCGTGCCGGTTTTTTTGGTGGATTTGGGCAGGAAAAAGCCGAGGTCGAGCAGGGCTTGCTGGAGGCGCTCGACCGCTGGGCCGGTATCGCCTGTCCGCAGGGGCGGGTTGTTGTCGAACGCCTGTTGCAGCCGGGCATCGTCCCGAAAGCGGGTCGCCTGGAGGTCTATCAGCCGGTCCTCAGGTGTCAGCGGTTTGATGGGGACGGGGGCGTCTCCACCGGTGCGGGCGGGCGATGCCGCCGGCCAGATGGACAGCCGCCGCAGGTCATGGCCCCGAACGGGTACGGGGGAGGGAGGCAACAGCGGTCGGGATGGAGCGCCCTGCAAGCGGTTACGGGGAAGCAGGCCGCTCCTGGTTTGACGAGCCAGACGGGCGTTACGGGGTTCTGGTTGAAC
>CAZLRO010000343.1:0-3017 GCA_964561865.1 uncultured Rhodothermaceae bacterium | reverse complement strand
CTCTGGCTGGTCGATCTCATGAGATCGACCGATGGCCTCCTCGTGATGACACGGGGGGAACATTCCCCTATCTTCCCATGCACCAAGTACCAAGCACCCGCCGCTCTACCCGCCCACGCCGAACCGGTACAGGACCATCAGCACGAGGGTGACGAGCCAGAGCAGGTGCCCGATACCGGTCCCCATCGCCATACGTTTGGCATGGGGCAAGGAAGCCTGGGCGTCGCCCGCGTGGGCCAGCAAGCCTTTGGCCGCCGGGCCGAGCAGGGCATACTGGCTAAACACCAGGATGGTCACGGCCAGCAGGGCCGTATGGTAGGCTGGCCCATAGGCCAGGAACCCTCCACCTGCGAAGAGCGCTCCGAGGCCAAAAAGCCACGTGAGCACAATGAACAGCCGCATCAGCCCTACGATTCGGTCGATCTCCTGGGCCATGACCTGGGCCAGGGGCGGTTCGAGCGTTGCCACCAGGCGGGCCTGCCCGGCCAGCCGCAAGCCCAGCCCCCACCACGAGGCCGCCGTCACGAGGTGTGCCAGGACCAGCAGTCCCTTGAGCCAGAGCAGTCCCATAAACACAGGGAGGAGGATGAATAAAATCCGTCGCGCCAATCTAACAACTTCTACGGCGCAACTTGCAAGTCCGTCGAGGGGTAAACGGAACGTTTTTGCCATAATTTGAAGGCCGGGCTTCGATCCAAAAGCCCCGCCGGACTTCCCTGCCTCCGACGACGCGGGTTGCCTGGCCTCTTGCCTGTAGCATCAACCCGAAGCCTCCATCCTTACCTGCCTGAACGATGGCCCCCTTGTTTCAGCGTATCCTGGACTGGTTAAAATCGGTATTCCTGGATGGTCCCCCACCGGCGACACCAGAGCGGATCAGAATCGAGGGATACCATATGAGCGCGCTCCTCAAAGCTAACATGGCCGAGAACATGTTCAACCTCAATGCGGAGAAAGCGCTTGTTCCCAGCCACTATGCGGTCCTCCTCCACGCTGAGGTTTATGAGGAACTCTCCCCCGCTTTCAAGGAGATCGCCCGGTCTCTTGCCGAAGACCTGACCACGGAAGTGGAAAAGCTTTGTTATTTGACCTACACCCCCGGCGGGTCGAAGCCCAGGCGCCGGGATACCCCGCGCGACCTCCGCCCCCTCGACAACACCTGGAGCTTCGAGTGGATTCCCGTGACCGAGGTGCCAGACAAGGAAGGTGGTCCCCCCCGTACCGTCCCCCGGCACTACCTGGCCGTCTCCTCCCAACTCGCCCGGACAGACGTGTCCCCGATAGACGACGGCAAGACGAAGATGACCGTTAAGGACCCATTCAAGGGGGTGTTCGAGTCGCATTTCATCCTGAAGTCCGACCTCAAGAATGCGAGCAAGGACACGGTCACGGTGCGGGTACCGTTTGCACCCCTGGGCAGGCCCCCCGTCAAGACCCCCGAGAAGCCCTCGAATAGCCCACCGGGGTCAGGCAAACAGCCTCCCGCCCGGCTCACCTACCAGTATCCGGGACAAGCCCAGGTGCTGACCTACGAGATCGTGAAGCCGGAGACGCGCATCGGGCGCAAACAAGAAGGCCACGACCAGCATATCGACCTGCGGCTCGACGCCACCTACGTTTCGAGAGAGCACGCCCGCATCCAGTGGAATGCAGACAAGAAACGCTTCGAGTTGCTCGATACCAGTTCAAACGGAACCCTGGTCAACGGCGTAGCCGTCCCCAAAAGCAAGCCGCTCGACAACGTCTTCCACTGGCATCCCCTGCCCGACGGCGCACGGATCGACCTGGCGGGTGGGCTTACCCTGACGTTCCACCTGCAGAAGTCCTGACCCCAATGAGGCTCGATCCACTGCTGGACAGTGCTTTCGTGCTGGCCTTGCTGTTGCTGGCCGTTCTCCTGTTCATCGTCCATCGCCAACGGCTGCCCTGAGGCTACACGGCAGCACTGACCGTACACCTCCATGCACCTTAAGCACTTTAAACTTCTTGGAAAGATCGGCACCGGCGGCCAGGGCACCGTCCACAAGGCCCGGCACGAGCTGACCGGGCAACTGCGGGCCTTCAAGATGTTACCACCGGTAGGGCAAGACCCCGACGCAGAACGGCGGTTTAGACGGGAAGCCCAGGTCTGGGGCGGGTTGCGGCATCCCCATATCGTGCCTCTCTACGACGCCGCCATCGAACCCGGATTCTCCTATCTGAACATGGAGTTCATCGACGGGATGGATGTGGGGCAGATGCTCGACGCCGCTGCCGCCGCCGGCGTGACCGGGTTGCCTGCGCCGGAGGTCGCCCGGCTGGCCGTGCAGATAGCCGATGCCCTCGATTACATGCACGGCCAGGCCGAAAAGCCGATCCACCGGGACGTCAAGCCCTCCAACATCCTCCGCCGGGAGGCCGACGGGCAATACCTGCTCACGGATTTCGGGACAGCGTTCGAGGTACAGTACACCCTCAAGAAACCGTCCGAGATGATCGGTACGGTAGAGTACATGAGTCCGGAGCAGGCCCTGGGGGCGCCGCTCAACGGACAGACCGACCAGTACAGCCTGGCGGTTGTGCTCTACGAGGCGTTGACGGGGAAGCCCCCCTTCCCCCTGCCGCTCCACCCCAGCCCTACCGAGCGGGGCAACCTGCTCAACCGCATCGTCGGCGACCCACCGCCCACGCTGCCTCCTCGCCCCGACTTGCCAGCCACCCTCGATGCCGTACTGCAACGGGCACTCCGGAAAAAGACAGAAGACCGCTACCCGGACTGCCGTTCGATGGCGAGGGCCTTCACCGAGGCCCTCGCCGCTGCCGGGACCAGCGTGGACCTGGACACCCCTTTCCGCGCCCCCTGGCTGACCCCTCCCCCGATCAGCGACCTGCTGGTGACCGAGCCTGACCCGATCCCACCGCCCTCGCCCTCCATCACCGAACCCCTTCCGCCACCCCCACCTCCGAAGCCAACACCGCCTCCGCCGATCCCAACTGCACCCGCTTCAGGGCGGTATCTCTGGCCGCTGGTGGTGCTG
>CAZLRO010000342.1:0-3036 GCA_964561865.1 uncultured Rhodothermaceae bacterium | reverse complement strand
ATCGGGCATCAGCCTGGTCAACGGCGGCACGGCCACCATCGGCTTCAACACGCTCAGCGGCAACGGACGCTACGGTCTCTACCTCTACAACACGGCCCTTGCTGCAGGCCAGCTCTGGCAGAACACGATCGAGGATAATGCCTGGAGTGGAGTTTTCGTCGGAGCCACTGGCACGCTCTCGATCGAGGCCAGCGCACGCAACCGCATCGCCGACAACACCCAGCACGAGTTGAACCTGGGGGATGTGACGGCGCGCCTCTATGCCAGCGGCGGGTATAACGACCTTGCCGGGACGTGGGGGACGGGCAACTACTACCTCTACAACACCGCGAAGGACAACGGGGTGGACTGGACGGTGCCGGCGGAGACGAACTGCTGGAACGGCGGGGGCACACCGGTGTCGGGGATGTTCTTCGGCGCGGTGGACTACAGCCCGCACGCGAGTTCGTGCTTGCAGGCAGGCCCCGTCGCAGCGGGGAATCCAGAGCGCACGGTGCGGGCGTACCTGTGGCGGCTGCGAGCGGCCCCGGAGGCCCCGGAGGCAGCCTCATGGCTGCTCCACCTCTACGCAGCGCTGGTTCGAGAGCGATGGCAAATGACGGCCGGTGTGCGATCCGAGGCATGGGTCGAAGCGGAGGCATGGGCCGAGGCCGAGGCGGTGCTGGCGCGGTACCGTTCGGGAGCTGAAGGGCAAGACTTGGCCTGGGAGGTGGCACAGCTCGTCGCAGTGGATCATTTGGTGCGGGAAGCCCAGTGGTCGGAGGCACTGCTCGTGGCCGAGGCCGCGCTGCCGTTGGTGGAGAACCGGGACGTAGAGAGCGGGCTGTATGTGCTCCTGTCGCTGGCGCAGACGGGGTTGGGGGCCTGGTCGGAGGCGCTCTTGGCACTGGAGGCGGCAGAAGGTGTAGCCCCGATAGCGGAATTGGCGGAGGACTACACACCCCCGGACTACAGTCCGGCGAAGGCTTACCTGGAGGCGCAACTGGCCGACAGCGCCACCGTGGCCCCTCGAGCGGAGGCAGCACCGACGTTGGCAAGCTCCTCGGCGCGGCTGGAGGTTGTCTCCGAGCTGGCGGTGGCGGCATACCCGAACCCGTTCAACCCGGCCACGACGATCCGCTATGTGCTGGAGGAGGCGGCGCATGTACGCCTGGTGGTGTACGACATGCTGGGACGGGTGGTGGTGCGTCTGGTGGAGGAGAAGCAGGCAGCGGGGGTGCAGGAAGCGGTGTTCGATGCTTCAGGGCTGCCGAGCGGGGTGTACCTGTACCGGATCGAGGCCGGGGGCCACGTCCAGACCGGACGCCTCGTGCTGATGAAGTGAGGGGGAAGGAAGGTGTCCACGTGCAGTTCAAAGCAGCCTGCTCACGGTTCAAAATAGCCCGCCTGGGGTGCAGCGAAACGGAGCCATAGGGGCGGGCACCCCATGCTGGAAGCTCGGCGCTGCCCCTGTTTTGCATGCTGCCTGCGGAACTTCCGGGCGTTTGGCTGTTTCAGCGCACATCATTGGCCCCATCCGCACCCTGACGCGTAATCCCAACCGCTCCATGCAAGTCGATTACCACCGCTACCGCGTCGCCGATGCCGACTTCCGCCTGAAAGACCTCGACCCGGGCGACACGCAGCACTTCGACGGCGAGGACAAGGACGAGGTGCAGGAGGCGGTGGCGCGCAACCGCACGCGGCTGGCCGCGCTTCAGGAGGTGCTCTACGCCGAAGGGAAGCAGGCGCTGCTGCTGGTGCTCCAGGCGATGGACGGCGCGGGCAAGGACAGCACCATCCGCCGCATCACCGAAGGCTGCAACCCCACCGGCTTCCGCATCTACAGCTTCAAGGCTCCCACCGACGCCGAACGCGACCGCGACTTCCTCTGGCGCGTCCACCAGCAGGTGCCGCCCAAAGGCCACATCGGCATCTTCAACCGCTCGCACTACGAGGACGTGCTCATCGTCCGCGTCCACGGCTGGGCACCCAAAGACCTGCTGGCCCGGCGCTACGACCACATCAACGCCTTCGAACAACTGCTCCTCGACCACGGCACCCGTATCGTCAAGGTGATGCTGCACATCTCGAAAGACTACCAGCGCGAACAGATGCAGGAGCGGCTGATGGACCCGTCCAAACACTGGAAGTTCAACCCCGATGACCTCAAGGAACGGGCGCTGTGGGACGACTACATGGACGCCTACGAAACGGCACTCCGCCGCTGCTCGACCGCCGCCGCGCCGTGGTACGCGATTCCGGGCGAAAAACGCTGGTTCCGCGACCTGTGCATCACCCAGCTCCTCGTCGATACGCTCGAGGACATGAACCCGCAGTACCCGGCCCCCACGTTTGACCCGAAAGAGTACCCGCCCGCATCGATCCGGTAGTCCCCCGTCACCGCAGCCGCACGATGCGGCGGATGACCACCGGCGTGCGGAGCATCTGGAGGCTGTCGGGCTGCTGCTGGATGGTGCGGACGACCGGCATCCCCGCGACCACCCGCCCAAACGCCGCGAAGCCCTGCCCGTCCGGGTTGCGGCGGCCTCCGAAGTCCAACGCCGGCTGGTCGCCGACACAGATGAAGAACTCGGACGACGCCGTACCCGGCCCGTTGCGGGCCATCGAGAGGGTACCGTCGCGGTGGCGCAGGCCCGTCCGGTCCGTCGTTTCGTGGGCGATGGGCGGGAACGGACGCGGGTCGTCGTCGAACCCGATGCCGCCCTGGATCACCTCGATCTTCACCGCATTGTTGGGCTGGTTGTCCAGCCGCACAACCCGGTAGAACGTGGTGCTGTCGAACAACTGGGCGTCTACGTAGCGCAGGAAGTTGGCCACCGTCGCCGGGGCTTGCTGCGGGTAAAGTTCTGCCCGGATATCGCCCCGGTCGGTCTCGAATAGCACCTGCGGGTATCGCGGGCTACAAGCGGCCAGGCCGAAGAGCAGAAGGCTGAAGAAGCGCATGGGGGGTAGCTGTTAGCTATTGGCCGTTGGCTGGTACTTGGTGCTTGGTGAAGAGGGCAGCAACCTTCCCAAACGTGTCATCACGAGGAA
>CAZLRO010000341.1:0-3042 GCA_964561865.1 uncultured Rhodothermaceae bacterium | reverse complement strand
AGGTGGGCCAGGCTGGCGAGCAGGACGGCGGCGCTCTCATCCTCCTGTCGATACCGCAGCCCCAGTTCCCCCGCCCGCCGGTAGTAGTGACGGGCCTCCTGGAGCTTGCCCTGTCCGTGCAGCGACCGGGCCACCCGGCGGAGCGTCCCGATCACACAGACCCCATCGGTTCCACAGGATTGCTCCCGCAGGTCCAGGGCTTCCCGATACAGCTTCTCGGCGGTATTGAAGGCGTAGCGTTCCATCTTCAGGTTGCCCCAGTCCTCGATCACGCGGGCCAGGGTGGTATCGCCCGATCCCAGTTCGCGCTTGAGCACGGGCACCGCTGCCTGGTAGAGCGAATCGCCCTGGTGGAAGAAGTCACGCTTGCCGAGGGTGACGCCCAGTCGGGCGAGCGTAGCGGCCACGAGTGCCCGTCCCAGGGGGTCTTCATCCAGCGTCTGGAGGCGGCGGATGCCCTCCTGCATCACCTGGTCAACCGCCACCTGTGCCCCCGTCTCCGTCTCTTCGGGGCTGACCCCTTCGAACGTGCTCATCACAAAGGCCAGTGCCTCCTGCGCCCGATCGCGCTCGGCACGAGCCACCTGGGCCTGCCACGTGGTGGCGATGATCCCGGTCATCAGCATCAGGGCGGTGAGGACCGAGAGCGCCATCGCCGTTCGGTGCCGCTGTATGAACTTGCCGGTGCGGTATCCAAAGGTGTGGTCGCGGGCCAGGACCGGCTCGTTCTGGTGATAGCGCCGCAGGTCCGCCAGCAGTTCCGTGGCCGAGGGGTAGCGCTGGGCGGGGTCTTTCTGGAGGGCCTTCAGCATGATGGCATCCAGGTCGCCGACCAGTTGCCGGTGCAGGTCGTGCAGGGCCGCCGCGGACTGCCGGGAGGAGGCTTCGGGCGGGAGGGACTCTGTCTCCTCCGGCTTGAGTACGACGGTGCTGGGACGTACCGGCACATACTGCGTGACGGCTTCCTCGATGGCCGAGCGGGTGTGTTGCTTGAACCGGTAGGGGCGGTGGCCGGTCAGGAGCCGATACAGGATCACTCCCAGCGCATAGACATCCGTCGCCGTCGTGATGGCCTCGCCCCGCACCTGTTCGGGGGCCGCGTATTCGGGGGTAAGGGGGTCCGGGTTCGAACGCGCACCTTCCGATGCTGCCGGGTCTGGCTGCTCCAGGGGCCTGGCAATCCCGAAATCCAGCAGCTTCACCGTGCCATCCTCTGTCACCTGGATGTTGCCGGGCTTGAGGTCGCGGTGGACAATGAGGTTGCGGTGGGCGTACTGCACCGCCTCGCAGACGGTCTCGAACAGGTGCAGACGTTCCCTGAGCGAAGCCTGGCGGCGGGCACAGTAGGCATCGAGGGGTTCACCAGCTACATACTCCATCACGAAGTACGGCAGCCCCTCTGGTGTCGTCCCCCCATCGAGCAGCCGGGCGATGTTCGGGTGTTCGAGGCGGGCCAGGATCTGACGCTCGTAGCGAAACCGCCGGGTGACCTCTTCGGTGTCGGTGCCCCGTTTGATGACCTTGAGGGCCGCCTGCTGCTCATATTGCCCGTCCGCCCGCTCGGCCAGATAGACAGCCCCCATGCCGCCTTGCCCGATCTTTCGGAGGATGCGCCACGACCCAACGGGAGTGCCAGGAGGCACACTGGCCTCCAGGTGCTCCATCGCCGCCAACAGGTGGTCGTGGGCCGAAGGCCCCAGGTAGTCCCGGTCCTGTGCTACCTTGGAAGCCGCATAGAGCTGCATAACCTCAGCCCGGACGACCGGGTCGGCAATGGCAGCCAGAAAGCCGTCCTGTGTTGCGGGCGGCAGGTCATCCAACTGGTCGAGCAGGTCGAACACCTGTTGCTGCTGCTCCGGGGTCATGGCACCAGCTCCGGAAGGGGAAGGGATAGACCAGGCCCGCTCAGGCAGGCGACCCCGGCACGTCCTCCGACAGGTCCCGCAACAGCCAACCCCGTGCATGGTTCCAGTCCCGCTGCACAGTCTTGGGGGCCACCTCCAGCGCCTGGGCGATCTGTTCTATCGTGAACCCGGAGAAATAGCGCATCCGCACCACCGACGCCCACCGGGCATTGTACTGCTCGAGGCGCCCCAGGGCCTCTTCTACATTGAGCCATTCGGAGACCACATCATCCGGGATGTCTGCATCTTCTTCCAGGGTGACCCGCTGCCCCTTGCGTTTGTCGGCTTGCTTCCGACGGGCATAGTCGATGAGGATATGGTGGATGGTGCGGGCCGCAGCATGGAGGAAGTGGGCCTGGTTTTGCCAGAGGGCCTCCGTCTGGTCAAACAGCCGCAGCCACGCCTCGCTCACCAGGTCCCCGGTCTCCAGCGTCAGGCCCATCCGCTCCTTGCGCCGCTGGCGATGGGCGATCTCGCGCAAGGAGGCCAACAGGATCGGTTCCAGTTGACGTTCCGCCTCCTTGTCACCCCCGCTGGCTTTCGACAACAGCTGGGTGAACTCATGCTGGTAGGACATACAGGTGTCGGACGGTCGTTGACAACCGCTCAAATGGGGGATCGGCTTTGTACCCGACAACCGAGGGGGTATGGGCAATCGGGATGTCGCATACAAGGGAGGGATGGGGTAAAATACTTCCTGTGTCCCCATGCCGCAACTGCAACCAGGCATCACCGCCACGATTAGGGGAACTGTGGCCCTTCTTGTGCTTCCATGCCGCAACTGCAACACCCATGCAGAGGGATGAGCATTCCATTCAGGGAAATCACGTTTTCACGGCATGCTTTCCCTCCTCCTTCCTTTCCCCCGTTTCTACCAACCGCTATCTTCCTGCTTTCCTTTTCCTGATTCTGCCATGACCCTCTGGCACAAAGGCACCCCGGCGGAAGGCTGGGTGACCCGTTTCACCGTCGGCGAGGACGACCGATGGGACACGCTGCTGCTCCCCTACGACCTCCTGGCCACCCGTGCGCATGCAGCGGGGCTGGTGCAGATCGGCGTGCTCACTCCGGATGAAGGGCAACAGGTGGAAACCCATCTCGGCACCCTCCTGGAAGCCGCCGGGCGGGGCGAGATGGT
>CAZLRO010000340.1:0-3055 GCA_964561865.1 uncultured Rhodothermaceae bacterium | reverse complement strand
GTGCCCGACACGGCCTCTTCCACCCGCTCGGCGATGGCCCGCTCCACCCGTTCGGGCGGCACATCCGGGTAGGCTGTCCAGACCGCGAGCGACGGGTAGCGCAGGTCGGGCAGGAGTGCCACCGGCAGGCGCAGCCAGGCCGCCCCGGCCAGCGTCAGCAGCAGCACATACAGGGCAGTGACCGCCACCGGACGATCCAGGCAAAACAGGACTAGCCAGCGCATCGTAAGATCATCTGTTGCAGGAGCGGCTACAAGAAAGTGTTGGCTACAAGAAAGTGTTGGCTACAAGAAAGTGTTGGCTACAAGAAAGACAGGCGGGGGGGTCGATCTCAAAATCGACTTACAACTAGGGACGTAACGAAAGCTGCACCGGGGCATCGTGGGCCAGCGAGAAATGCCCGGCCACAGCGACCGTGTCGCCCGGCTGGAGACCCTCCACGATCTCGACAAACCGGGGGGTACGCACACCGGTGGTGACGTAGGTCCACACAGCCCGCCCGGCACGAATGCGGAAGACGAGATCACGCCCCTGCCGCACCAGCAAGGCTTCCGGTGGCACCCGCAGCCGGTCGGGCAGGCTGGCGGCCTCCAGCTCGACCCGGGCAAACAGCCCTGCAACAAGGCGACCGTCGGGGTTGGGCAGGGCAACGGTAACGCGCCCGGTGCCCGATTCGGGGTTGACGAGCGGGTTGAGGGTCACGATACGACCGGTACGGGGCAACGAGTCCACCGCCGGAATCCAGACACGGGCCGTCTGGTTCGGGCGCAGGCGCACCCGCCCGGCCTCCAGCACATCGGCCTCTACCTTGATAGGCTGGTCGGCCACGAGTGTGAGCAGGCGCTGTCCAGGGCTGACCTGCTGACCCGTTTCGGCAACCAGGTTGGCAACACGTCCGGCAAACGGCGCGGTGATGCGGGTGCGTTCGAGCATCCGCTGGGCACGGGCGTACCGCTGTTCGGCCTGGGCCAGCCCCGTCGTGGCCGCCTGTACCCCTTCGCGTGACTGACCGGCCAGCAATTCCTCCGCCTCGAAACGGCGGCGGGCCTGGGTGAGCGCGTCGTCCGTCGCCTGGCCCTGCTGGTGTGCTGCCTGTACGGATTGCCAGGCGCGGCGGGCCTCATGTAGCCGCGTTGTATCCACTGGGATGGTCGGGGCTGGGGTCAGCCGCACGGCATAGTCGCTGCGGGCACGCATCAGCTCGGCCCGGGCCTCTTCGAGGTCAATCCGGAAGTCCCGGTCATCCAGTTCAAACAGCACCTGGTCGTCGGCGACGACCTGCCCTTCCTCGACCCTGCGCCGGACGATCCTGCCTGCAATTTCAGCGCCAAGGTCTACCTGCTTCCAGGGGGCCAGGTGGCCGGTGGACTGCGTCTCCAGGGGCAGGTCGCCCTGCTGCACCACCACAGCCTCCACTACCGCTTCGAGGGGTGCCACTTGTGCACGTGCCACCAGCATGGCTGCTGGGTCGGGCGGCTTCTCCGGACGCAACCACCACCAGCCTGCCCCCAGCACACCCGCCATCAGCAGGCTACCGTACACATACCGCGAGGTACCAACAAGAAAGCGCATAACATCCCCTCTAAAAAGACCACAAACCGTTTCAAAATAACAGCACCGTTTCATAAACACAAGATCGGAATTTAGGCACTGATGATGAATTTTCGAAGAAAAGACTGAAGAAAAGACTGAAGAAAAGACTGAAGAAAAGACTGAAGAAAAGACTGAAGAAAAGACTGAAGATATGAAAACCACCTATCTATGTTCATCACGGAAATACGGAGTTTTGACGCCCTGGGGGCACATCCTAGCAACGAAAACAGCCCGCCCCGGCAAACCGGAGCGGGCTGTGCGGGTGCGCGAGGTTGCAGGGGTTATTTCACCCAGAGAATCTCGCGGTAGGTGGGCAACGGCCAGAGGTCGTGCGGCACCACACGTTCGAGCTGGTCGGCGGCCTTGCGGACCTGCGTCATGGCCGGCAACACGTTGGCATAGACGTGGTGCGCCTTTTCGTGTACGGATTCACCACCGAGTTCCCGGTTCTGCTTGCCCAGTTCCTGCACCGCCTCTGCCAGTTCATCGACCAGGCGGGTCATCTCCTTCGCCATCGTCCGGACGCCCGCACATTTCAGGTCGGCCTCATCCACAGCCTCGGCGGTTGTGGCCAGTTCACGCAAGTGGCGTACCGCCGCCGGGAGCAGTTGCGTCCGGGCCAGCGTCTCGGTCGTCTCCCCTTCGATGTTGACCTTCTTGAAGTACTGGTCCACCAGGATCTCCTCCCGGCTGCGCAATTCCACTTCGCTCAGCACCTGGTAGCGCTCGAACAGGGCGATATTCTTCGGGTCGAGCAGGTGGTGGACGGCGTCGAGGGTGGTCTTGAGGTTGAGCAGGCCGCGCTGCTCGGCCTCCGTGTGCCACTCGGCAGAATAGCCGTCGCCGTTGAAGATGATGGCTTTCGAGGCATGGATGACTTCCTGCAAGACCTCCGCCACCGCGCTCTCGAAGACGGCCTTGGTCTTGCGGATGCCCTTGAGCTTGGCCTCCAGCATCGAAGCCATCGCGTCGAGCGATTCGGCCACGATCACGTTCAGCACGATGTTGGGGAACGAGATGCTCTGCGACGAGCCGACGGCGCGGAACTCGAACTTGTTGCCCGTGAAGGCAAAGGGTGAAGTGCGGTTACGGTCGCCGGCATGGCGGGGCAGATGGGGCAGGACCGGTACGCCCAGGCCCATGCGCCCCCCCTGCTTGCTCGTCTGGGCCGGACCGGCTTCGAGCTGCTTGTACACGTCTTCGAGCTGGTCGCCGAGGAACACGCTGAGGATGGCGGGAGGTGCCTCATTCGCGCCGAGCCGGTGGTCGTTGGCCGCCGAGGCCACCGAAATCCGCAGCAGGTCCTGGTGCTGGTACACGGCCCGGATCACCGCCGTGCAGAAGAACAGGAACTGCATGTTGTCGTGCGGATTCTCGCCCGGCTCCAGCAGGTTCAT
Organism: uncultured Rhodothermaceae bacterium; assembly: GCA_964561865.1. Lineage (GTDB taxonomy): Bacteria > Bacteroidota > Rhodothermia > Rhodothermales > CAZLRO01 > CAZLRO01. Next base: position 65 of record CAZLRO010000340.1, on the reverse strand, counting down.
CCCGGTGTCGGTCGCCATCGACCAGTTGTTGTGCTTGCCGGAGCCGTTGATGCCTGCGAAGGGTT
>CAZLRO010000339.1:0-3067 GCA_964561865.1 uncultured Rhodothermaceae bacterium | reverse complement strand
GCGTGGCCGTGTTGCTGGGCATCACGCTGCTGGTTGGGCTGTTGCTGTTTCTGTTCATCACCCGCCGGTTCCGCGCCATCACCGAGGCCGTCCGGCGCTTTGAGCAGGGCGACCTCGCCCCCCGCGTCCCTGTCCGTACCCACGACGAGATCGGGCAACTGGGGCAGGCGTTCAACCAGATGGCGGACCGGATCGCCACCCAGATGGACGAACTCAAGCGCACCGATGACCTGCGGCGGGAACTCGTCGCCAACGTCTCGCACGACCTGCGCAGCCCGCTGGCCTCGATCCAGGGCTATGTAGAGACCATCCTCATGAAGGATGCCCAGCTCGTCCCGGCGGAGCGTGCCCGGTACCTGGGCATCATCCACACCACGGCCACGCGGCTGAGCCATCTGGTCCACGAACTGTTCGAGCTGTCGAAGCTGGATGCCCGCCAGGTGCAGCCGCAACCGGAACTGTTCTCGATGGCCGAGCTGGTGCAGGACGTGGTGATGAAGTTCAGGCCCCAGGCCGAGCAACAGCACATCACCCTGAACGCCGTGTTGCCGCCCCAGGCTTCCCCTGTGAAGGCCGACATCGGGCTGATCGAACGGGTGTTGTCGAACCTGCTGGACAATGCCCTGCGCTATACGCCGGAGCAGGGAACGGTGTATGTGAAGCTGGCCCCGCAGGCCGATGGTGTGCAGGTGTGTGTGTCCGACACCGGCTACGGTATTCCCGCCGAGCACCTGCCGCTGCTGACCGAGCGGTTCTACCGGGTGGACAAGAGTCGCGACCGGGCTTCCGGCGGGGCAGGCCTCGGCCTTGCCATCGCCCAGCGCATCCTGGACCTGCACGGGAGCTGTCTGGAGATCGAGAGCACTGTCAACGTGGGTACAACGGTCTCCTTCGCCCTGCATACCCGCAACGGACAGACGGGGTAGGGTGTTCAGACCAGTTCGAGAGCGGGCAACTGGTTCGGCATCTCATCCCAGGTGCGTCCCTCCAGCAACCGCCCGTTACGTTTCTTGTTGCGCCCCCCCCATTGCTTGAAAAAGAAGGGGACGTCCGCCTTCAGGCACTGATCCCGAATATCGAGTACCCACTCAGGGCGCATGGGACGCGGCTTCAGGCCCGACTCTCCTCCTACAATCACCCAGTCGATCCCCGCCAGGTTCAGGTTTGGCAGCGGTCCTAGTAAGGGTTCCAGGGATAGAAATCGGGTTTGCGCTCCGGTCTGGCGGAGTAAGTCAATCCGATGGGCATACCGGCTATTCTCGACACTCACCCCCATCCAGATGTTCGGTGCCCAGGTAAGCAGGGGGGAAAGTTCCTGTAACCGTTCTGCCCGTTTCGTAAGCACCTGGAACTGATGCCAGTGAGCCTGCTCCATGATGGCGAAAACGGCTTGCAGGAACGACAATGGCATCGCCTCATGGAAAAGGTCGCTCATTGAGTTCACGAAGATGCGCTGTGGCCGGTGCCAGTGCAGCGGCGCTTCCAGTACCTCCGGATGCAGCGTGAAGGCAAACCCGTGCTCATACTTCGAGACGCCCATGGCCTGCAAGCGCTCCGAAAACCGTTCCGCATAGCAGAACTTGCACCCCGGACTCACCTTGTTGCAGCCCGTGCTGGGGTTCCACGTGGCATCAGTCCACTCGATTTCAGAAGAGGCCATTTCAGGTATGATCCAGAATATGTTGGGCGATTTTAATCGCGGTCTTGGCACCTGTGGGGTTTCCGGCAGCAAAGCAGAATAGATACAGCGGGTTCTTCCGGGAATTCAACAACTGCCGAGGGTTGGCGGCCACCCTGCCGTTGCCAAACACCTCCCGGAGCCGTTCGTTATAAAACTGACCAATGGCTTCCAGATTCGCGGCTTTCTGTGGCCGGGTTTCCCCGAAAAGGTCCGATGTAGGGGCATAGAAGCGGGAATACCAGTCTGCTGTGCCAAAGATATGGTTGAGCCGAGTGCTCCAGCTTTCCTGGATCTGCCCATCCTTTCGGAGTAATCGGTTTACAGCCACCCCAAGCGGAAACAGCACCCATAGATCAATGGCTTTCGTTGCTGCAATGGCTTCGATGGTTTCCCATGCTACCTGCATCCCGAAGGGGTCCAGAAATACCACAGCCCTGTTCTTCTTCCACGTGTAGTTTAGACAACGGTCTTGGAGCCAGGCATTGGCATCGGCCTGGATCACTTCAATCGCTTGGGCATGTTGTGGAAAGTCGGTACGTAAGGTGGATAAGCTCTCAACAGCCTGTCCTTGCTGTTCAAGGAAGATGTATTTGTCAAACCCTGGTGTCACCTGGAGTGCAATCCGTGCGGATCCCTCGCGGTATGCCTGGGACTCCTGATCTGCAAGCTCCGGGAAGAGCGGTTCCGACGCATCGTTTTTTGACTGTTGCTCGCGATAGCCGGATCCGGCAAAGGCATCGATATACGCGAACCGAAAGGGCGTATTGCGCATGATCGTTGCATAGGCAACCAGGTACTTCCGAAGCACTTCGAGCTTCTCTTCGGTCCATGTTCCGCCAAAAGCTGTTCCCATCGTAACGGTTTTGCTGGTTTCAGGTACCCGTAATATATATCTTGCACATGTAAAATAAAAGGGGTGCCTCACCCCACCCGTGCAAACCCCAGGCTGCGGGGGGCATAGTAGTGCTCGTAGTGGGCGCGGAGGCCGGTGTGGGCGTCGTCGGCGAGGGAGGGGTCGCGGCGGAGGAGTTCGGCGGCGGCCTCGCGGGCCTGGACCAGAATTTCCACATCTTCTGTGATGTCGGCGATCCTGAGGTCGGGCAGGCCGCTCTGCCGCGTGCCGAAGAAGTCGCCCGCGCCGCGCAGCTTCAGGTCCATCTCGCTGATCTGGAAGCCATCGTCGGTGGAAGCCATCGCGTCGAGGCGCTGGCGGGCCTCGGCGGACTGCCGGTAGTCGGCCATCAGGATGCAGTAGCTCTGCGCGCCGCCGCGCCCGACGCGCCCACGGAGCTGGTGGAGCTGGCTCAACCCGAAGCGCTCGGCGTGTTCGATGAGCATCACGGTGGCGTTGGGGACATCCACGCCCACCTCAATCACTGTTGTGGC
>CAZLRO010000338.1:0-3086 GCA_964561865.1 uncultured Rhodothermaceae bacterium | reverse complement strand
GGCCGCCTCGGAGGATGGCTACACGGTCCCGCAGCAATCCCGCCCGACGCAGCCACGCCCGGCCCCGCAGCAGAACCGTCCGACCCAGTCGCGCCCAGCGGCGGCTCTGGCAACCTCCGGCGGAGACGATGGCACGTTCGCCCCGGACGACGACCTGCCGTTCTGACGACAGGACTGGACCTTAACCGAAGATAACGGGTATCGCCGAGTGCAAACGGCGATACCCGCTTTTGTTTTATAAAAACAGGAACAAGGCACCTCAACTTGACCTACAGTTTCAGGGTACGAAAAAATCCCTTCCCTCACACGACACGACGCTGTCACCCCGGCTTCGGAGCTTGTCCCCATCACCCCACGGTGTGATCACATCAGCCCACGGTGTGATCACCGTGCGAAAGGTTTACGGTTTCTTCACCCGCCACCCGCATCCTGTTTACAAAGATGACGTAAGGGTCACAAACTGACTAAATCGTCACTTTTTTGTTGTATGCCGATGCCCCCCACCCTGGACATCCTCCCCCGGCGCGAGCGGGAACGGTTGCAGCGGCGGCAGGCCATCCTCGAAGCAGCCCAGGCGGTCTTCGCGGAGAAAGGCTACGACGCGGCTACGCTTGACGAGATCGCGGACCGGGCCGAGTTTGGAAAGGGGACCCTCTACAACTACTTCGGAGGCGGCAAGGAGGCCATGCTCTTTGCCATCTTCGACGACCTCTACGACACCGTGTGTGGCTTCATCCGCACCCATCTGGACCCGCAGCAACAGGCCGAAAAACCTATCCAGCAGGTGTTTGAGGAGTTCTTTGAGGGGGCGTTCCGGTTTTTCCAGGAGCGCATCTTGTTGTTCATGATCCTGATGAAGGAAGCCCATCGGCTGTGCTTCAGCGGGAACCCGGAGAAGGTGGCCTACTTCCTCCGCCAGCGTGAACGGGTGGCGCGCGAACTCGTCCCGACCCTCGAAGCAGCCATGCAGCGCGGGACGCTCCGCACCCTACCAACCCTTGCGACGGCGCATCTGATCCTGGAAAACATGGATGCGGTCAACCGGCAGCGCTGTTTTTGCGACCCGCACGACCCGGCGCAGCCTGCCCCCGCCCTTTCTCCGTCCGAAGCGGCCCGGTTCCTGGCAACCGTCCTGTTTCACGGCCTGCTTCCGACTCCTCCGTCGAACCCGAACTGACCATGCTGTTGCGACTTCGCATCTCCCTTTTTCTGCTGGTGCTGCCAGTCCTTGCTGGCCGCGCACAACCGCAGCCCCTGGCCCTCACGCTGGACGAAGCGTTGCAGATCGCCCTCGTCCACAACTACGCCCTGCGGAGTACCCGTCTGGACGTGGCAACCGCCGATGCGCAGGTGAAGGAAGGCTGGGGGCAGTTGTACCCGCAGGTGGACTTCAACAGCGGCTACACGCGCAACGTCGTCAGTGCCAACCCGTTCGCGGGCAGCCAGGCGGGTGGGCTGTTTCAGACGCTGGGCTTCCTGGACTGGCTGGCCTACAACGAGGACGCCCGCACCGACGACGACGGCATGACCAATCCGCTCTCGCTGGATGACTTCTTCGACCGGCGGCAGCAAGGGCTGGATGAAGCGGGGATCGTGCAGGACGCCGGGAGCAACCCATTTGCCGTTCCCAACCAGTTTCAGAACGGCCTGACAATCTCGCAGACGGTGTTCGATGCTCGTGCCCTCTGGGGCGCCCAGGGTGCGAGCAAGTACCTGCGGGCCTTCAATGAGCGGGCAGCGGACCGGCAGGAGCAACTGGTGATCAGCCAGGTGAAGCAGGCGTTTTATGGCACGCTGCTGGCCGAGGAACTGGCCCGCGTCTCCAGCCAGAGCGTCGAACGCACACGCGAGACGGCAGACGAGATGGGCCGCCGCGTAGCCCAGGGCACCGCGCCCAAGTTCCAGCGCCTCAGCGCCGAGGTGGAGCTGGCGAACCTGGAGACCCGCCTCTTGCAGGCCCAGACCGATGCCGCTCGGGCATTGGACAACCTCAAGCTGCTGCTGGGCATCCCGGTCGAGCAGCCCCTTCGCCTGCGCGGGACGCTGGAGACGGGCGAAACGGCCACCTTTATCAACATTGCCGCTGAAGGTGCCGTGGACCTGGCCCTGCGCCAACGACCGGACATAGCCCAGGCCCGCATCGGCGTCGAACTGGAACAGGTGCGCACCAAGGCCGCCCGCGCCGACTACCTGCCCACCGCCAACGTGTTCGCCAACATCAGCCACCTCGGCAACGTCCCCTCCAACCGCGTGAACGTCCTCACCGACCCGGACGACCCGTTCAAGTTCTCCCGGCAGACCAACAGCTTCTTCAGCGGCAGCTACTGGGACTGGAGCGTGAACGTGGGCTTCCAGCTACGGTGGAACCTGTTCAACGGGTTCCAGACGCGGTACCGGATGCAACAACGGCACATTGCCCAGAGCAAGGCTGTGTTGCAGTACGAGCAACTGGAGCAATCCGTCCGGCTGGAAGTCCAGCAGGCGCTCCGCGACCTGGCCTCGGCCCAGCAGCGGCTCGGTAGCCAGGAGCGCAACATCGAGCGGGCGATGCTCAACTACGATTTCGCTGTGGCGCGGCTCCGCGAGGGGGTCGCCTCTCCGCTGGAGGTGCGCGACGCCTCGGAGCAACTGGACATGAGCCGCTGGAACCACGCCCAGGCCATACACGACTGGCTCCTGGCCCGTACCGCCTTTGAGGCCGCCATCGGCACCCGTCTCACCCCCACCGGGGACGGACAACTGACGCGCAACTGAGGGAGAGAGGGATTGCGGATTGCGGATTTTTCCAAGCACCTTATAGTCAATAGCGAACGGCTAACAGTTCCCATGAACACTCTACTACGTTTTGCCGGGATCAGCCTGGTGGTCCTGCCCCTGTTTCTTACTGGATGTGGCGGCGGGGAGGCCGGCACTGCCCCTTCGGAAGCCAGCGCCGCGCCCACGCCGGTAGCCGAGCGCACGGTGCGTGTCCAGATCGTGACCATCCAGCCCACCACGTTCGAAGACGTGATCCAGCTCACCGGCAGCGTCGAGGCCACGAACGACGCCCTGCTCTCGGCCCAGTCCGCCGGGACGCTCACGTCGCT
>CAZLRO010000337.1:0-3113 GCA_964561865.1 uncultured Rhodothermaceae bacterium | reverse complement strand
TCTTCCAACGGCAGGTCTATGGCTCGCTCGCATGGCCGTTCCTGCAAGAGGTACACCTGCGGTGGGACGGGCAGGCGCCCGTGCTGGGGGTCTCGCTGCCGGGCACCCCATTCCTGCTGGCCGGACGGACGGCCACCCATGCCTGGGCCTTGCTGGCCGACAGCCCGATGACGCTGGAACGAATGGTGCGGGACAGCACGGTGGAGCAGCAGTGGTATGCCCGGATCACCGACCACCAGGGCCATGAAAGCCTGGTACCGATCCGCCGCATCCCCCAGGGGATACCGTTTGCGCCCCCGCTGCGCCCGTCCCGCCCCCCTGCCCCCCCGCCACCGGTGCTCCCCGACTCCACCACCCCACCCCCTGCGGCCTTCACCCCGCCGCCCGACTCGACCTGGGTGCTGCGCTGGGCAGGACTGCGCCCGGTGACGGACTGGAGGGCCTGGCGCGGGTTGTTGCGCACCGACACCACCACGTTCCGCCTGCTCAGCGGGGCGGGGCTGGCGATGCAGCCCGATGGCACATGGCGCGTGCTGGGCCAGCCACGGCGGGTCTATTCCCTGGGTGCGGGCATCTTCGTAGGCAACACCTCCTGGGCCGACTTCCAGGCGCAACGCCTCCAGGCCCTGGCGCAGGACACCCCTCACCATCCCGAACGCTGGATGGATGACCTCTATAGCCCCTGGGCCGCTACCCTGACGCCCCAGATGATCCGTGCCGTCTCGGTCCTGCCCGCCGATGCCCGCACCCGCGATGCCCTGGCCTACTTGCAAAACTGGGACTATGCCTACGACGGCAGCAGCATCGCTGCCTCCCTCCTCGACACCTGGTTGCGGCAGTACCGCGACCACACGGGACGCTGGCCGACGCCGCTGCGGACCGACACGCTCACGGCAGAACACCGGCTGCGGGGGCGGTTGCTGGCGGCGGCCCTCGACCAGATGGAAGCGGCCTTTGGATCCGACATGAGCCAGTGGCGCTGGGAGCGCACCCTGCCCGACCGCCGGTTCTTTGCCCCCTGGCCGCTCGACACCCTCGCCGATGACACGGGACTTACCCCGTCCCGCCGCTTCAGTCCGCTGGTGCAGCCGGGGCGCGGCCATCCCTCAACGCTGGCCGCCGGGGCTTCCTTGATCGAGACCGACCTCCCGGCTACTGCCGTCTGGGAAGGCTGGATGCGCTCGGACCAGCCGGGCCAACTCACGTTCCGTCGCCAGTTTGTAGACCTGCACCACTTCCTGGCCCGCTATCTCGTGCCCGACCCTGTGGCCCTGCCCGTGACGCTCTCTGCCGAGACACGCCCGCTTCGGACGACCACGCTACGGCCCCTGCCTCCCTGATGGTCATTCCGGTTTGTCTTCCCAATCCTGCCTGACATATGGCGCTCGTACCTGACATGAACCTGTTCCTGGGTCTGGATGCCGGTGGTACCAAGACCGAGCTACTTTCGGACGGGACGCCGCCCATCCACCTGCAAGGACCAGGAGCGAACCCCCGGCGCATCGGCTTTGCCGAGAGTGCCCGTGTGCTGACCGACCTCATCCACGAAGCCCTCGCCCAGCACCCGGACGCGGCAACCGTCTATGCCTGTGCCGGGGTTTCCGGGGCCGGGCGCACCGAGGCGCAGGCCGAGTTGCTCGCTGCCGTCCAAGCCCGGCTCGACCCCCGCGTCCGCTTCCTGCTGCGGCACGACTCCGAAGTCGCCCTCGAAGGGGCTTTCGAGGGGGGAAGCGGCGTGATCGTGATTGCCGGGACGGGGTCGGTGGTCTTTGGACGCACCCGCGCCGGGCGTACCGAGCGGGTGGGAGGCTGGGGCTACCTGCTCGGCGACGAGGGCAGCGGCTTCCGCCTGGGGCAACGCGGCCTCCAGGCGGTCGTCGCCATGATCGACTGCTGCCCGGCCACTACGCTTCGCGAGGCGCTGGCCGCCCGGTTCGAGTTTGCAACCCCGCAAGCCCTCATACAGGCCGTATATAGCGACCACTGGCCGCTGCAACAGATGGCGCCGGTGGTGCTGGAGGCTGCCGCTGCGAACGACGCGGTGGCCCGACACCTCGTGGCCGAAGAGACCAATGCCCTCGTGCGCTCGGTCGGTTGGCTCGTCCGCCGGGTACCAGACCTCGAACCCCGACTGGCCCTCCAGGGTGGCCTCTCCCACAACGCCTTCTACCAGACGGCTTTCGCCGAAGCCCTCGCCCGTAAGCTGCCTGACTGGACCCTCATGGCCCCGCTCCACACCCCCGCCGAGGGTGCCCTCCGCCTGGCGATGCAAGCAGGGGGGTGACGGGCTTGGGGCGTTTAGGGCAGGACATGCCCCTACAAAAACGTTCGCTTGGGGGCGCTGCGCTTCGGTTGAAGACTGACCTCACGCAAGGCCGAAGGCCGTCCCAAAGGCCGCTCCACATCACCACCTGCTATTTCAGCACCACGCGCAGGCTGCGAGGACCATGGGCACCGAGGACGAGGGCCTGCTCGATGTCGGCGGTGCGGGAGGGTCCGGCAATAAACACACCGTAGCCGCCAATGCTATCTTGAAGGCACGGCAAGGCCCGGTGCAGGTTCCCGACGAGGCGGTCGGCGGACAGCACCAGCACCACATGCTCGGCGATGAACGGCAGGGTGCGGTGTCCCAGGTCCGCTTCGGCCACCCACACCGCCCCGTTCTCGGCTACGCCCAGCCGCCCAGGCAGCACCGCCAGTTGCACCGTCGCCAGCACGTCGTTTGGCGTATGGGTATCCACCGGGCAGGTGGCGACGGACAAGTCCGGGAGGGTAGCGGCGATGACGCGGGCCGCCGGATGCCATTGCTTCAGCAGGTCGGCCAGATGTTCATCAGGTGCGAGGAGATGCAGTGTGCCACCGGCGGCCACCAGTGCCGCCTCGAACCGCTCGGCGAGGTTCGAGGGCGTTATGAAATCCGGGACGTCGGGCAAAGCGACCGCTTCCGGGGGCTGGCGGCGCAGGTCGACATCCGGCGGATGGCCAGGCGCGAGCTGGCGACCGGTGTCATCGTCGGCGGCGCGGTGGGCGCGGCGTACCGGGCGAGCTAGGAAGTGGGGGGGGGACGGGCAGCCGTAGCCCAGATCTTCGACAAGTAGGTAATAGCGTCGTGG
>CAZLRO010000336.1:0-3134 GCA_964561865.1 uncultured Rhodothermaceae bacterium | reverse complement strand
CATGTTCATCAGCGAGAGGTACCGGAAGAGCAGGATGCACAGGAAGAGCACCAGCGCCACGATGGACGAGTAGACAAACAGCCCACTCCACGTCAGCGTGCTCGTCCAGCCGGTCCAGTTGAACAGGACGTCGCCGGGGTCTTCGATGAAGAGGTAGATCAGCCCGAAGAGCAGGAGCGAGGCCAGCCCATAGACCAGCATCCGGCGGCGGTAGACCTGGCCCCGGTCGGGTTGCCGCCGGTCGTCTTCCTTGCGGCGGATCGGCTCGAAGGGCATCCGGTAGACGGGCACCCGCGTCCCGGCCTGGGCCGGTGCCAGCGGCGTAGGCACAGGGGCCGACGGGGCCGGTGCGGCAGGGGGCTGGAGCACCTGGGTTGTAGTTCCGTTCGCCATATACACGGGAAAGCTTCGGAGAAAACGGGGGTTAGAGCGTCCAGTACAGGGCGCCGCTGAAGATAAAGGTGCTGTACCGGTCCTCGAACGAGGTTGTCCCGCCGAGGGTGCGGGTAGACTGGCCGAGGCTGCCATTGAGCACCACGGCGAAGTGGCGGTTCAGGCGGCGGATCAGGTCGGACTCGATGCGCCGGGAGATGAAGCCCCGGCTCCGGGCAACCACGCCCATCGAACCGCGCAACCGGAAATACCAGCGGTTCAGCACTTCGCGCTCGTACTCGAGCCACAGGTCGTAGGTGTCGTACTGCGAGGGGGAGAAATACAGGTCGGTGGTACTCTGGTAGCCGATGTGGTAGTAGGTCAGGCCCAGGTAGGTGGCGGGCAGCACCCGGTAGCTGGCATCGAGCTGGATGTTCGTGCCGGTGTTGGTCTCCGCATTGTTGACGGTGGTGCCGAAGTTGTCCCGCACGATGTTGTAGGCCAGCCAGGCCGAGAGGCGCAGCAGCGAGTCCGGCATGATGCTGCCGGTGCTGAAGCGGAGGTCGGCCTGGGTCAGGCGCAGGTCAAACTCCCCACCGGCGGGCGACCACAGGTCAATGGCGCCTTCGGTGGTGCGTAGCCCGACAGAGGCCAGGTATTGCCCCGGCTCCTGCCGCCAGTACCGCAAGCCGCCAAAGGGCACCGTCCGTCCTCCCTCATAGTCGAAGAGGCCGCCCTGGAAGGATATCCGGTTCGTATAGCTGGCCTTGTCCGAGGCGATGGGTGGGGTCAGGTCCACATACCCGCCGCCGAACACCTGGTTTACCCGTCCGCGAACGATCTCGTCGTTGGGGATGAGGCGGCGGGTGCCCTGCACGAAGTGGGAGTTCACCCCGGCCATGAGCACCATGTTGAGCGGCACGGTGATCTGCGTCTGCATCCCCTGTGCCCAGCGGGTGTACTCGACGCCGCTGCCCCGTGCCACGACGGCCTCGGTGCTGGGCACCATGATGCCGGCGAAGTTATACCCTTCGGTGCTGCCCAGCCCCACGACCGAGCCGACGGAGAGCATCCGCTGCCGCTCCTCGATCAGTTGCGACCCGGTGCGGCTGCCCTGTGCCTCGGTGTAGAGGGCCTCGGCCTGGCGGAACCGCCCCAATTCGCGGTAGGCATCGGCCATGAGCAAGGTCACCTCGAAGTCGTTCGGGTTGATCTGGTGCAGCGAGTCGAGGGAGCGCAGGGTGCCGGCGTAGTCGCGGCGGTAGTACTGGTTCTTGGCCAGCTCCTTGGCAAGGTCATACTCGGGGTACTGCATCTGCAGGGCCGAGAGAATGCTCAGGGCCGAGACGATGTCGCCTGCGGCGGTATGGACCTGGGCCAGTTCTTTTAGTTCGGCGCGGGTGCGGCGGCCCCGTGCGGTGAAATAGTCGTCGTAGGCGGCAATGGCCTCAGGATACTTCCGGGCGGCGGCCAGCCGCCGGGCGTCGTTGAGCTGGAGGACGAACTGGTTCTCGCGCTGGCGGATGCGCTCACGCTCGATCAGTTGCCGCATGGCGGCGATGCGAGGGGCCGCTGCCGGGTTGGCCGTCTGGGCACGCCGCATGAGGCTTTCGGCCTCGTCGAGCTGGCCCTGGGCCACACGCAGGTTGGCACGTTCGAGCAGGATTTCCGCATCGTCGGGGTGTTGCGCCAGCACCCGTTCCAGCACCTGCTCGACGCTGGCATCGACCTTGTTGGCGGCGATGGCGGCCAGGGCATGGCTGCGCTGGTAGGCCAGGTTCGACGGGTCGCGGGCCAGCAGGCTACGGGCCTGTACGAGGGCCTCGTCGGTATAGCCGTTCACCCGCAGCACGTCGATGTACCGTAGCTGGACATCCGGGGTAGGGGTGCGCTGGAGGAACGATTCGAAAGCCCGGCGGGCGTCGTCGAGGTGGTTCGTCAGCAGGTAATAGTCGGTCAGCTCACGCAGGGCGAGGGCATCGTCGGGCGTCTGGGTCAGCCTGGCCTCCAGCGCCGTGATGCGCTCGGCGGCCAGGCGCTGCCGGGCCTCGTTGAGTGCGGCCAGCCGCCGGGCATAGTCCGGATCCCGGGGGTTGATGTACCGAGCGTCGGTGAGCACGTCGTAGGCTTCGGCCACCCGACCGGCATTGAGCAGCGCATCGGCCAGGGCATGGCGCACGGCCTGGTTGGTTGGCTCGAAGCGGAGGCGGTAGGTGAGGCGGTCGATGGGGTAGAGGGGCGAGGAACCGGCCTGCTGCAGCCCCTCGTCCACCTGCACAAACAGGCTGCCCCACCGGGCCGTCTCGCCGTGCTGCTTCTCCAGGACCTGGAGCTGCTCGAAAGCCTCGTAATATCGCCTGTATTTGATGAACTCCTGGGCGAGCTGGAACCGTTTCTCGTCCTGGTTCGGGTTGGCCCGGAGTTCGCGCACCAGCCGGTCGATGAGGAACGGCGAGGGGCCACCGCCTCGGGGCAGGCGGGCGTTGACGATCTCGTAGCTGCGCTGCCAGCCCCGGTCATTGCGCCAGCGGGGGGCCAGGAGGTCGAGTTGCTGTTTCGCCTCGAAATAGCGCCCGGCCCGCAGAAGCAGGTCTACGAGTTCCAGCCGCTTCTCGTCCTGGTTCGGGTTGGCCCGCAGGTCCCGCGTCAACACGTCGATAGGATAGGTGGACGGTCCGCCAGTGCGCGGGGAAGGGGCGTTGCGGGCCTGCGTCAGCCCGGACTGCGCCTCGCGGTTGCCGGGGTTGAGGCGCAGTGCCTGT
>CAZLRO010000335.1:0-3140 GCA_964561865.1 uncultured Rhodothermaceae bacterium | reverse complement strand
CGAGCAAGCCCTGGGCCGCGCCGTAGCCGTGCTGGGCGACTTCAACGACTTCGACGAGACCACCCCCGACCGTAATGGGAACCAGCCCATCACCGACGTGCTGGCCCGCATCAAGTCCGCAGGCCCCGGCCCGGAAGATGACCTCCGCAACGTGCTGGCCGAGGTGCCGCCCGAAGAACGCTTCACAGCGCACTGGGACCGCAACACCGATGAACAGGTGACCTGGGATGAACTCTCCGCCATCGACCACATCCTGCTTTCCCCAGCCCTTTACCGCCGCCTGCGGGCCGTCCAGTACATCCAGGCCCACGACCCGCTGACCTATACTGACCACTTTCCTGTGATGATTACGCTAGAATGAGTACGGGGGCTATGCCTTCACCCCCATAATTTCCGATATTGGCGTTACTTTTTTTACTGCGATCCATTGTTCGGATGCAGGCGACAGGTTGTTATTCGACGGGCTGAGCAGTAGGGTAGCTATGTTTTTCCAGCCGCTCGGCAAGCCGTGCTGCTCAGGCACACAACACATTTCTCAAGGGGGTTGCTGATGAAACACGGTTTTTGGCTCGTGCTGGCGCTTTGTGTGTGGGTATGGCCGGTCCAGGCCCAGCAGGTACAGGTGATGACACCGGCCCACTACGGCGTTACAGGACCGCTGCGCCAACTGCGGGCACCCGACGGCCCGCCGCCACAGCGCCGCATCCCGCCGCATGAGAACCGCTATGAACTCTGGCAGCGGCTGAACGGGCAGTTGCAGGCCCCCCAGGGGCCAGACCCGGTCTGGCAACAGCAGGCCGGGGAGTTGCTCGCCCCTACCCCCGTCATGAGCTTCGCCGGGGTGGGCAACAACGACAATGCCGTCTCGGTCGTCCCGCCGGACATCAGCGGCGACGTCGGGCCAGACCACTATGTGCAGATGGTGAACCTGGAATATGCCGTCTGGGACAAGAGCGGGAACCTCCTCCTCGGCCCACTGCCCAACAACACCATCTGGAGCACGCTCACCGGCGGCTCGTGCGACCAGGACAACGACGGCGACCCGGTGGTGCTCTACGACCACCTGGCAGACCGGTGGTTCCTGAGCCAGTTCGCCGTCACCAGTGGCACCAACTCGCTCTGCATCGCCGTCTCCCAGACGAACGACCCCACCGGGGCCTACTTCCTCTATGAGTTCCAGTTCTCCGACTTCCCGGACTACCCCAAGTTCGGCGTATGGCCCGATGCCTACTACCTGACGACACATCGGTTTGTTGGACCTACCTATGCCGGACAATTGGCCGGGGCGCTGGACCGGGCAGCCATGCTAGCCGGAAACCCGATGCCTCGGCTCGTCTTCTTTAACCTGGACCTCGAAATCCCGGGCGCACCCGGCAGTGCCCTCATCGGGATGATCCCGCCCGACCTGGATGGCCCGCCCCCGCCTATTGGTACCACTGCGCCCTTCCTCATCGCCGAGACACCGGAATTCCATGGCGCCCCCACCGACCAGATTCAGGTCTTTGAGTTCGATGTGAACTTCACCACGCCCGCCAACAGCACGTTCACCCTTGCGAGCACGCTGGCGATGGCGGCAGTGGACATGAACCTGTGCAACTTCAGCCAGTCCTGCATCCCGCAGCCATCGACCTCCCGGGAGCTGGACCCCCTGAGCGGATTCACGATGTTCCGCGCCCCGTTCCGCCATTTCGACACCGGGCCGCTGGCCGGGAACAGCGTGCTGCTGGGCAACTTCTCCGTCGATGCCAACGCCGCAGACCTGGTCGGCATCCGCTGGTTCGAACTCCGCAACACGGGCAGCGGCTGGTCCCTCTTCCAGGAGGGCACCTACGCCCCGGATACCGAGCACCGCTGGATGGGCAGCATCGCCATGAACGCCAATGGCGACATCGCCCTCGGCTATTCCACCTCCAGCACCAGCGTACGCCCGTCCATCCGGTACACCGGGCGGCTCTTCGGCGATACGCCGGGCATCATGACCCTAGAGGAAGGCGAACTCTTCACCGGAGCCGGGTCGCAGACCTCCCAGAGCCGTTGGGGAGATTATTCCCAGATGGCTGTTGACCCCACAGACGACCTCACCTTCTGGTACACGAACGAGCACATCGCAGCGGCGGGTGGGATCAACTGGCGCACCCACATCGGGGCGTTTGTGCTCGACAGCAATGTGCCAGAGATCGAGTTGTCCCCAACCGCCTTGTCGGCCACGACCGACCCCGGCACCTCGACCACCGAGACGCTGACCATCAGCAACACCGGCACCAGCGACCTGACCTTCACCCTCACCCCGGCCATCGACCCGCTGCAGCCCCAGGTACAAGCCCCCCGTCGCACCGTATCGACGGCCGAGGCGGCCCGGCGTGGCCCCACCCAGCCCCGCACCGGTACCCCCCGACAAGCACCCTCCGCCACCGAACTCGTCCAGGACGGCGGCTTCGAGACCGGGGTGCCCAACGCCTTCTGGGGTGAGACTTCGACCAACTTCGGCACCCCCCTCTGCGACCTGTCCAGTTGCGGCTCCGGCGGTGGCACCGGCCCCCGCACCGGGGACTTCTGGGCCTGGTTCGGCGGCTCCAGCGCCGTCGAGACCGGCACCCTGGACCAGAGCATCACCATCCCCGCAGGCATCGCCACACTGAGCTTTTTCCTCGAGATTCCTACGGCCAACGCCACCGGGTTCCTCCGCGTGGAGATGGACGGTGACATCCTCTACGAAGCGACCGAGGCAGACGAGGCGGCCTTTGCCACCTACGCCCAGGTCGTGCTGGATGTGAGCGCCTACGCCGACGGCGGGGTCCACACCCTGCGCTTCAACTCGACGACTAATGGCGGGGGCATCCTGAACTTCTTCGTGGATGATGTCTCGCTCGTCCAGGATGATCCGATCTGGCTCTCGGCCACCCCGCTGACGGGCACTATCCCCGCCGGAGACAGCCAGGACATCACCGTTACCTTCGATGCCACCGACCTGTCGGTCGGCACCTACACCGGCACCCTGACCATCGACTCCAACGACGCCGATGAACCCAGCGTAGAGGTCCCGGTGACGTTTGAGGTGGGGAGTACCACTCCCTTCATCACCGTGACGAGTCCGAACGGGGGGGAGAGCTTCACCACCGGCACCGTCCAGACCATCACCT
>CAZLRO010000334.1:0-3232 GCA_964561865.1 uncultured Rhodothermaceae bacterium | reverse complement strand
GAGTATTACGACCATCCCTACCGCTACAGCAGCTACTTCTCCCGCTTCTACTACGACCCGTTCTACTGCGACCCCTGGTACGACGGCTGGTATGTGGGCTTTGGCCTGGGGTATTACAGCCCCTGGTACCGCCACTATGACCCCTGGTACTACGGCGGCTACTCCCATTATGCCCACTACGGCTATGGGTACGGTGGATATGGATATGGCGGCTACGGCTACTACAACCCGTTCCATTTTTACCCGCGCAACGTCTACGTGATCAAGCCGGGGACGTATGAGGCCCGCGGGCGGACGATGGGCCGCAGCGCCCTCGCCTCCGGCGTCCGCGGCGACACGCGGGGCTACGACCGCACCGGGCAGGAAACCCGGACCAGCCGCGGCGGCGCCGTCGGCGCGGGCAGCAGCGCCAAGTTCCCGGAACGCACACGGACGGTCGTCCGCACTGGTGGCACCAGCTCATCGGGCAACGTGGAGGGCAGTAGCCGCAGCACCACGCGCAGTGGCACTGAAGCCCGCTCTACCCGCAGCGGGGAATCCCGCTCCACCTTCGGGCAGGGCGACCGCGAAGGCAGCAGCACCTCCACCCGCAGCCGCGGCTACAGCCGCCCCCGCAGCGACGACAGCGGTTCGTCGGGGCGGGTAGAGGGTAGCCGCTCCGGCAGCAGCCGCTCCTCCGGCAGCAGCGGCAGCTCCGTCCGTAGCAGCGGCTCCTCCTCACGCAGCGAAGGCAGCCGCTCCTCCAGCAGCAGCGGCGGTTCCGTCCGTAGCAGTGGCTCCTCCAGCAGTTCTTCCGGGCGATCCTCCTCCAGTGGTGGGGGACGCAGTTCGTCCTCCGGCAGCCGGTCTTCCAGCAGCCGGGGCGGACGCGGCGGCAACTGAGCGCCGACCGAACAGCACACCTGTCGAAAAAGGCCCGTGCGCAGGGTGCGGGCCTTTTTTGTAGCCCTGCTGCCCTGGGGTATAACAACCTATGTCATCCATGAACAGATACTTGAGTCCTAACGATACACAACCCATGAGAACGCTGACTTTCAGAGGGATCGGCCTCCTGCTCGTGTGGATGATCGGGGGTGGCCTTCCCGTAGCGCAGGCCCAGACGGGCGAGGACATCCTCCGGTTCTCCGAACGCGCCCCGGCGGTAACGCCCCGTGTCACTGGCCTCGGCGGAGCCAGCATCGCCGGCATCGGCGACTACAACGCCTTCTTCACCAACCCGGCAGGGCTGGGGCTGATCCGCCGTTCCTACGTCGGTGGCTCGCTCAGCTTCCTGAACGCCGAAGAGTCCGCCGCCTACCGCACCACCGGCTTTGCCGGCACGGTCGATAACACTGTGAGCACCACACGGCTGGGGCACCTCGCCTACCTGTACAAGATGCCCACCGTCCGAGGCTCGCTCGTGATCGGAGGCGGGTTCAGCCAAGTGCAGGCGTTCGAGCGCGACCTGCTCTTCGAGGGCGAGAACGGCAACAACTCCATCACCGACTTCTTCATGCCGCTGCCCAGCGAGTTCAGCCTGGAAGAGAACGGAGACGGCACCTTCAACCCCACGTTCAGCCGCCCCCTCTCCTTCATCGCCTACGAGGCCTTTGGCATCGACCTCGACCCGGACCTGGCGGCGGCCTATGCGTCCGGGGCGGACGTGAACCCGTTCCTGCCAGCCGTCACCTTTGGCACCGTGCGCCAGACGGGAAGTGTGCTGGAGGAGGGCAGCCTGAACGAGATCAACCTCGGCGCTGCCGTGGAGGCCGCCCCCAACCTGATGGTCGGCGCCTCGCTCAACATCCCGTTCGGGGTCTACCGCTTCAACCGGGTGTTCGAGGAAGACGACTTCCAGGACGACAACGACGGCTCCAACGGCACCACCGACTTCGAGGGGCTGTTCTTCGAGGAAGGCTTCGAGTCCAGCATCGTCGGGGCCAACCTCCGCCTCGGCGTCTCCAGCCTCGTCTCCCCCCGTATCCGCCTGGGCCTCACGGTGGAGACGCCCACCTACTACACCGTCGAGGAAGACTATACGACCCGCCTGGAGACGTTCTTCGACAACGGCGATGCCTTCAGCTATGGCGATGACTTCGACGAAGATGCGGGCATGGGCAGCTTCCAGTACGAGATGATCACCCCCTGGCGGCTCGGCACCGGCATCGCCCTCAACCAGCAGAACGTCTCGGTCTATGGGGACCTGGAGTTCGTCGACTGGTCGCAGATGGAACTGAACTCCGACGACTTCACCTTTGAGGACGAGAACCGCCGCATCCGGCAGGATTTCAGCAGTGTTATCAACACGCGGGTCGGGGTGGAATTCCGGACCAACCAGCTGGCCCTGCGTGGCGGGCTGGCCTACCAGCCAGACCCCCGAGACTTCGACACCCGCACCGCCGAAGGGGCCACGCTCGACCGCAGCCGGACGTTCCTCTCGGCAGGCCTCGGCTACCGGTTCTCCGACCAGATGCAGCTCGACATAGCCTGGCAGCAACAGCGCTTCGACGACCAGTACCTGCCCTATACTGAGGTGAATGAGGCCCCGGTCGTGGATGAAGAAGTCATCCGCAACCACCTCACCGTCGGCGTGCGGGTCTTGTTCTGAACCTGCTTTCCCGCAACACAAAGGGCCTTTTCTCGGAGGAAGAGGCCCTTTCTCTATTGAAAAACCCTCTGAAAATTATAGTCAATTTGACTATAATTCGTAACGAAGAGGCTGTTCGTAGATGGGCCGCGTGTCCCTGGCCTACCGCACGGCGATGCAGGAAATCTCGATCCGGGCACCGCGCGGGATGGCCGTGACCTGCACGGTCTCGCGGGCGGGTGGCTCCTCGCTGAAATAGCGGGTGTAGATTTCGTTGACCTGGGCGTAGTCGTTCACGTCGGTCAGGTAGAGGGTACAACGGACGACGTGGGCGTAGCCCAGCCCGGCGGCATGGAGCACCGCGCCGAGGTTTTCCAGCACCTGTTCCGTCTCGGCTTCGATGCCGTCGGTGACCATGTGCCCCGTCTTCGGGTCGATGGCGATCTGACCGGAGCAGTACAGCGTGTCCCCCACCATGATTGCCTGGCTGTACGGCCCAATAGCCGCCGGGGCCATCGGCGTGTTGACGCGGGAGCGGGTCACTGTCGGCGTGGTGCGACGCATGAAACAGGCAAAAACAGGGGGTGTAATGGGCAACGGAATGCGCTAACTTCGTCCCGCCCTACAGGCTCGCACAAGCGAATATTGCTTTAAGACCTTTTCTTC
>CAZLRO010000333.1:0-3272 GCA_964561865.1 uncultured Rhodothermaceae bacterium | reverse complement strand
CTCCCGGCCCAGACGCCCGAAGGTGGTCTCACGTGGGATCCTTTCGCCGCCGCACACGGCGCCAAGCCCGTCAAGAGCTACGAGGAACAGCCTTCGGACATGGCCCGCCCCTGATGTGGCTACGTTTTCGCTGAGTTTCTGCAGCCCCTATCCCGATGAGTAGCATTTCGCAATACGCCGAGCTGGAACAGAACTTCACCTTCTGGCCGCGCCACAACGCTGCGCTGTTCCGGCGGCTGGAGAGCAAGCATGCCTGGCTCGAAGAGCGGCACCATGGTCCGGAAGACGCCCGCCGCGACGCCCTCGACAACGAGATGGTGCTCAACATCGGGCCGCAGCACCCGGCCACGCACGGCGTGCTCCGCTGCGCCGTCAAGCTCGACGGCGAGACCATCGAACGCTGTGTGCTCGACATCGGCTACCTGCACCGGGGCGTCGAGAAGATCGCCGAGCACAAGACGTACCAGGAGTTCATGCCGTACACCGACCGCATGGACTACCTCTCGCCCTACTCGAACAACGTTGCCTGGTGCCTGGCCGTCGAGAAGGTGGCCGGGATCGAGGTGCCGACGCGGGCGCAGTGGATCCGCACGATGATGTGCGAGCTGGCCCGCATCTCCTCGCACCTGCTCTGGATGGGCGTGGGCCTGATGGACGCCGGGGCCGTCTCGGTCTTCCTCTGGGCCTTCGAGCACCGCGAAGACCTGTACTACATCTTCGACGAGGTGGCCGGGGCACGCTTCACCGTCTCCCACAGCCGCATCGGCGGGCTGGCCTCCGACCTCAGCCCGACAGCCCTGCGGATGATCCGCACCTTCCTCGACAAGTTCGATAATGCCATCGCGGGCTGGGAAAAACTGCTCAACCGCAACCGCATCTGGATCGACCGCAACGAAGGTATCGGCGTGCTCACGGCCGAGGAGGTGGTCGAACTGGGTATGACTGGCCCCAACCTGCGCGGCTCCGGTGTGGCCCACGACATCCGCCGCTTCGAGCCGTACCTGACGTACAACGAGGTCGAGTTCAATATCCCCATTCGCACCGAAGGCGACTCGCTGGCCCGCTACTTCGTCCGCATGGAAGAGATGAAGGAGAGCAGCAAGATCGTGCGCCAGTGCCTGGAACGCCTGCCCGAAGGCCCCATCCGCAACGACAACGCCAAGCAATCCTACCCGTCCAAGAACGAAGTCTACTACTCGATGGAGGGCATGATCCACGACTTCCTCTACACCGATACGGGCGTGTGCCCACCGAAAGGGGTCTGGAGCTACCACGCCATCGAAGCACCGAAGGGCGAGCTGGGTTTCTACCTCCAGTCCGACGGCACCGGGCAGCCGTTCCGCGCCAAGATGAAGTCGCCCAGCTTCACCAACCTGCAAGGGCTGGAGTACATGATGGAAGGCGGCATGATGGGGGACATGGTTATCCTCATCGGCACCGTCGATCCCGTTCTGGGCGAGGCAGACAAGTAAATTGCGGATTGCGGATCTCGGATTGCGAATTGTTGGAACGGGAATTTTGGAGTGGGGATCGAAACTTAACCTGGGAAGCATAAGATGACGGCGGATGAACTGAAAGCGCATACCAGGGCGTATGGGTTGCGGGTGTCACACCTGGTAGATGTATTGCCCCAACGCCGAAGCGCTGACGTGATGGGCAGACAGTTGCTACGTTGTGCGACTTCTGTAGGGGCCAATTACCGGGCTGCCTGCCGTGCCCGTTCTCGCGCCGAATTCGTTGCCAAGCTGGGCATCGTCGAGGAAGAAGCGGACGAATCCCTGTACTGGATGGAGTTGATGGCCGAGGCGGGCCTGGTTGAAAGCGCACACGGTACCGAATTGATCCAGGAAGGCAATGAACTGCTTTCAATAGCCGTTGCTGCCATCAAGACGGCTCGAATGAAAACATGAAAGCCTCAAGCAAGGATTCGTCACGGGCCTGAGGATAACCCCGATCTGCAACCCCTGTAGCTGACTTCATCAATCCGCAATCCCAAATCCGCAAGAGATTGCCACCCCCGCCTGCTTCCCGCCTTCGCGGGAATGACAGGGGGCAGGCTTGTGGTCGATCTCATGAAATCGACCATGCTCCTCGCAATGACATGATCCGAAATCCGAGCATCGACCACCCCCATGACCGATCTCATGAGATCGGTCAACCCCTCCTGTCCAGGAGGGGCACTCGGTAGGGCCTTTGAAACGGCCTGCAATCCGAGATCCGCAATCCGAAATCCGAAATTCCCCGTGGCTGATTTCATCAAACATCCTGTCGTAGCCTTGCCGGACCGCGCGCCGGTGCCGCAGATTCCGTCCGACCAGCTCGTCTTCACCGACGCCGAGCAGCAGCAACTGGCGCGCTGGGTAGGGCAGTACCCGACGGCAGACGGAGCGGTGATGCGGGCGCTGTGGCTGGCCCAGGAGAAGTTTGGCTTCCTGCCGCCCGAAGTGATCCAGCTCGTGGCGGACAGCCTGAAGCTGCCCTACGCCCAGGTCTACGGCGTAGCCACGTTCTACACGCAGTACTTCAAGGAGCGGAAAGGGAGATACGTGCTGGACGTCTGCACCTGCTATTCGTGCCAGGTCTGCGGCGGCTACGACCTCCTGCACCACCTGGAGGAGCGGCTGGGCATCCACGCGGGCGAGACCACGCCGGACGGGCTGTTCACGCTCCAGGAGGCCGAATGCCTTGGCGCCTGCGGCTCGGCCCCGATGCTCCAGGTCACCAACGGCCCCTACGTCCACAACCTCACCCGGCAGAAGGCCGACGCCCTGCTCGAGGGCCTGCGGGCCGGGCAGATGCCTGCCTTCACCTCGGTGACGCTCCCCCAGGACGAAGACGACCTCGGCGGCAACCGTCGCACCGACGCCCCCCTCATCGAACGCTACCGCACCCCGCCCGTGTCCGAGACGCTGGGCTGATCGTGGCGGATCCATGTCCTGCCCTCACCTTGAGACCGTATGACCACCTCGAACGGCACCGCACAGACGAAAGCAGGCGACTGGCGCACCTACCAGCGCGTGTTGCTCCCGCCCGTTAAAGACCTGCACCGGCTGGAGGTCTACGAGCAACAAGGCGGCTACGAGGCGCTGCGCACCGTGCTCACCGGCGGCAACTGGGATGCGAAGGCCCTCACCGACGCCGTCAAGGCCAGCGGCCTGCGCGGGCGCGGTGGAGCCTCGTTCCCCACCGGGCTGAAGTGGACGTTCATGCCGCCGGTCAAGCCGGAAGTGCCGCGCTTCCTCTGCTGCAACGGCGACGAGAGCGAGCCGGGC
>CAZLRO010000332.1:0-3286 GCA_964561865.1 uncultured Rhodothermaceae bacterium | reverse complement strand
ACTTCGAATATGAACCCGCCTTCAGCCCCGATGGCCGCTGGATCGTCTACACGAGCTGGAACGACACGGAGCTGGCCGCCGTCTGGAAGGTGGGGCTGGATGGCCGTACCCCGCGCAAGCTAACCTCCCGGCCCGGTTACTACCGCACCCCCCGGTTCTCGCTGGACGGGACGAAGGTTGTCTATCAGCGCACCACGGGAAACGATCTGCTCGGTTACCTGCACGGCACCGAGCCGGGGTTGTACTGGATCGACAGCGAGGGGGGCGAGGCGCATTTCATCCAGGAAGACGGTGCGGATGCCCGCTTCAACCCCAGCGGCGATCGGGTGTACTTCCTGTCAGGCGGCGGCCTCGAAAAAGCCTGGAAGAGCGTCCGCCTCGACGGGGGGGATGCCCGCACCCATTTCAACCTGAAGTATCCGACCGCCGTTGTGCCCAGCCCGGACGGTCGGTGGGTGGCCTGGACTGAGTTGTACAACGTCTACATCGCCCCCTTCCCGCAGACGGGCGGGGCCATCGACCTCGAAAAGGGCATGACGGCGGTGCCCGTGCAGCAGGTGAGCCGCGACGCTGGGAGCTACCTGCACTGGTCCGGCGACAGCCAGCGGCTGCACTGGATGATCGGGCCGTCTTACTTCACGCGCGACCTCAAGGACGTGTTTGCATTTGTGGAAGGGGCACCGGCCACATTGCCCAAGCCGGACTCGGTGGGCCTGCCCGTCAACCTCACCCTGCCGACAGACGTGCCGACGGGCAAGCTGGCCTTCACCGGTGCCCGCATCATCACCATGAAGGGCGATGAGGTCATCGAAGACGGCACGCTGGTCATCGACCGCAACCGCATCGTCGCCGTCGGGCCAACCGGGACGGTGGCGGTGCCCGCCGATGCAACTGTCATCACAGCCGCAGGCAAGACCATCATCCCCGGCCTGATCGACGTTCACGGCCATGCCAACCATTTCTACGACGGCCCCTCGGCCCAGCAGAACTGGGCCTATTACGCGAACCTGGCCTATGGCGTGACCACCGTCCACGACCCGTCGGCCAACACCGAGTTCGTCTTCAGCCAGTCCGAGCTGGTACAGGCGGGCCGGGTCGTAGGCCCCCGCATCTTCTCGACGGGCACCATCCTTTACGGGGCGGACGGCGACTTCAAGGCGGTCGTCAACAGCCTCGACGATGCGCGCGCGCACCTGCGGCGGATGAAGGCGGTGGGGGCATTCTCGGTCAAGAGCTACAACCAGCCCCGGCGGAACCAGCGACAGCAGGTCTTGCAGGCCGCCCGAGAGCTGGAGATGCTGGTGGTCCCGGAAGGCGGCTCGACGTTCTTCCACAACCTCACGATGATCCTCGACGGACACACCGGCATCGAGCACAACCTGCCCATCGCCCCCCTGTACGACGATGTGCTTTCGCTCTGGGCGGCCAATCCCGTCGGCTATACGCCCACGCTGGTGGTCAGCTACGGGGGGGTGAGCGGCGAGTACTACTGGTACCAGCAGGCCAACGTCTGGGAGAACCAGCGCCTGCTCCGGTTCTTTCCCCGCCCGGTCCTGGATGCCCGCAGCCGCCGCCGGACGCTCTTGCCGGAGCGCGAGTATTTCCACGTCACCGTCGCCCAGAGCGCCAAGGCCCTCATCGACCGGGGTGGGCGGGTGCAACTGGGGGCACACGGGCAACTCCAGGGCCTGGCCGCCCACTGGGAGCTGTGGATGTTCGGGCAGGGGGGAATGACCCCGCTGGAGGTGCTCCGCTGCGGCACACTCTCCGGTGCGCAGTACCTGGGCCTGGAGGCCGACCTCGGCTCGCTGGAGCCGGGCAAGCTGGCCGACCTGGTGGTGCTGGCAGGCAACCCGTTGCAGGACCTGCACCAGACCGAGAACGTGGCGATGGTGATGGTGAACGGGCGGCTCTACGATGCCGAGACGATGAATGAGACAGGCAACCACCCCCGTGCCCGACAACCGTTCTGGTGGCAACGCCCCGGTGGCGGCGAAGCCTTTCCCGGCACCAGCCTCACCAGCGCCGGCGGCGACGGCGACTGACCCCTGCCAGCACCACCTGCACGGCGATGCTCATTTCACCAGCGTCATGGCCCGGATCTGCGTGAAGCGGCCTGCTTCGAGGCCATAGAGGTACACCCCGCTCGGCAGACCGGTAGCGTCGAAGACAGCCTCGTAGGTGCCAGCAGCCTGCAACCGGTCGGCGAGCAGGGCCACCTCTCGGCCCAGCAGGTCGTAGACACGGAGGCGGACGTGTACGGGTTCGGGCAGGCTGTAGCGGATGGTCGTGATGGGATTGAACGGGTTTGGATAGTTTGCCGCCAGCAGGTAGCCCGTGGGCACGCCCGGTTTCGTATCGTCGTGTTCCTCCACCCCAACCAGGGTCATCGCCACGTCCATTGTGTCGTCCACTGTCCCGTCGTGGCCCCGGTCGAGGAGCACCTGTACGGGCAGGGTCGTGTCGCCCCACGCGGGCTGTATGGTGAGGGTGGTCTGGGACTCCAGCCGGAGGTCCAGGTACCGATACGTCCGCGTGGTGTCGGCGCGGGTGTGGCGCAGGTGCAGCGTGGCGGACTTTTCACCCCCGGGGTTGACCAGTTGCAGCCGCTCGCTCTGGAGGACGGCCATCGTCAGCGAGTCGGCGGTCCTCAGTGTCACCTGCGACAGACGGAAGACGCGGGCTTCGGTATCGGTGGGGGCCAGGGCCTGCAACACGATGGTTTTGGCGTCCGGGTCGTCGTTGCGCACGCCCAGGTGCTCGCCCCAGGCCAGGACGTCCCGCTGCCCTGTCGTCGCATCGCT
Source organism: uncultured Rhodothermaceae bacterium (assembly GCA_964561865.1). Lineage (GTDB taxonomy): Bacteria > Bacteroidota > Rhodothermia > Rhodothermales > CAZLRO01 > CAZLRO01. The sequence goes on along the minus strand of CAZLRO010000332.1, from coordinate 482 downwards.
ACGGTAGTAGCTGTAGATCGCCGAGTCGGCAAAGACGAGCGCCGAGGCGGTCGAATCCAGGAAGGCCGAGAGGGTGATCTGGTACGCGCCGTCGGGTAGCCGGTAGCCGACGGGTGGCCCGCTGCGCCCGGTGGGAGGGAGGTCCACGATAGCCCCATCGAGCGTGGTGAACACCTGCCCGTAGGCATAGCCGATCTGTCCACCCCCTTCGTGCAGGAGGGTGGCGTTGGCATTGGGGGTTACGTAGACATTGGTCAGCCCGTCGGTCGTCTTGCCCGCAGGCACGGATGCGGCGGTGGTGACCGGCTGGAGGCAGCGGGCGCAAGCGAGCACCGGGCGCCGGTCCGGCGCTTCGGCCGCGACCGGCGCCACCTTGGGCGTTGCCGCTTGCTCCGGGCCCGGCTTTTGAAGAGCGAGCACCCTGGCGACTCAGTAATCGGTGGTCGGCTGATGCATCGAGGGACCGCTACTCCCCGGGTAGC
>CAZLRO010000331.1:0-3301 GCA_964561865.1 uncultured Rhodothermaceae bacterium | reverse complement strand
AGCGACCGCTTCCGGGGGCTGGCGGCGCAGGGCGTGCAGGATGGCGTCGCGGTCGTTCATGGCGTGCGGGTGCGGCGGTACCACGTCTGGAATGACTCGGCGGGTGGTTCGGGCAGCGCCCGGTGGCGCGTCCAGGCACGGAAGGCACGGGCAACGCTCCCCGGCAGCCACCGCAGCAATCCCCGCACGAGGCGTCCGACCCCGGCATAGCGGGTGGGGGAGGCCAGCACCCAGCCGAGCACCTGCATTCCCCGTCGTTTCTCCGCTTCGAGGTGTCCCGTCTCGGCCACGACCTGCCGCCACCGGTAGAGTTGCTCGTGCAAGTCGATCTTCACCGGGCACACATCCGTACACGAGCCACAGAGCGTGGAGGCGAACGGGAGCGTCCGGTGCCGGGCCAGGTCGAAACCGGGCGAGAGAATGGCTCCGATGGGGCCGGGCACGACCGCACCGTAGCTGTGACCCCCGCTGCGGCGATAGACCGGACACGTGTTCAGGCATGCGCCGCAGCGGATGCAATGCAGCGAACGACGAAAGTCCGCCCGGTCGCGCTGCGTGGTGCGCCCGTTGTCCACCAGCACCACGTGCAGGGCTGCGCCCGGACGCGGGGTGTGGAAAAACGACGTATAGGCTGTGATGGGTTGCCCCGTGGCGCTCCGGGCCAGCAGCCGCAGGAACACCCCCAGGTCATCCAGCCGGGGGATGACCTTCTCGATGCCCATGCTGGCGATGTGCAACGGGGCGAGGTGGACGCCCAGGTCGGCGTTGCCCTCGTTGGTGCAGACCACCAGCCCCCCCGTCTCGGCGATGGCGAAGTTGATCCCTGTGAGGGCCGCGTCGGCGGTGAGGAAAGCCGTCCGCAGGTGCTGGCGGGCCGCCTCGGCGAGCTGGGCGGGGTCGCTCATCCCGGCCTCGGTGCCTAGTTGTTCGTGGAAGAGCGTCCCCACCTCTTCCTTCTTCAGGTGAATGGCCGGCAGCACGAGGTGGCTCGGCGGCTCGCGCCGCAACTGCACGATGCGCTCGCCCAGGTCGGTGTCCACCACGTCGATGCCGCGTGCCTCGAGGTACGGGTTCAGGTGGCACTCCTCGGTGAGCATCGACTTGCTCTTGACCAGTGTCCGAACCCCGTGTGCCCGCAACAGGTCGTACACGATCCGGTTGTGTGCCTCGGCATCGGTGGCCCAATGCACGGCGATCCCGTTGCGCGTGGCCTGTTTTTCAAACTGAAGCAGATATTCGTCGAGATGACTGAGGGTGTGGGCCTTGATCTGCGCGGCGAGGTCTCGCAGGGCTTCCCATTCGGGCACTTCGGCCACGGCCCGGTCGCGTTTCTGCCGGACGAACCACAGCGCCTGGTCGTGCCAGGCAACCCGCGCCGGGTCCTGGTTAAACGCTGTGGCGGCTTCCGCGTGCGACATGGCTTTCGGGCAAGGGGCCGTTGAGGATTTCGGCGATGTGCATCACCCGCAGGGGCAGCCGTTCCCGCCGGATGAGGCCGTCGAGGTGCATCAGGCAGGACATGTCGCCACTGGTGAGGACTTCGGTACCGTTGCGCAGGTAGTCGTGGAGGCGATCCCGCCCCATCCGCGCCGAGACGGCAGCCTCGCTCCCGCTGAACGTCCCGCCGAAGCCGCAGCACTCGTCAGCACGGTCGGGCGTCGTCAGGGTGAGGCCGTCGATGGATTGGAGGAGCGTCTGCAGCACGTCCGGTGTCGGGTCGGAAGGGCGTTCGGAGGCAGGAGCCAGCCGCAGCCCGCGTTGCCCGTGGCACCCCGGATGCAAGCCCACACGGTAGGGAAAGGTGACGTTGAATGTGGTCACGGCCAGCACCTCCGTCAGAAACTGGCACAGTTCCCAGGTACGCGCCCGCACCTGCACGACGGCTTCGGACGCCGGGAGCCGGTCGTAGTGGTGCCGCACATGGTACACGCAACTGCCCGACGGGGCCACGACGTGGTCGTACCCGGCGAAGGTCTCGACGAAATGCCGGTACACCGGCAGGGCCTCGCGTTCACAGCCTGCGTTCGCCATCGGCTGCCCGCAGCAGGTCTGTCCTGGCGGCACGGCCACCGTCACGCCCTGCTTTTCGAGCAGTTCCAGCGTGGCCCGCGCCACGTGTGGGTAGAGCTGGTCGATGTAGCAGGGTACGAAGAGGGCGACGGTCATGGGGCGGGGTCGAGCTTGAAGATGCGGTGCATCACCTGCCACTTCTCGCCCGCCGGGGCAGCGGGCAGCGGCTGCTGGAACTGGCTCATGAGGGCTTCCCACGCCTGCACAGTGGGGTTGCGGGCATCGGCGGCGGCCTTGGCGGCAAAGGAGAACGCCTCCTCCACCTCCATGATCATCATCAGCCGGTTGCCCGTCCGGTAGATTTCCATGTCGAGAATCCCGGTTTCATGCAGGCTGCGGGTCACGTCGGGCCAGACGGCTTCGTGGTGCTGCTCGTAGGTGGCGATGAGGGCCGGGTCGTCTTTCAGGTCGAGGGCCAGCACGTACCGGCGGGTCATGGCAGGGCACGGTCGAGGTGGACGTAGCCGCCATCCACGTACAGGTGCTGCCCGGTGACGTGGCTGGCGTGGGAGGAGAGCAGGAACGCCACCATCGCCGCGACCTCCTCCGGCGTGGTCATCCGCTGTTCGAGCGGGATGCGGGTTCGGATCGCCGTTTCCTTCGCAGCAGGGTCGGGAAACGTCTCCAGCCATTGGCGGTAGAGCGGCGTCATCACCTCGGCTGGCACGACGGCGTTGACGCGGATGCGGCAGGGCAGCAGCTCGGCGGCCCATTCGCGGGTCAGGGCCAGGATGGCACCCTTGGCGGAGGCGTAGCCGGACGTCCCGCCCTGTCCGGTGACGGCGGTCTTCGAGGCGATGTTGACGATGGTACCCTGCGAGGCCTTCAGTGCAGGCAGCGCGTAATGGGCCAGGTAGTAGTAGTGGTACAGGTTGCGTTCGAGCGAGGCCAGGTACTGCGCCGGACTGCCGTGCTCCAGCCCCACCCGGTCGTTCACGCCGGCGTTGTTCACGAGCGCATCCAGTCGCCCGCCCTTTTCCAGCGCAGCCGCGACGACTTTTCTACAGGCTTCGGGCGACGTCAGGTCTGCAGCCAGCAGGTGGCAGGGCCATCCTCGCTCATGGCATTCGGCCTGCAAAACGGCCCCGGCCTCCGCGTCGCGGTCGTCAATGACGCCAACGCCTTCGCGTGGGGCGAGTTCACGCACGGCGCGGGCCGCGGATGCATGGACGCGCTGCTCCTCACGCTCGGCACGGGCGTGGGCGGCGGCATCGTGCTCCATGGACGTCTC
>CAZLRO010000330.1:0-3304 GCA_964561865.1 uncultured Rhodothermaceae bacterium | reverse complement strand
CCGACCGGAAACCGTTAACCGGGACGCTATCCGCCGACGCTTCCTTTACCCCGATCCCATGCCTGTTCGTCCCTGTCTTGGCGTGCTGTTGCTGACCTTGTTCGCAGGCGGCCTCCGCCCGGTGCTGGCCCAGGACGCTGCGCCCGTCCGCTCCCTCCAGCCACCAACGGCCTACGCCACCCCGGCACAGGTGCTCCCGGTGCTGGATGGCGACGTGCTGGAGGACCCCGCCTGGCGGGCCGCGCAGCCGGTCACCGGCTTCTGGCAGACCACTCCGGACGAAGGGCAGCCCGCCTCTGAACAGACCGAGGTGCGCATCCTCTTCACCCCCGGCCACCTGTATTTCGGCGTCGTCTGCTACGACCGCACCCCGGCCCAGATCATCGCCTCTGATAGCCGCCGGGACGCCGCCCTCGACGAGACCGACAGCTTCCGGCTCATCCTCGACACCTACCGGGACCGGCAGAACGGGTTCATCTTCGGCACCAACCCGGCCGGGATCGAATACGACGCGCAGGTCTCCAACGAAGGCCAGGGTGGGGGCTTTGGAGGGGGGCCGCGTGCCCAGGCGGGTTCCGGCGGCGGCTTGAACATCAACTGGGACGGGGCCTGGAACGTCCGCACCCGCACCGGGGCTTTTGGCTGGAGCGCCGAGTTCATGATCCCGTTCCGGACGCTGCGCTTCACCAGCGGGGAGGCCCAGACCTGGGGCCTGAACTTCGAGCGGACCATCCGGCACCGGAACGAGACAGCCTACTGGGCACCGCTCCCCCGGCAGTACAGCCTGCCCCGCGTCTCCCTGGCTGGCACGCTCGAAGGGCTGCGCATCCCCACCCCGCGCAATTTCCAGCTCATGCCCTACGCCCTCACCCAGGGCAACCGCACGACCAGCACCGGCCTGCCCACCGAAACCAGTGGCCCCACCCCGGACTTCGGCCTCGACCTCAAGTACAGCCTCACCCCCAGCCTGACGCTCGACGCCACCTACAACACCGACTTCGCCCAGGTGGAAGTCGACGAGCAGCAGGTCAACCTCGACCGGTTCAACCTGTTCTTCCCGGAGAAACGTCCATTCTTCCTGGAGAACGCCGGGCAGTTCGCCGTCGGGCAGCCGGGGGAGGTGGAACTGTTCTTCAGCCGCCGGATCGGGATTGGCCCGCAGGGCGAGGCGGTGCCGATCCTCGTGGGCACCCGCGTCTCCGGCGATGTGGCGGGGATGAAGCTGGGCTTGCTCAACATGCAGACCGAGCAGGTGGGCGAGGCCGGGATCGCGGGCAACAACTTTGGCGTGGCACGCCTGAAGCGGGAACTGCCGAACCGCTCGTTCGTCGGCGGGCTGCTCACCAACCGCCAGGGCGTGGGTGACCTCTCCGGAGGCGACGACTACAACCGCGTCGTGGCCCTCGACGGGCAGGTCGGCATCGGGCGCTACGGGTCGGCTTCCGGCTTCCTGGCCCGCTCCTTCACCCCAGGGACCGACGGCGACCAGCACGCCTACAACCTGAACCTCGGCTATGACTCCGAGCAGTGGCTCCTCAACGCCGGGTACAGCACGGTGACGGCAGGGTTCAACCCGGAGATCGGGTTCCTCCAGCGGTCGGCCTACCGCAAGTACAACGGCCTCGTCTTCTACCGATACCGCCCCAACTTCCTGCGTTTCCACGAACTGCGCCCGCACGCGAGCTACAACGGCTACTGGGGGTTCGACGGCTTCCACGAGAGCGGCTTCCTGCATCTCGACAACCACTGGGAGTGGGAGAACGGCTATGAACTCCACACCGGCGTGAACCTCACCCACGAAGGCGTGCGCGAACCCTTCCCCATCTTCGAGGATGTGGTCGTCTCCGCCGGCTCGTACAACCACCGGGAACTGATGCTGGTGGGCATCACCGACCAGAGCAAGCCCATCAGCCTGAACACCCGGATGATCCTTGGCGGCTTCTTCGGAGGAGACCGGGTGTCCCTCTCCCCCACGCTCCGCCTCCGGTCGGGCGAGGCGTTTACCACCGAGTTCGGCCTCAGCCGCAACGTGATTGACCTGCCCGGCGGACACTTCGTGACCAACCTGTTCCGGGCACGGCTCTCGTACTCGTTCACCCCCCGCCTGTATGTGCAGACGCTGGTACAGTACAACGACGCGGCCAACCTCTGGTCGGCGAACTTCCGACTGGGCTGGCTCCAGTCGGCAGGCACCGGGCTGTTTGTGGTCTTCAACCAGAGCCAGACCTTCGACACGGTGCTGACCCCGGAAGCACAGCACCAGACCCTCATCATCAAATACAGCCGGCTGATCAATGTCCTACATTAGGAGATGGACCAACCGGATTGCCCGACATGACCCCTCGCCTCCTCCTGCCGGCCCTGCTGCTGATCCTGGCGGGCTGTAGCACCACCCAGCAGCTTCCCCCGGAACTGGCCGCCCGCATTCCCGACGGGGCCAACGTCATCACGCTCTACAGCGACCAACCCCCGACAACGTTCCTCGCCGCGCTGCGCGACGCGCTGGCGGTACAGGGCTATCAACTGGACTCGACGAACGCCCGACCTGGCATGGTAGTGACGCAGTTCAAACCCCTCAGCCGGGAGTCGGCGCTGCGCATTATCGCCTTCGTGGCACAACGCGGGACAGGCAGTGCGGCCCGGTTCTGGGGGCACGCCTCAGCCTCCACCACGTTCGGCTACACCCTGACGCAGTCGCTGGGCGGCGTTGAATCCGGCGAGGCCGAACGGGCGGCCTGGTCGGGCAGCTACAGCCGCACCGCCTTCGGTGCCCTGGCCCTGTTTGCCGAGCGGCTGCCGCACACCGAGATCACCTACCTCAAGGAATAACATCCCTGCTCTCCTACTGCACCTTGCCTTTTTCCTTCACTCGACAACCGGCAAACCCGATGAATGCCCGACGTCCTTTTCTGCTGATGCTCCCGCTGGTGCTGGTGATGGCCTGCGCCGACGACCCGCATGACCAGCACACAGCCCCTGCCGCTGCCCCGGACAGCACGGCTGCTGCGCCGCCCCCTGCAGCACCCACGGCCAAGCTGAACTTGAACACGGCCACCCGCGAGCAATTCCTGACCATCCCGAACGTGGGGGAACGGATGGTCCACGAATTCTTTGAATACCGCCCCTACGTCAGCATCCAGCAGTTCCGGCAGGAGATCGGCAAGTACGTGAGCGCCGAAGAGGTGGCCGCCTTCGAGCAGTTCGTGTTCGTGCCCATCACCCCCGGCCAGAGCGATGCCGCCACGCTGCAACAGGTGCCAGGCCTGGACGCCGCCGAGGCGGAAAGCCTCGCGTCCTACCGATA
>CAZLRO010000329.1:0-3321 GCA_964561865.1 uncultured Rhodothermaceae bacterium | reverse complement strand
GAGGACCTTCTTGATCCCGGTAGCCGAGGCCGAGAACCGGGGCTTGAGCACCCAGGGGCCGGGCACCTGTTCGAGGAACTGGCGCACCTCGTCATAGTGGATGAGGCCCACGAACGCGGGCACCGGGATGCCCGCTTCAGCGGCCTGCGTCCGCATCGCCAGCTTGTCGCGGAAGTAGCGGGTGCGGGTATCCCCCATGCCGGGCACCCGCAGGTGTTCGCGCAGCAGCGCCGCCTTCTCCACGTCGAAGTCGTCCAGCGCCACGATCCGGTCGAAGTGGAGGGTGCGGGCCATGTAGCTGACCCCCTTGAGCAGGCTCTCCCGGCTCCACTGGTCGCCCTCGTCGTGCAGGTAGAAGATGTCGTCCAGGCTCTCGCGCGGCCAGGATTCGTCTGCGAGCTTGACGTTCGTCAGCAGGTAGACCCGGCAGCCGAGCGACTTGGCTTTGCGCATGAACGCCACGCCCTTGAAATAAAAGGCAACACACAGGATCGTGAACGGGCGGACAGGCATGGCATTATCTTTGGTAAGACAGGAATAAGGGAACGGGCAAGGGCCTGTCCACGCCCATGTGGGCAAACCCTGCCGGGCAAGTTAAAAAAAGCAGGCAGGGGCTTCCAGTTGTTTGGCGCTCCGGCAGGGGATTTGTAGATTCCCGGCCCCGGTCGGTTGCGCCGAGGAGCAACGCATCGAGGGTGGAGGCACCGCCGCAGAGACACTCCAGGCGCGGTCCGCCCTCTTCAAGGGCAGTACATCTGGCGTGATTGGATATCTGGAACGGCATGAGGCCTTTGCCTCGACGCGGGTGATGCCCCGGAACGTGGACGTGTGGGTGCCGCCGCAATACAATCACGGGTCGCTCACGCGCTTCCCGGTGGTCTACATGCACGACGGGCAGAACCTGTTCAATCCGGCCCTGGCCTTCGCCGGGGTGGACTGGGCCGTCCATGAGGCCATCGACCGGCTCAGCTACGAAGGGGTGATCGCCGGGGCTATTGTGGTGGGTATCTGGAATACCCCCAAGCGCATCCCCGAATACATGCCGCAGAAACCGCTGCTCCAGCATGGCCGACCAGGGGTACGCGACCGCTTCCGCCGCAACTTCGGCGAAGACCCGTGCTCGGATGACTACCTCGCCTTCGTCGTCGAGGAACTCAAACCGTTTATCGACCAGCACTACCGCACGCTCCCGGACCCCGCCCACACCGTCATCATGGGGTCGAGCATGGGCGGGCTGATCTCGCTCTACGCCCTGTGCGAATACCCGGAGGTGTTCGGGCGGGCGGGCTGCCTCTCGACCAGTTGGCCCATCGGCGGGCGACTCCTCATGCCCTACCTGGACCGCCACGTGCCTGCCGCGACCTCCCACCGCATCTATTTCGACTATGGCGTCGAAGCCCATATCGGGGCCTACGAGCACACCCAGCGCCAGATCGACCGCCAGTTTCTGCGCCGGGGATACCGGTACCAGGAGTCGTTGCTGACCGAGCGCTTCCCCGGTGCCAGCCACTCCGAGTCCGCCTGGCGTGCCCGTGTGGATGTTCCGCTCCGGTTCCTGCTGCGCCACGATGGGAAGAAAGCTATAAAAATCAAATAGTTGTAAGAATACATAATATCCACCCATTGCCCGCCCCAGAACCCTAGCCTAACATCCCGCATGTCCACCGACGAATCCGTGAAAGCCGTCACCGATCCGGGAGGCTTCAAGACACTGGAGCAGTTCATCATCGAACAGCAGGAAGCGCTGCCGTTCTCGACCGGAGCCTTTACCCGGCTGCTGCGCGACATCAGCATCGCGGCCAAGATTGTCAACCGGGACATGCGCCGGGCCGGGATCGTGGATATCTACGGCGCGACCGGGGAGACGAATGTGCAGGGCGAGGTGCAGCAGAAGATGGACGCGCTGGCCCACGCCGAGTTCGTCCGTGCCCTGCGGCGGGGTGGGGAGTGCTGCCTGATCGGTTCGGAGGAACACGCCGAGGCCATCCCGCTGCGGGCTTCGGGTGAGAGCGGGCGGTACATTGTCCTGCTCGACCCGCTCGACGGCTCCTCCAACATCGAGGTAAACGTCTCGGTGGGCACCATCTTCAGCATCTACCAACTCGCGGACGGGGTGGAGACGGCTACGCTGGAGGATGCCTTGCAACCGGGCCACAAGCAGGTGGGGGCGGGGTATGTGGTCTACGGCTCGTCCACCATGCTCGTCTACACCACCGGGAACGGGGTCAACGGCTTCACGCTCGACCCGGCTATCGGGGAGTTCTTGCTGACCCACAAGGACATGAAGACGCCTACCAACGGCAAGATGTACTCGGTCAACGAAGGGAACTACAACTCGTTCGAGGACGGGCTGAAGCAATACATCAAATGGATGCAGCGGGAGGACAAGCCGACGGGCCGCCCCTACAGCACCCGGTATATCGGCTCTTTTGTGTCCGACTTCCACCGGAACCTGCTCAAGGGGGGCATCTACATGTACCCGGCCACGATGAAGAGTCCGGAAGGCAAGCTGCGGCTGATGTACGAGGCCAACCCGCTGGCGTTCATCACCGAGCAGGCCGGGGGGCGGGCCTCCGACGGCCACGAGCGCATCCTGGAGAAGCAGCCCCGGGCCTTGCACCAGCGCACCCCGCTCTACATCGGCAGTGCCGAGATGGTGGCGATGGCCGAGGCGTTTCTGCAAGGGTACCGGACGCTCGACTGAAAGCGTTGGCCGGATTGGGACAGTCTCCGTTGGCCGGGCGGAAAAAGCAGCTTCCCTAACCCTGTGAAATATAGTCAATTTGACGATAATATAGTCAATTTGACGATATTCACCCATCCCTTCTCCCCACCCTCTCCATCTGTTGTCCCTGGCTCCCGCTTAGAGGCTTTCCTGGCGCTGTGCGCTGCTCCTGGGGAGATTTTCTTCAGAGGCAACAAACTGCAAAAAAATTATCCAGCTATTTCCCTACAGAAAAGCGCTTCCGAAACAGGGTAGGGAAATCCCCCTCTTGACAGGAGATTCAGGATACTGTTAATTGAATACGCGACCGTACCAGTTGCAAATCCCACTACCTGTACATGCCCCAGCCGAACGCATATCGCTGCTCTTCCGGAACCGCCCTGCAGGGCGGGTACCTCCGGGCAGCGTCTGTGCGGCCTGCGGGCATCGGGATTGACCTTGTGGCAGACCTTCCGGCGGGCCTCGTGCTCGTACCGGGGCTGCTCCTTCTTGGCAGCCTCCTTATTACCGGCTGATCCAAAAGGTCAATCGCTCACATCTCCCAGGGAACGCACCACCGCAGACAGAGAGAGGGGTTGACCAGAACCCCCGCCCTG
>CAZLRO010000328.1:0-3323 GCA_964561865.1 uncultured Rhodothermaceae bacterium | reverse complement strand
AACATCTACCAGGTACAGGGCCGCAACATCAACGCCAACGAGTTCGAGTTGCAGATCGACTACGAGCCGCCGGGGCAGACCGCCAGCCCCACCCTGCCCGGTGTGGGTGGCCAGCAGACACTTGTCCAGCTCCTGGGCCTCGACCGCCTCAACGCCGACGGTGCCCCGCGTCCGGACGAGCGCTTCGACTACCTCAGCGGCATCACCATCGACCCGGACGAGGGCCTGATCATCTTTCCCTACCTCCAGCCCTTCGGCGCCCACCTGGCCCGCCTCATCGACGAGACAGCCCCGCCCGAACAGCGCGAGGACCTGAAGAACCTCTACGTCTTCCGCAGCCTCTATTCCGCCAAGAAGATCAATGCCCAGCGTGAGCCCCAGTTCGACGTCTTCCGCGTGCATGGCTCCTACAAGGGCGCTGCCGAAGCCTTCTACGACCTGCAAGCCTTCTCCGGCGTCGTGCCCGGCTCGGTGCGCGTCAGCTCCGGCGGCAATGCCTTGCAGGAAGGGGCAGACTATGTGGTGGACTACCAGGCCGGCACCGTCAGCATCACCAACCCGTCGTACCTCACCGCCGGGCGCAACGTCGAAATCTCCTACGAGCAGAACTCGTTCTTCAACCTGCAAAAGAAGACCCTGCTCGGCGCCCGTGCCGACTACAAGCTCGACGAGCGGTTCAGCCTCGGCGCCACGCTGATGCGGCTGAGCCAGAAATCCCCCATCGACAAGTTCCGCCTCGGCGAGGAGCCGATCCAGAACACCATCTGGGGCCTGGACGGGTCGCTGCTGCTCGAACCCCGCTGGCTCACCCGGGTCGTCGATGCCCTGCCCTTGCTCCAGACCAAAGCCAACAGCCTGCTCCGGTTCACCGGCGAGTTCGCGCAGTTCCGCCCCGGCAACACCCAGACCGTCGCCTTCGAACGCACGCAGCGCGACCTGCGGCGGAACGGACGCAATTTCAACCCCGACGAAGAGCGGGGCATCTCCTACCTCGACGACTTCGAGGGGTTCGAGAACACCTTCTCTTTCCTCTCGCCCGGCTTCTGGGGCCTCGCTCCCGCCCCCGACTCCATTGGTGCCACCGATCCGACCGGCGTGCAGTCCGGCGGCCTCATCGACTCGCTGCGCACCACCTGGCGCGCCAGCCTCGGCTGGTACCAGCTCAACGTTAACATCCTCGAGGAGATGCGGGATGCCGTGGTAGACAGCCGGTTCCTCGATGCCATCGACATCGTGGACATCAACGACGTCTTCCCCGACCGCGACACCCGGGCCGAGACCGACACCCGGCTCCAGACCTTCGACCTGCATTTCAACCCGTTCGAGCGCGGGCCGTACAACTACAGCACCCGCCTCCAGGACTTCTTCGCCAACCCGCACCTCACCTGGGGCGGGATCATGCAGCGCGTGCCCGAAGGCTACAACGACTTCACGCAGAAAAACATCGACTTCGTGGAGTTCGTCTTCAAGCCCATCCCGGAGAATGATGCCCGCGACGCCGGCGACGAGGCCCGGCTGTACGTGGACCTGGGGGCCATCTCGGAAGACCTCTTGCCCAACAAACGGCCCAACCCCAACAACGAGGACGGCCTCTCGCTGACCTCCATCGAGCCGACCGACCTCGACACGTGGGGCCGCCTCCCCAAAGGCTCCATCAACGGGCTGGTGGACATCGACGAGGCTACCCGGCGCACCGAGGACCTGGGGCTGGACGGCCTGCCCTCCTACGAGGGAGACTACCCTGCTTTCGCCACCGAGCAGGCCCATTTCGCCTCCTTCCTCGCTGCCCTCGACAACATCCAGAGCAGCGACCCGCGCATCCAGGCCGAGATCGCCAAGGCCCGGCGCGACCCCTCCGGCGACGACTACTACAACTTCGCCGATGACTACTACAACGACCGGACGGTCTACCCCAACGGGTCCACCGTGCAGCAGCGGATGAGCCACTACTTCCCGGGGCACGAACTGAACTCGTATGAGTCGCAGAACCAGATCGCGGGCGGCGGGCGGGGGAACTCGCGCACGCCCGACACCGAAGACCGCAACCTGAACTCGACCGTCGACCAGGACAACAGCTTCTTCCAGTACGAGATCCCGCTGGGCCGCCGTGCCCTCAAGGAGCTGGGCCGCCCGGAGAAGGTGGACGACTTCATCGTGGGCGAGATCATCAGCCGCGAGGGCGACAGCACAGGCTGGTTCCTCGTCCGCATCCCGGTCCAGCAATACACCCGGCGCACCGGCAGCATCCAGGACTTCACCAGCATCCAGTACATGCGCCTGTGGACGACCGGCCACCGCACCCCTATCACCATGCGGTTTGCGACGCTGGAGTTTGTAGGCAGCCAGTGGCAGAAGTCCGACCGCATCGCCCTGGAAGGCCGCACAGCGTCCGACACGCTGGCCGAGGCCACGCGCCTGACCATCTCGAGCATCAACAACGAGGAGAACAGCGACCTCTACGTCACCCCTACCGGCACCATCATCAGCCAGACACGCCTGGCGACGGGGCGGCAGCAGCAGGCCCGCGAGCAGGCGCTCGTCCTCCGCGTGGAAGACCTGCGTCCGGGCCGGCAGCGCGGCATCTTCAAGCCCCAGAACGCCCTCGACCTGCTCAAGTATTCCAACCTCCGCATGTTCGCCCACCTGCACGGCACCCTGGGCGACGGCACCGACCTGACCACGCTGCCCAAGGAGGTGGCCCGCGAACGGGTCCGGCTCTTCGTCCGCCTCGGCTCCAGCGAGACGAACGACTACTACGAATACGAGCAGCCGCTCACCCCCGGACGCATCGAGGGAGAACCTACTTCCGATGAACTCTGGCAGACCAACCAGGATTTCGGCGGGACGTTCATCGACCTGAACTCGGTCAACATTGAGCTGGCGGCCCTGAACCAGTTGAAAACCGCACGCGACCGGCTGGCAGCCAGCGACCCGCAAAACGTGCGGACCGACCGGGTGTTCTGGAACGTGAACGCCGACACGCTCGTCAGCCCCGACGTGCCCGATGCCGAGCGGTTTGCCCCGCCTGGCACCCGGCTGGGCATCAAGGGCAACCCTTCGTTGCAGAAGGTGAACAGCATCGTCATCGGCATCCGCAACGGGGCCGACTCCACCAGTACGGCCTTCGGGGACATCCTGGAGGACGTGACGGTGTGGGTGAACGAGCTGCGCGTCTCCGGCTATGACGCCTCCACCGGCTGGGCGGGGCTGGCGAACCTGAACCTGAAGCTGGCCGACTTCATCGACCTGAAAGCCAACTTCCAGTCCCAGACCGACGGCTTCGGTTCCCTCTCCAGTACCCTGGGCGACCGTGACCAGAAGAC
>CAZLRO010000327.1:0-3329 GCA_964561865.1 uncultured Rhodothermaceae bacterium | reverse complement strand
GGGCAGGCTCTGCCAAGGCGATCAAGATCGCCTTGGCCTCCTCGTGATGACACGGTGGGAACGTTGCTGCCCTCCTCCCAAGCACCAGGTACCCGCCAACAGCTATCATTCCAAACCAAAAGTTAACCCGACCCCTGGCTTATCCGATACCCTTGATAGATTCCCGTTGTGTCGCCCCCTGAAACACCGGAGGCGGCACCGTCTCGACAAGCGGCGGGATGTCTTGATTGCTTCACCCCTGTATCACCCCTGATGAACACGGTGCCCCCTGTGGCTTCGGGCCTGCGCCTGTTGCTGGCCGAAGACCACCCCATCAACCAGAAGGTAGCCTCGCTGTTGCTGCAACGACAAGGCTTCCAGGTGGATATTGTCGAGAACGGGCAGGAAGTGCTCGATGTATTGGCCCACACCCATTATGATGTGGTGTTGCTGGACATGCAGATGCCGGTGATGGATGGCATGGAGACGGCCTGGCGCCTGAACCACGATCCTGCGCTGCAACCGCGTCCGTACCTGATCGCGCTCACGGCCAACGCCCTGCACGGGGTACGCGAGGAATGCATTGCTGCCGGCATGGACGATTACCTGAGCAAGCCCATTGACATGAAAGCGATGCGGGCGGCGCTGGAACGGGCGGCCCTACACCTCGGCCGCCCCCTCTTCGATGCCCCGGCGGAGCAGCCGACCGCGCCCACCGGGCACCCTGTCCCGGCAGTGCGCTTCCGTACCGGAGTGGCGTAGGGTTTGCCCTTTTCACCCCATCCCACCGGACTGTTATACGAAACGGCCATGCCGGTCGCGGGTGAACCGGGTACGGTGGGTCAGCACAGCGGGTTCCGGATCGGGCCAGCACGGGTCGCCGGGCAAGACCAGCAGGGCCGCTTCCTCCTCTTCCACGAGCAAGGGCAGAATAGGCCGGATGGGAGCTGGAGGGGAATCCCGCCACTCCGCCAGGCTGTCGGCTCGGTGCAGGTCTTCGAGGGTAGCAAGGGTAGGTGGGGCCAGGGCCAGCTTTCGCTTGCGGAACCGGGCCAGGGCTTCGCCGGGTGTCATCCAGCCTCCTGCCACCGCCTCGGCCTCGTCGAGCAGGACGCGCTGGGCCAGGGGAGCTTCGGCGAGGAAGAACCAGGTGTCGAAGCGGCGTGGCTCGAACACGGGGGTGACCCAGCGAGCAAACGGGAGGAGGGCCGCAACGTCGGGTGTCAGGTCGTGGTAGCGCAGGAGCGCGTAGAAGTCTGCTCCCCTGCGGAGCGCATCGCACACGCTGGCGGCCAGTGTCGCCCCGGCGTAGTGTCCACCCGCTTCCCGTGCCAGCAGCAGCCCACATTCCTCGGCGGTCTCGCGGATAGCGGCCAGGGCAAACGCACCCACCTCGTCGCCCCCCCAACCCTCCTGTGCTGCACGGTGGTCGGCCGTCTCCACCCGTCCGCCGGGGAAGACGTGAAAAGAGGGCATGAACCTCATCCGGGTAGGACGCTGGAGGAGCAGGACTTCCAGCCCCGCCATGCCCGTGCGGGTGAGCACCAGGGTGGCGGCAGGATGTGGGGTCATGTCTGGATCACCCCGGGGTTGAACGGCGGACGGTGGGGGTTCAGGTTGGCAAGGGCGATGCCCCGGCTGAGCCAGCGGCGGGTCTGCACCGGGTCGATGATCTCGTCCAGCCAGAGCCGGGCAGCGGCGTAGTAGGGCGAGGTCTGGGCTTCGTAGCGGGTCTCGATGCTCGAGAGGAGTTCGCGCTGCTCCTCGTCCGAGAGTTCCCGGCCCTGCTTGCGGAGCTTGGCAACCTGAATCTGCAACAGGGTCTTTGCCGCCTGCGCCCCCCCCATCACCGCGATCCGGGCCGTCGGCCAGGCCAGCATCAGGCGGGGGTCGTAGGCCCGTCCGCACATGGCGTAGTTGCCCGCCCCGAACGAATTGCCCACGACGACGGTGAACTTGGGGACGACGCTGTTGGCGACGGCATTGACCATCTTCGCACCGTCCTTGATGATGCCCCCGTGTTCTGCACGGGTGCCCACCATGAACCCCGTCACATCCTGGAAAAACACGAGCGGGATGCGTTTCTGGTTGCAGTTGAGGATGAACCGGGCGGCCTTGTCCGCCGCATCGGAATAGATGACCCCTCCTGCCTGGAGTTCGTCGGTGTGCCCTTTGCTTCCGGTGCGTGCCCGCACCATCAGCCGCTGGTTGGCAACGATGCCCACACTCCAGCCATCGATACGGGCATAGCCTGTCAGCAGGGTCTTGCCGTAGCCCGCCTTGTACGCTGTCCACGACCCGGCGTCGATGATCCGCGCCAGCACCTCCTCCATGTCGTAGGGCTGTGCACCGGTCGTTGGCAGCAGGCCGTAGATGTCTTCTGCCGGGAACGCGGGTTCCACCGGGGTGCGGCGTTCGAAGCCCGCCGTCGGGCGCTCGCCCAGGTGGGAGACGAGGCGGCGGATGGTTTCGAGGCAGGTCTCGTCGTCCGGCATCCGGTAGTCGGTGACGCCGGAGATTTCCGAATGGGTGGCGGCCCCGCCCAGCGTCTCGGCATCCACCTCCTCGCCGATGGCAGCCTTGACGAGGAACGGCCCGGCCAGGAACACCGAGCCGGTCTTCTCTACGATGAGCGCCTCATCGCTCATAATGGGCAGGTAGGCCCCGCCAGCCACACAGCTCCCCATGATGGCCGCAATCTGCGGGATGCCCCGGCTGCTGAGGACGGCGTTGTTGCGGAAGATGCGCCCGAAGTGCTCCTTGTCGGGAAAGATCTCGTCCTGCATCGGCAGGAACACCCCGGCGGAATCGACCAGGTAGAGGATGGGCACGTGGTTTTCGAGGGCGATCTCCTGTGCCCGGAGGTTTTTCTTGGCAGTGATGGGGAACCATGCCCCAGCCTTGACCGTCGCGTCGTTGGCGACGATGAGACACAGCCGTCCACTCACCGGCCCCAGCCCCATCACCGTGCCAGCAGCCGGGCACCCCCCTTCGTCCTCGTACAGCCCATCCCCGGCAAAGAGTCCCAGTTCCAGGAAGTCTGCCGGATCATCGAGCAGCCGGGCGATGCGCTCGCGGGCAGTGAGCTTGCCCCGGTCGTGCTCCCGCTGGATGCCTGCCGCACCGCCGCCCTGCCGCACCTGCGCCGCCCGATTCTCCCAGTGCGCCAGCAACGCGCGGTACTGGGCCATTCGTTGCTGGAACACCGGGTGGGCAGGGTCTGCTGGATGGCCGAGAGCGGCCAGGGGGTAGTCAGGCATAAAGGATTGCGGATTGGGGATTGCGGACCATGTCATTGCGAGGAGCAGGGTCGATCAGGGTCAATCTCATGAGATCGACCCTGATCGACC
>CAZLRO010000326.1:0-3331 GCA_964561865.1 uncultured Rhodothermaceae bacterium | reverse complement strand
GCCCCATGCCGGAGACTACGTACCACCTGGAGTCCTCCCTCGGCTATCTGATCAACCGGGCGTCGCGGGCTATCCGCAAGGTCTTCAACGCCCGACTAGAGGCAGGCAACTACCCCGTCACGGGCGAGCAGTGGGCCGTGCTGGTACACCTGTGGGAGCGCGACGGCCGCCCGCAGTTCGAGCTGGCCGACGTGCTCGGCAAAGATAAGACAACCATGACCCGTTTCATCGACGGGCTGGAAAAACGCAACCTGGTAGTCCGCATCGCAGATCAGCAGGATCGCCGACAGAATCGGATCTACCTCACCCCGCTCGGCAAGTCGCTCGAAGCCCCCACCAAGGCCGTCGCCCTCGATGTGCTCAACACCGCCACCGCCGACGTCTCCGGCGAAGACATGGCCGCCTGCAAGCGGGCGCTGGACCGCATCTACGAAACCCTGATGGAAAATTAACACCCGCCGGATACTACGCTTGTTTGCTGTTCTGCTTTAGTTGTATATTACATCTATCACTTATAACAACCATCTCACAACACAACGTTTCCTCCTATGAGCGCTACCCTGGATGTCCTGAACCCCGACCAGCCCAAGCGGGTGCTGATGGTCGTTGCCAACCCCGGCGTCTCCCCGGTCACCGGCTGGCCGGTGGGTTTCTGGTGGTCGGAAGTGACGCATCCGTACTGGGAATTTGTCGAGCACGGCTACGCGGTGACCCTTGCCAGCCCGGACGGTGGGCCGATGCAGGCGGATGCGTGGAGCGACCCGCGCGACGCAAGTGGCTATTCGGCCCACGACCTGTTGAGCCTGGGGTTCATCACCTCGCCCCACCACGCCCCGCTGCTCGAAAACACGCCGCCGCTGGCGAACTTTTCCCCTGCTGACTTTGACGCGGTGTTTGTGACGGGCGGCCAGTCGCCGATGGTGACGATGATCGACGACACGCGGCTGCACCGGTTTGTGGCCGAGGGCTACGAGGCAGGCAAGGTGGTGGCCGCCATCTGCCACGGCACCTGCATCCTGCTCAAGACCCGCCTCTCCGACGGCAGCCTCCTCGTGGACGGGAAGACGTGGACGGGCTTTGCCAACAGCGAGGAGCAATACGCCGATGCCTTCGTGGGCCAGCGCATCCAGCCGTTCTGGATCGAGGATGAAGCCCGGAAGCTGCCGAACACGAATTTCATCGTGAACGGGCGTTTCAAGTCCCACGCGGTGCGGGACGGGCGGCTTATCACCGGGCAGCAGCAGTACTCCGGCAGTGCCGCCGCCCGGCTGGTGATCGAGGCCCTGGGCGTTTGAGCATTGCCACCCTGCCATGATCGTCAAGCGCAATTTCCGGATCACCCGGGTACTGGGGTATATCCGAACCGAATTACTGGTATCGGTTGGGGTATCGCTTGCCTCTTTCTGGGTGTTTGTCCGCACCGAGACGGTTCCTGCCCTTCCGTTCTCGGTTGCAACCGTGCTGGGTACGGCCCTGGCGATCTTCATCGGGTTTCGCAACAATACGGCGTATAGCCGCTGGTGGGAGGCCCGCACCCTGTGGGCCAACATCGCCCATGCCAGCCGCATCCTTGCGCGCCTCGTGTTTACCTTCACCGATGCCCACCGGCATCAGCCAACCTACGAGGCGGCCCGCGGAGAGCGGTTCAAGCGGGCGATGATCTATCGGCAAATCGCCTGGGTGCAGGCCCTCCGGTTGCAGTTGCGAAACCAGGCTACCTGGTCGGACTTGCAGCCCTTGTTGCCGGAGGGAGAGTACCAGGAGGTGCTGGTGCGGCACAACAAACCCCAGGCCCTCCAGATGATCATGGGGCGGCACTTGTACGAGGCGATGGCCGATGGCACGCTCGGTGGCTTCGACAGCTTCCAGATTGAGGGCCAACTGGCCGCCCTCTCCAGCTACCAGGCAGCGTGCGAGCGGATCAAGCACACCCCGTTGCTCCGACAGTACGACTACTTCACACGGGTCTTCCTCTACGTCTTCATCCTGCTGTTGCCCTGGTGCCTCATGGGAGACTTTGCGCGGCTGGAAATACCCGTCCTGATGATCCCTGTCTCGATCCTGCTGGCTGCGATCTTCAGCATCATCAACAAGGTGGGGGAGCTGAACGAAGATCCGTTCGAGAACCGGATCACCGATGTGCCCCTCACGGCGCTGTGTGTCGCTATCGAACGCGACCTGCGCGAGGTGCTGGCTGAGGCCGACCTGCCCACCCCGGCGGTACCCCGCGAGGGCTACCTCTTCTGACCTCACCCATTTCCCTACAACCAGGCCCCATCAAATCCGATGAACCTGAAGGAAGCCGTCCAGACCCACGTTCAGATGATCCAGCACGGCCAGTTGCTCGAAGCATTCGAGCGGTTCTACGCCGACGACATCGTGATGACCGAATACGGGGAAGCCCCGCGGGTAGGCAAGGAGGCCAACCGGGCCTTCGAGCAGCAGTTTGTGCAGAACCTCGAAGCCGTCCACGATGGCGGGTTGCGGGGGCTGGCCGTCGATGAAGCCACCGGGCTGGTGGTGGCGGAGTGGTTCTTCGACGTGACGCACCGGCAGTAGGGGCGCGTCCAGTTCCGCCAGTGGGCCATCCAGTACTGGCAGCGCGGCCAGATCGTCCGCGAAACGTTCGTTCCGATCAAATAAGCTCCGACCATTATGATCCTTGCCATCCTGGGGGCCGGGCACGTAGGCGGTGCGCTGGCGACCGGCTGGGCGCGCGCTGGGCACACCGTCGTGCTGGGCGTGCGGGACGTAGCCGCCCCCGACGTGCAGGCGCTCTGTGCCACAAGCGACCGCATCACCGCCGCTGGCGTCGCCGAGGCGGCCCGGCAGGCCGACGTGATCGTGCTCGCCACCCCGCCAGAAGCCGTCCTTGCCCTCGCGCCGCAGTTCGGCGACGTGGCCGACAAGGTGCTGATCGACGCCACGAACGCGGTGCGCACCCGCCCGGAGCCGTACCCCCACGCCGCCGCTGCGCTCAAGGCGCTGACCAACGCCCGGCACGTCGTCAAGTGCTTTAACACGACGGGCTACGAGAACATGGCCGACCCGCGCTATGGCGGCACGGCGCTGGACATGTTCGTCGCGGGCGAGAGTACCCACGGCAAGGCCGTCGCCACGCAGCTGGCGCTGGACCTGGGGTTTGCCGCCTGCTACGACTTCGGCGGCGACGACCGCATCGGGTTACTGGAGCAACTGGCGCTGTGCTGGATCAACCTGGCGCTCTTCCAGCAGCACGGGCGCGGCATCGGCTTCAAGGTGGTGCGGCGGTAGTCAGCCGGGCGGCAGATCCAGCGCGGGCTTGGTCTGGCCCCGGTGGCAGGTAGTGCCG
>CAZLRO010000325.1:2873-3338 GCA_964561865.1 uncultured Rhodothermaceae bacterium | reverse complement strand
CCGATGCCCTGGGTGTTGGGGGACAGGCCCCGCAGCCGGACGGTGAGGCGGGGAGCTTCGGCCTCGTTGCGAAACAACCCCGCCGCCTGGTTTAGCCGGTTGATCACTGCGTCGAGGTCACCATCCTGGTCGAGGTCGGCGAAAGCCATGCCGTGCGAGCGGTCGGCCTGGGTGCCTAACCCCCAGCCCTGGGGTACAGGTTCGAACGTCTGGTCACCCCGGTTACGAAAAGCCACATTGTTTAGCGCCAGGTCAGGAAAATCCAGCAGCAGCCGGCGAAACCCGTCGGGGTCGGACAAGGCACGCTCGCGGCGTAGTTCCTGCTCCTGGGCGTCGATGTTGAGCACGTCGAAGGCATGTCCGGTGGTGAGCAGCAGGTCTTCATAGCCGTCGAGGTCTACGTCCAGGAACAGGCCGGACCACGTCCAGTCGGAGGCCGCCACCCCGCTCAGCGACGCGGTTTCA
>CAZLRO010000325.1:0-2863 GCA_964561865.1 uncultured Rhodothermaceae bacterium | reverse complement strand
CCCGGTTGAGCATGAGCATGTTCTGGACAGCCTGCGGGCGGTTCTCGATCTCCCCGATGTCGGTTGTCATGGGCACCGTCAGGCCCACCTGCGCCTGCCGACGGGTGTGGTCGGGGCTGCGCATGTCGGTCAGGAAGAAGTCCAGGTCGCCATCGCGGTCAATGTCCGAGAAGTCGATGGACATGGTGGAGAAGCTGGTCTTGCGCAAGGCGAGGGGAGGGGCCAGGCGGAAGCGTCCGGTGCCATCTCCGAACCAGAGGTAGTCCGGGCTGGCGTAGTCGTTGCAGAGGTAGAGGTCCGGGTGCCCATCCCGGTTGATATCCTGGAAGCGGGCCGTGAGCGTCCAGTCGTCCGGGGCTTCCGGCAGGGGCTGGCCGTTGGCATCGAGGAAGGTTCCGTCGGTGAACGAGGCCGGGGTGAAGTGGCCTTTGCCGTCGTTGCGGTAGAGCACGTCCGGCTCGGCGCGTTCCTCGCGCAGCAGCCCACCTGTGTGGACGGTCAGCTTGTAGTGCGCTTCAAACCCGGGTGCGATCTCGAACTGGTCGCCGTTGCGGAGGACGGTGCGCTCGAAGGCCCGGACGCGGGGTGTGAAGGTGTCGCTGACCGAGCGGGTCTTGTAGTTGGCAACGTAGAGGTCGAGGTCGGCATCCCCGTCGAGGTCGGCCAGAGCCATTGTAGTGCTTCCTTTCGACAGGGCCAGGCCGAGGGTGTCGGTGGCCTCGGTGAAACGCCCCTGGCCGTCGTTGAGGAACGCCGCGTTCGGCCCCCCCATCGCCGTCACGAGCAGGTCGAGGTCGGCATCCCCGTCGAGGTCGGCGAAGACGGCCCCGGTGGAGAACCGGTTGGGCGCGGCCACCCCTGCCACCTCGGTGATGTCCTCGAACCGCCAGCCACCGAGGTTGCGGTAAAGGACGTTGGCACCGTCGAGGCGGGCCAGGTAGACGTCCGTCCAGCCATCCCCATCCACATCCCCTAGCGCCACCCCCGACCCGTTGAGGTAGTGCCGGTTTTGCAGGAAATGCTGTTCCGGCAAGGTGTTGACAAACGTGACCCCGGTTTGTGCGGCCTCCATCTCGTGGAACCCGGCCTTCTCGCCGTCGAAGTCCCGCAGTTCGGCCCACCGATACCCGTCCTCCGGGTGCCAGACCCGCTCCGGGTTGGCCGTACAGCCCGCCAGAAGCAGCAGGCCCCAGCCACAAAACCAGCCCCGCGGCCGCATACGTTGGCGCATGGATTCAAAAAATGCGTATACTGATGAGGCTCAAAAAATGGCGGGACAAGTTAAGCATCGCACCTCCGATCCCGAACGGAGACGACCGACAGAACGTGCAGGATATGGACAGCAGACGCAGGACCTGGCGCATCGGATGGATCATGGCGGGGGGGATGGCGGTCGCCGTGCAGGCGCAGCCCCTGGAGACGGGAAACTGGGAGGCCCACCTGGTCTCGCCCGGCGGGCAGGTGGTGGATGCCTTCCTGGAGGTGCAGGCCAGGGCCGACACGTTCCAGGTGACGATGAACCTGCTGGGGGTGGGGCCGATGCGCGTGACGGGATTTCGACAGAGCGGCAACCTGCTCTCATTCACCTGGCACCCCGGCTTCGCCATCGAGTGCCGGGTGCAGGAGATGGAGGCCCGGAAATACAAGGGGGGATGCCGGGACCACAACGGCGACATCGGCCCGCTCATTGTAGCTCCGCCCGGCCAGACCCTGGAAGCACGGGATTTCGACTTCGACAAGGCGTTTGAGGTCTGGGGCGTCTCGCGCACGGAATACGAGCAGCGGCGCTATGCCCCGGCTTCCGCGCCGCCGGAAGACCGTCCGGTACGCCTGACCGAAGATGCGTCGCTCCCCAACCGGATGATCGACGTAGGGGGGCGCTTTATGAACCTGGTGGAGGGGGGCAGTGGAGACGTGACGGTGGTACTCGAAGCCGGGCTGGGCGACGACCACCAGCTCTGGCAGCCGGTCCAGCAGGGGGTGGCGCGGCTGGGCCGGGTAGTATCCTACGACCGGGCCGGGCTGGGGCTTTCCGACCCTGCTGTGGCCCCGCGTACCCCAGCACAGATCGCCGTCGAGCTGCACGACCTGCTTCGGGCCGCCCGCATCCCACCCCCCTATGTGCTCGTCGGGCATGCGGCAGGTGGGTTGCACATCCGCAGCTTCGCCGCCCGGTACCCGGACGAGGTGGCGGGCCTGGTGCTGGTCGATGCCACCCATGAAGCCCAGGCTACCCGCTGGAAGGCCCTCTCGGCAGCGTCGTGGGCAGACTACGTGCGCGGCCAGCAGGCGTTCTATGCCCTCACTCCCGCGCCGGTACAGGCCGAATTCCAGGCCGTGTACCAGGTGTTGGAGCGAGGGTTGCTGGAGGGTGTTCCTGCGTCGTTGCCTGAGGTGCCCGTAGTGGTGCTCTCGGCCCTGCGGACGGTAGCCGAACCCCGGTGGGTGGGCGAGACCGCTGCCGGGCAACAGGCGCGTATGGCTCTCCACCGCGCCTGGGTGGAAGACCGCCCCGACGGCACCCACCGTACCGTGCCCGCCAACGGCGGGTATCTCCAGCAGGAAGCCCCGGAGCAGGTCATCGAGGCCGTCCGGCAGGTCCTCCGAACGATCCAGGAGCAGCACCGAAACTGACGCGATGGGGGCCAACTGTTGTGCTGGAACAGGGGCCTTGCTCCTCTGTGTGCTTGTGTCCCTGTCGTGCCGCCCTGCACCGACACCGGCTGAGGCACCCGGCAACGGTGCCTTCCGGTTCACCGACGTCACCCGCGCGGCGGGCCTCGGCGCGTTTGAGCATGTCACGGGGGCGGCGGGCGACCTGTGGTTTCCGGAGACGATGGGGGCTGGCGGTGGCTTCCTCGAC
>CAZLRO010000324.1:0-3344 GCA_964561865.1 uncultured Rhodothermaceae bacterium | reverse complement strand
TGACAAAGCGGCGCGCGCGGGCGTCGGGCACGCAAAGAAACGTGGAATTTTGGGTAGTGGGCCGCCATCGCCACGAAGAAACAGCAAAGAGCTAACCAGTGCTGCCCACATCCCTTCAAGATGTCCGTTGAGACGGTAGAACGGGAACAAACGATGCCGGATAAGTCGTTCGTGCTGCGGTATCCAGATTTCAGGAGAGGAATGAAACTACCCGTCTTGCTGCTTCTGCGCAGGATTCTCTTCGCAGGGTGTTTGCTCGGATGGGTACGTCCGGGTCAGACCCAGGCGTTCCGCATCGACAGCACGGTGCCCGCAGAGGGGGCCACCGGCGTTGCACAGACGGCCACCATTCAATTCAACCTGAACCAGCCTGTCAGCCTGGAGAACAACTGGAGCGCGGTGCTGCGGTTCGAACCGGGAGCCGGGATCACCCCCGGCTTGCTCACCATCGGAGACCTGGCGACCGGGGAGACAGACGTGAT
This sequence comes from uncultured Rhodothermaceae bacterium, assembly GCA_964561865.1. Classification (GTDB taxonomy): domain Bacteria; phylum Bacteroidota; class Rhodothermia; order Rhodothermales; family CAZLRO01; genus CAZLRO01. The sequence goes on along the minus strand of CAZLRO010000324.1, from coordinate 2,862 downwards.
TACGTATGACGTAACCCATGCCCCGGATACAGATACCTTCTGGTTTGTATTCGGGCTGCGGTCGGAGACCGACGAAGCCATAGAGCCTTTTCTGCTGCGGTATACCACGGCAGCCAGTTGGGGCGTCCACACGGTCAGCGGGGTGGTCACCGATGATCCCTCAGTGGGCGGGATGGCCGGTAAAGGCCGCGTGGCACCGGTGCTGTGGCGTCGCCCCCGTGCAGGCGTACCGTTGCATATCCCAGGGCAAACAAACTATTTGGAAACGAAGACATGGTGGCCAGGCAGGATCCGCCCGGTGCGAACCGGACAGATTCCGAAACATGCGGGGGGAACGACTCTGGTCTTCCTGGCAGACCGCAACCTTCTGGTCGATGACGACTGGGGGATGCGAGCAGCCACCCTCACCGCCGAAGCGTCCGGGAGCTACACCATCCCGTATGTGCGCGAGGGGGTCTACTGGCCTTTTGCCTTGAAAGACCTGGATGACCAGGGAGAACCGTTCGAGGCCATCGGGATCTATGACCCGGATGCAGACGGCCAGCCGGACAGCCTCGTGGTCGGGGGGGTCAATGTGCAGGACATCCACCTCACCGTGTTCAACTTCATGCCGACAACGGCACAGGCGACGCTGGCCCCCGCCCGCGAGGTCGCCGCCCGCTTTGCCCCCGATCAACAACTCAAGGCGATCAGTGCGTCTCCGGTGGGCCTTGATGGCTACAACCTGGAATGGGTCTATGACTTCTACGCGCCCGGCTCGAACCGGCTGACCACCGTCTTCCTCACGGGCGGTCTTCTGGCGGCGGTAGACACCTCCGAAGCCCCCACGCTGGTGGCCGAGATGAAGCCCATTCCCGATGCGTTCGTAGATTCCCCCCCAGCCGTGGACACCGCCCTGCTCAATGGCGGACAGGAGTTCCTGACACAGTACAGCACCGCTCCGATCACGCCCACCCTGGTAGCGGGCAACCAGTTCTGGAAGGCCCTGCCAGGACCGGAAGCCCTCGCCTGGGAGGTGCGCTACGGGGCACTTACGGATACTTCTTTCCAGGAACTGTCCTTGTTCGTCGATCTTGGCACCGGGGTCTACCTGGGGCGGGTGGGCACGGCAACGGAACCCGCCCCACCGGCAGCAGGTCTGTCGCTGGAGCAATACCCCAACCCGTTTTCCGAGATCACGACCTTCCGGCTCAGCCTTGCAGCCCCCACTTTCGTGCGGCTGGTGGTATACGATGTGCTGGGCCGGACCATCACGACGGTGGCGGCAGGGCACCTGCCTGCGGGCGAACACCAGCTCCCCTGGAACGCAGCGGGACTGCCTGCGGGCCTGTACCTGTGCCGGTTAGAGGCCGGGCACTTCGTCCAGCACCACACGGCGATCCTGCAGCGGTGAAACGCCTCAGTCGTGGCCTTCCACAAGGTCCACCAACCGATCGTGGACCAACTCCTCGACGAAAGCCTGTACGGTTGTCACCGCTGTTTCCGCGTCGATCTCGTAGGCTGCTTCCAGCCGGGAGGCGATCTCCGCAAGGGCTTCTCCCGCCTGCACGCCTTTCCAGATCAGGATGCCGGTCTCGTTCAGCGAGAAGTACCGGCGGGTCTTGAGGTGGAGCAACACGGCCTCCTGTTCCTCAAGTTCGGTGAAGACCACATCCGGGTTGGGGCGATAGACAGGGCGGGACATAGCAGACGGGTACGGGATCAGGTGGAGAGGCTGGACAACAATGCTTCGGCGCGGGAGGGGATATCCAGCAGGTCCTGCCCCGCCCGAAGTTGATAGCAACGGGTCTGCCCAACCAGTTGCCGAAGCACATGCAGGTGTCGCTGGGCCTGATCGGGCGTGGGGGCAAGCAGGCTCATCTGGGACAGTAAGCGCAGGAAGGCATCCGGCGGACGGAGGGGTTCCAGTGTGCTCTCTGGTTGTGCCACGATCTCCGGAAAGATCAGCACCTGCGGAGGGCAGGCAAAGGATACCTGGTTCGGGAACAGAGCGTCTACCGGGATGTGCCACTTGTCATCCCCCACCGGGTGGGTAGCCTGCCATTCCTTCAATTCCGGAAACAGCCGGATGGCAGCAGGGGTGAGCCGAAAATCCCGTCCCATCGCGGCGGCCTGTACCTGTGCCCCGTCGTCCCGGAGCAGGATCATGTCGTCGGCCAGGTAACACCAGCCCCGCCGGAGCAACTGGTAGGCCAGCGTGGATTTACCGCTGTGGCTCTTCCCGGCCAGCAGGTAGCCCGCCCCGTCCCGCACCACCGCGGCGGCATGCAGCATATACCACCCCTGGTGCTGCAACAGGGCCAGCAGGCTGAGGATGAGCGCATCACAGAGGGTATCCCGCCAGATACGCCGGTCGGCCTGCAAGCTGGCGGCAAGCCAAATCGTAGCGGCACCGGTGCTGGGGATGACGTGTGCCGTCGCAAAGCCCTCCCGACTGAGCCAAAGGGCTGGGGCCCCCGGAACCTGGGAGAGGTAAAACCCTCGTTCATGCCGGGCCAGTGGTTCCGCATTCGGTGGGAGGCGGGGGGGTGCTACGACGAGTTGGCATTCCAGATACAGTTCTGGAGCAGACGTGGCGGCAGGGTTGGGCTGAAAACCCAGGTGCCGGAGCAGCACCGCAAGGTCTTCCCGTAGCACCTCGGCGTATCGGACGTATACCGACAACTGGTGAAACGCATAGGCCGCTTCCACCAAAGGCACAGGCATGAAGTCAGCAGGCTGTAAACATCAAACGGGTGGATACACGCCTTGCAGAACGTGTATCCACCCGTGCAGGTTGCATCCTGTCAGCGCGCCGCCTCTATTCGTCCGGACTGGCTCCACACCAGACCGGTCCGGATGGGACGGGAATTCCTCACCAGG
>CAZLRO010000323.1:0-3348 GCA_964561865.1 uncultured Rhodothermaceae bacterium | reverse complement strand
CCCATCGAGAGCAAGGCCAGCCAGTGCCAGGGCCAGGCAACCCGCTCCCCCAGAATCGTCAGGGGAAGAAGCCCCAGCAGATACCAGGGGTGTACGGTGGTAGCCAGCACGAAGAACAGCCCGATTCCCCACCGGAACGCCCGGTCCAGCGGCCACCGCTGCCACGCATCGGCCAGGTAGACCACTGGCAGTGCCAGGAGAAATAGCCCCCGAAAGGCAGGCCCCAGCATCTTGCTCCAGTCCATCCCGGTAAACACATAGAACACCTGCTTGACCGCGTAGTAGAGGCCCGCGTTGAACTCGAAGTACCGCACGTACAAGTCCAGCGATGTAGCGATGTTGGCCGGTACCGCGGCATGCACATAAGGAGCGACGAGCAGCACAGAACAGATCCCGGCAGGCCACACGGCCTGCCAGCCGAAGCGCCGCCAGAGCAGCGGGAAGAGGACGAAGGGATAGAGCTTGGTCCATCCGGCGGCAGCCAGGGCCACCGAAGCCCATCTCCCCCGTTGCTGCTGCACAAGCCAGAGCGTGAGCACGAGCAGAGGCATCACCAGTGCCTCGGTGTGGGCCTGCCCGGCTGCCTCCAGAAAAGACAGCGGATGAAACGCATAGAGCAGCAGCAGGCGAGGGGTCACCATGCGGGCCAGGAGGAGCACTCCTCCCACTTCGGACAGGGCGAGCATGGCCTTGATCACGTAGTAACTCGCTTCCCAACCCAGTCCCTGAAAGAACCCGCCGATAGCAAATACCAGCTGCGAGACGGGCGGGTAGATGCTATAGAACGCCCGCGAGTTGAGCACAGCGTAGAGCGGTGACGCCTGAAATGCAGCCAGCGCAGGGTGTTCGGGCGGATAGAGGTACGGGTTGATCCCGGCTACCTGGAGCCAGCCATCCCACACATAGCGATAGGCATCATCCGACAGCGTCGGCGGCAGCCAGAATACCATCATGCGGAAGAGCAGGGCGAAGAACAGCACTTGCCGGAGGGAGAGCCCCCCCCGCTGCCAGATCAGCAACGTGATAACCTGGCTGCCAATGACCGCCCCGACGAACAGGGAACGCCAGGCTGGAATGCTGGCACTCCAGGCGATTAGCCCTACCAACAGCGTCTGCATCCCCAGCCACAGGCGCAGGTCCGGACGACCGCTCATGGTTTTTCCGGCCAGCGGATGAGCATGACGATACGTCGGCCAGCCTTTTCGTACTGCACCTCATCGGCTAGCTCCTCAATCAGAAAGATGCCACGCCCGCCATCCCGTAGCAGGTTTTCCGCCTGGAGTGGGTCGCGCACCTGCGAACGTACAAATCCTTCCCCTTCGTCTTCTACCCAGGCTTGCAAATAGTCGGGGGTTGAGGACAGGTCCAGCAGGATGTGTTTGTCTTCGTCGAACTGGTTGCCGTGCTCAATGGCGTTCGTCACCGCCTCGCTGACGAGAAGCACCGTCCTGAAGGTGAAGTCGTCGTCTACGCCATGCCCTGCCACAAATGCCTGGGTATGGGCCACCACTTTCTCCAGCTCGTCGAAACTGGTGCGGAGTTCAAGATGCAGGTGCTGCACAGCGGGTCTGGGTGGGGAGGTCAGGCAGGGAGCAGGGCACAAGCTACCGAATGACGGCCAGTTTACGCAAGACGGCAGGATGCCCGGAAGCCTCTACCTGTATCAGATAGATGCCTGCCGGGGTGGCCTCCCCTCGGCGGTCTCGTAGGTCCCATGCGGCTCCGCCATCGCCCCCGCGCTCGGTCAGCGTCTGTACCAGGCGCCCATCGAGGGTGTAGATGCGCACCGTCGCGGCGGTAGGCAGTCCGGCCACGATCACCTGGGGCGGGTGACGGCTGGCCTGCCAGGGGTTTGGGTATAGATACACCCCGGCCAGGTCGTCGGCGGGCTGCACAAGCCGGAGCTGGCTACTCTCGGGGGCCAGGGGGATACCTGTAGCCGAGCGCAGATGTGCCAGGCGCAGGGTTACATCCTGCCCGACGGCCCCCAGCGCCTGCCCCTCCACCTGCAGGTCCACCATCGCCGGATCCTCCGACGCGATGCGTGCTTCGACTACACGCCCGGCAGGTGAGATCTGGTAGTTCGCTGTGTCCACCGCAAGGGCTGGATCCAGCGGAGCATTGAACGTCAGCCGCACGCGGTCCGGGCCAGGCACATCCCACCGCGCCACGATGAGGGATCCGGGGGCTGTCACCGGGAACTGCACGGCCACAGGCCGGGGCACAACCGGCGTCCCTTCCACATCCCGCACCCCATGCCAGCGCAACGTGTCGCGCCCGGCACCGGGGTGCTCGAACCGAAGTACGGCCATGCGCCCGCCCTCAGACAAGAGCAACGCGGCGGCTACGCCCCCGTCGTCCAGCACAAACTGGTCCGCCCGCGTCGCCGGGTCCAGGTTCTCGGTGAACGTCAGGGCCAGGGTCCGTTCCCCCGGAATGGTGACCCGGGCCACCGTAGCCGACGCGTGGGGCCGGACGGTTCGCAGCGGCGAGATCGGCGAGAGGACGTCGGCAAACCAGCCTTGCAGGCCATACTGGCGGATTTCAGTCGTGGGCAGGGTAAGCGCATCCCCAGAGGTTGTAGCGACCACATTCAACGCCCCACCGACTGCGCCCCCCAGCACCCGCACACTGTCCGCCCCCAAGGAATGCCACGCCAGATAAACCGACTCAGCACCGACAGCATGGGCAGCCTGCCAATGCGGGGGCGGGGTGGTGGCGACTGCAGCCTGGTACCGGAGCAGATGCAGCCATTCATCGGCGGCAGCAAACACGAGCACGGGGTCGCTGGTCGGGAACAGCGGCCCGGCGGCTATCTCTGCACTGCGTACCCCTCCCGGAACAGGCGTGGCCGGGTCGCTGCGGTGGAACAGTAGCTCGCCGTCACGGTCCAGTACGTAAAGATCGGGGGGATGGGCGAGGACCCACTCTTCAGCGCCGTCGCCGTCGAAATCCACCGCCGTCATGGTACCATGACGGGAATGCATCCCTCCGATGGCGAGGCTATCCACCAGTACGAACGTGTCGTCCCCTGTGGCTTCCCAGAAGAAGTAGCGGCCGATGTCTGGCTCCCGCTCGTTGTCCGTGGTAATCTGCGTCCAGTTTTGCGTGTAGGTGACCCAGCGCCGCCGTCCCGTGGAAGCGGCCATACCCAGCGCGAACCGGCTTCCGGCGTTGTACCGGTCGGTCTCCCACGTCTGGACCACTGCGAATGTGTTATCCCCGGTCGTTTCATAGAGGATCCAGTCACCGTCGCTGTCGCCCACGAGAAACTTCATCCGTCCATCACCATCCACGTCGGCCACGAGGGCTTCCGGCTCCTGGTACTCGTTCTCGGCGACTACGCTG
>CAZLRO010000322.1:0-3402 GCA_964561865.1 uncultured Rhodothermaceae bacterium | reverse complement strand
GACTACCAGGCGTGGCGGCGGACGTGGTACGACAAGCCCGCGGCGGACATCTACCAGAAGGGCCTCCTGTGGATGTTTCGCGGCGTGACCCACCTGATCCTCTACCGGCTCGTCTATTACTACCTCGTGCCCTCTTCCGCCCAAGTGGTAGATCTGTGGGGCGTGCTCCAGTCGATGCTGGCAACCTACCTGCTCTACCTGCGGGTCTCCGGGCTGTTTCACCTGGCGGTGGGCATCCTCTGCCTCTTCGGCTACAACCTGCCGGAGACGCACCACCTCTACTACCTCGCGTCCAGCTTTACCGACTACTGGCGGCGGATCAACATCTACTGGAAGGACTTCATGGTGAAGCTCTTCTACTATCCGGCCTTCATGCGGATGAAGCGGCTGGGGATGACGCAGCGGCTGGTGCTGGCGACGATCTGGGTGTTCTTCGGCACCTGGGCCTTGCACCTCTACCAGACGTTCTGGCTCCTGGGCGAAGCCCCGCTCTCCTGGCCGGACGCACTGTTCTGGGGGATCCTGGGGGGGATGGTGGCGCTGAACACCCTCCGCGAGGCGAACGCCGGACGCAAGCGCACGCTGGGGGCCGTTGAGGCCAAGTTCCAGTTCCAGGCGGCTCTCGTCTATGCCGCCAAAGTGCTGGGCATGTTCGCCTTCATCACCTTCCTCTGGTCGATGTGGAGCAGCCCGACGATGGCCGCGTTCTGGTCGTTCCTGCAAGCCGCTGGCGGGAGCGCCCCCGCTGACTGGCTACTCTTTGCCGCCATCCTCGTTGGACTCCTGCTTGTGGGGGTGCTGGTGCAATACCTCAACAGCCGGGGGGTGGCCTTGCTGCCGGGGGCGGTGCCCACCCTTCGCACCGCCGCCACGATGGTGCTCGTTGGCTCGGTGGCCTGGGTGCTGCTCTCGTTCCCGGCGGTGCGGGCCGTCCTGGGTGGCGAGGCGGCCCAGGTCGTGGCCTCGTTGCAGGATACCAAGCTGAACCAGCGGGACCAGGCGTCGCTCGAAGCCGGATACTACGAGAAGCTGCTGGGGGGCAACGGCTTCCTCGCCAGCGCCACGGGCGGCATCGGCTTCGGCACCCAGTCTGAACGCCCCGAAGGTTGGGACAAGACCATCGTGGAAGCAGGGGCCGCCACCCGCCACGATGACCTGCTGCGCTACACCCTCAAGCCCAACACCCAGGTGGTGTTCAAGGAGGCGAACCTGACCACCAACGCCTGGGGGATGCGGGACCGGCCCTACGACAAAGCCCGCCCCGAAAGTACTTACCGCCTGGCCGTACTCGGTGCCTCCGACGAGATGGGCTGGGGCGTCGAAGACCACCAGATCTTCGAGAACCTCACCGAGGACCGGCTGAACCAGGACTATGCCCCGACGAGCGGCTACCAGCGCTACGAGATCCTGAACTTCTCCGTCTCTGGCTACAGCCTGCTCCAGAACCTGATCTCGCTGGAGGAGGCGGTGCTGGCGTTTGAGCCGAACGCGGTGCTGTACATGGCCCATGCCAACTACCCCACCCGCCTCCTCGACATCTACACCCGCACCATCGCCGAAGGCGGGGACGTCCGGTTCCCCTTCCTGCAGGAGGTACAGGCGCGGGCGCAGGTACGCGCCGGGATGGAGCCGAGCGAGATCGAGCGGCGGATGCTGCCCTACGTCGATGAGATCGTGGCCTGGGGCTACCGGGCCTTTGTCGATGCCTGCCGGGAGAAGGGCGTCCTGCCCGTCTGGGTGTTCCAGCCCCGTACCTACGACGAGGAAGGGGAAGACCTCAACACCCTGCTCGGCCACATGATGGCCCAGGCCAAAGCCGCCGGGTTCGTCGTCCTCAGCCTCGACGATGCCTATGCCACCGTAACCGACCTGAAGACGATCCAGTTGCGGCCCTGGGACAAACACCCCAACGCCGAAGCCCACCGGATGCTCGGAGAAAAGCTGTACCAGCGCCTGCTCGAAAACGCTGAAGTGCTCCACCTGAACCGTCCGCCGGGATGAACACGAATTTGGGAATTCAGATTGCGGATTGGAGGAGGCGATTTTATCCCCCTTCCTGAGAACAGGAGGGGTTGACCGATCTCATGAGATCGGTCGTGGGGGAGGTCTATTCTCGACTTTGAGATTTCGGATTTTCCCAAGCCCCAATCCCCTAACAGCCAACAGCTATCATTAATTCAGCGTGTAGAAGCGTGAAGCTGCGCTGGCACACGTAATTTGCCCAGGAACCCGGTTTTACGACCATCAACCCCGTATTGACACCATGGCTGCTTCCAGCGGAGAAATCAAGGCCGCCGTCAAGGCGTACATCCTCGACGAGTTTCTGCCGGGTGAGAACCCGGACGCCCTCACGCACGACACCCCGCTCATCACCGGCGGCATCCTCGACTCCATTGCCACCGTCAAGCTCGTGGACTTCCTCGAAGGGCGGTTCAACGTCGCCTTCCAGGCCCACGAGATGAGCGCGGATTACCTCGACACCATCGACGAGATCGCCGATATCGTCGCGTCCAAACAGTGACCGAGGAGGGCCATGCACCGACTGGACCAACTGCTGATCGATTCCACCACACGCTACCCGGACCATATCGCCGCTGAAGACCCAGATCGTGGGACGGAGATCACCTACCGTGATCTGGACGCCATCACGTCCGCTTTGCGGGAGGAACTGCGGGGCCTCGGGGTGAAGGCGGGCGACCGTGTAGGCATCGCCGGGCCTAAGTCCATCGGCACGGTGGCGGCCCTGTTCAGCGCCCTCAAGGCCGACGCCGCCTACGTGCCCGTCGACCCGACTGCGCCCTTCGCCCGTAGTAGCTATATCTTCAAGGATTGCTCTGTTCGCGCCCTCTTCGTGGACCGAAGCCTCTTCGACGGCTTCCAGGCTGAGTTCGACGGGGCGCTCACGGTCGTGCAGGAGATCACGGCCCTGCAACCCTACGGCGCCGACCTGCTGCTCGTGAAGACGCCGGACATGCCGGATGCCCAGCCGCCGCCGGAAGGGCTGTCCTACATCCTCTACACGTCCGGCTCGACGGGCAAGCCGAAGGGGGTGATGCACACGCACGCCACGGCACTCGCGTTCGTGGACTGGTGCTCGATGATCTATCACCCCACGCCGGAGGACCGCTTCTCCTCGCACGCGCCGTTCCACTTCGACCTGTCGATCCTGGACCTGTACGTGCCTATCAAGCACGGGGCGCGCATCGTGGTGATCGGCGAGGAGCTGGGCAAGACGCCCCTGCGCCTCGCCAACGCCATCGCCGAGCGGCGTATCACTGCCTGGTATTCCACCCCCTCCATCCTGCGCCTGCTCGTCGAGTTCGGCAAGCTGGAGGAGAAGGACTACACGGCGCTGCGCATCGTCAACTTTGCTGGTGAGGTGTTTCCGATCAAGCACTTCCG
>CAZLRO010000321.1:0-3422 GCA_964561865.1 uncultured Rhodothermaceae bacterium | reverse complement strand
ATCGGGGTAAAGGAAGCGTCGGCGGATAGCGTCCCGGTTAACGGTTTCCGGTCGGCGGCGGCCCGTAGGTCAGGCCAAAGCCATAGGGAAACAGGGGATTCCCTGAGTCGAAAGGTACGTCCTCGCGCTGGTTTCGGACGGCCTCCATGGAAGCAGGCAACTCGAAAGGCAACCGCCCGCCCGGAGCCGTCTTGCCGAACACTACGTCCAGCACGGCGGCATCACTGGCCCCGAAGTTTGCCAGCAGGCCCTTGCTCCGGGCAGCAATCTCCGGGATGACCGCCGGACGGTCCAGGTAAATATCGACAATCGTGGGCACGGTGTCGAGGAGGTGGAGAATTTCTTCATGTTCTGGGCTTTTCAAGTCCAGATCGCCGTGGTGGAACATCTGGGCGAAGAAGAAATCACCCAGCGGCTGATAGGGGGTCTTCAGGCGCAGCAGGGCTACGTCTGCCGCTTCTGGGGTGTCCACGACGGTGCCATACCGTGCTGCGACGGCGGGGTCGATGTTGCGCACATAGAGCTTGAGCGTGCCCGTCGGCAGGGGCAGCGTCGGTTGCCCGTCTGCCTGCCCGTTCTTGAGCAGCACCATCGACCGGCGCTGGGCAGCTTCTCCTGCCTGCCGGAACGCCTCCTGGCCGACGAACGTGTCGGCACGCTCGGCCTCCACATACGGGTCGTCGAACAGCCCCAGGCGGAACTTGTCCCGCAGAATCCGGCGGACAGACGGGTCCAGCCGGGACTCCAGCAGCCGCCCCTCCTGTACCAGTTGCACCAGCATTTCCGGGACAGACTCGCCGCCGAACTGATCCACGCCCGCTTCCAGGGCTTTGAGGAGCCGCTCCGGCGGCGTCAGGTGCTCCACGCCCCAGGCACGGGCTTTCCAGACGGTGTTGCCGAAACGGGCATCGGTGAGCACCCCCCAGTCCGTACACACCACACCGTCGAACTGGTACCGCTCCCGTAGCAGCCCGGTGATGATGTCCTTGTTGAAGGCGAAGGCCACGTCTTCGCGCGTCTGCCCGGTAGGGATGCCGTAGTAGGGCATGATCTGGGCAGTGCCAGCGGCGAAGGCGGCTTCGAACGGGATCAGGTGGTAGTCGAAGTTCTGACCGGGGTATACCTGCCCTTTCTGGAAGTCAAAATGGGGGTCGAGACCCTCTTTCTGGGGACCGCCGCCGGAGAAGTGTTTCGTCATGGTGGCCACGCTCCGGGTACCCAGGCTTGCCCCCTGAAACCCCTTGATATAGGCCGCCACGAGGGCCGCCGCGAGGTGGGCATCCTCACCGAAGGTGCCATTGATACGCGGCCAGCGGGGTTCGGTCGCCAGGTCGGCCATCGGATGCAGGGCCAGCCGGAGGCCAACGGCCAGGTATTCCTGCCGGGCGATGTCGGCGAACTGCCGCATCAGCGCGGTGTCGCCGAGGGCGGCAAACCCCAGCGGTTCCGGCCACAACGAGAACGCACCCGCTGCCGCACTCGTGAGGGCATTGTCGGAGAACGCATGGCGCGGGTCGGAAGCCAACGTGACGGGGATGCCCAGCCGGGTGCTTTCTGCAAGCCGTTGCACCTTGTTGTACCACGTCGCCAGAATCCCAGGGGCCGGGGCAGACCAGATGTTGAAGCTGTTCATGTGCTTGTCCCGCAGCAGCACCGTGACGGAGGCCCCGAAGCCGCCGCCCGCCGGAGCCTCCAGCGTCCCGTCGTTGCCAACGCCAACCCCGTTGATGAACATCGTGCCCGCCTTCTCCGCCAGTGTCATCTGGCCCAGCAGGTCGGCTACACGGGCCTCGACCGGCTGGCGGGCATCCTCGTAGGGATCCAGACGACCGTTCTTGTTCAGGTCGCGGAATGCATGGCCGTTTTCCGTCAGACGGGGCGCGCCCGCCGGGACCTGGGCCGACAGTCCCATCGGGAAACAGCACAATCCGGCCAGCATCAGCAGGCAAAGGGCAAAGCGTTGCATCGTTGGCGGGGTATCGAGGAGGAGAAGGCTTCAATAGCCCAAGTTAGACCAGGGAAAGGAAAAGGCAAAAAACGCCCGAACCAGTTGCACTACCCTGGCATGAACGGCCCGGTGGATGTTATGGGATCCGCAAGGGGAATAACGCCTCCGGCCACAAGGCGAGGAAATTATAGTCAAAATGACGATATTTTCCAGAGGAGCTGTTGGCTGTTAGGTACTTGATGCTTGGGGGGCTAAGAGAGCCTTCGCTCCTTCAGGTGCTTGGAAAAATCCGCAATCCCCGAAATTCCCCTCTTGAGAGGGGTGGCCCGCACGGCGCACGCCGGGCGGGACGGGGTGTGTCGCAGCGTTGAGATTGCTGCGTCATGGTCGATCTCATGAGATCGACCATGCTCCTCGCAAGGACAAGGGTGGGAGAGCGGTGGCATCTCCAATCCGCCCTCCGAGATTCACAGTCCCTATCTGCCCGTATATTCCGCACGACCCATTCACCAACCTCTCTTGCCGGTGCTGAAGCGTCTTGTGGTAGTGCTCTTGTCCTTGGTCGGTTGCCAGCAAGCGCCGGAGGCCCCCTGGTTGTATGTGCCGCCGTCGCCGCCCGGCGACCCGGACCCTGCACCGGTCTTCCAGAATCTCACCACGCCGACGGATTACGTGGGGGATACGGCCTGTGCGTCCTGCCATGCGGAAGCGTTCGAGGGCTACCGGCAGCACGGAATGGCCCACTCGTTCTACCGTTGGACGGCGGAAACGCGGGTGGAAGCCCCGCTGGGGGCCCCGCTGCACCATACCGTAACGGACTATTACTACACGGTAGTCGAGGCAGCGGACGGGCTGTACCAGGAGGAATACCTGCTCTCGCCGGAGGGGGTAAAGATCCACCAGCTCCGCCGGCGGATGGACTATGTGGTGGGCAGTGGCCATGCGGCCCGCACCTACCTGGCCGAGAGCAATGGCTGGCTCTACGAACTGCCGCTGACGTGGTATACCCAGGCCAAACGATGGGACTTCAGCCCTGGCTATCAGGTGCAGAACGGGCGGTTCGACCGGCTCATCCCCAGCCGCTGCATGGCCTGCCACAACAGCTATCCCACCCCGGTGCCCTTCGCCGACGGCAAGTACGTCCGCCTGCCGCTGGGCATCGGGTGTGAACGCTGCCACGGGCCGGGGGCGCTGCACGTCGAGGCTCGCCTGGCCGACCCCGAACCAACCGCCGAGATCGAAGGTCGATCTCATGAGATGGACCCTACCATCGTCAACCCGGCGCACCTGCCGTACCAGGCCCGGATGGATGTGTGCCAGCAGTGCCATTTCAGTGCGCCAGGGGTGGTACCCCGCGAAGGCCGGGGGGCGTTCGACTTCCGCCCGTCGCACCTGCTGGCGTCGCACCGGGCTGTGTTCGTCCCGCCCCAGGATGAAGCCGACGGGCGGATCGACGTGGTCTCGCACGCGGCCC
>CAZLRO010000320.1:0-3474 GCA_964561865.1 uncultured Rhodothermaceae bacterium | reverse complement strand
GGCTCATGACAGAAAATTGTGAGTGTACGTCCATCCCCAGGGGTGAAACCGACCCATCCAAGGGGTGCAGGCTTGGATGATCTTGAGCTTCATGTACTCCTTGTCCCGGTAGCCGTAGGCCCTGCGGATGACATTCTTGGCTTTGAGGTTCGTTGACTCGATGTACCCGAGCGAGACCTTCTTGTCGCAATACGCCAGGATGCCGTCGAAATGACTTTCCACCCTGCGAGCGAACTTGTGGTAGGGCTTGAGTCGACTCCACTTGAGCTGCTCGACCCAGTCGTTGAAGAACCGTCGTGCGCAGGTCTTCGACTTGTAGGACCACAGGTGGTTGAAGGACTCTTTGAGCACGTGCGCCTTGAGGAGCTTGCGGCTGGCGCCGAGAAGCTCGTTGAGGGCTTCCCTGGCCTGGCCCCGGACGTGAGCCCGGCGCGCGAGAAGGACGAACTTCTTGCCAGCCAGGAGCCCCTTGAAGCGTCCAGCGGCCTTGCGCAGCTCGGCCTTGCGGACATCGTTGAGGGCTTCCAGCAGATGGCGGATGACGTGGAACTTGTCGTAGATGATCTCGACGCCGGGGCAGTGGGCCTTGAAGCTGTTGCGGAAGGGCCTCCACATGTCCATGACGGCGTGGGTGATGAGCTGGGCGCGGTCCTTGCCGAACCACTTCCAGAACGTGCGCAGGTTCTTTTCCTTGCGACCCTCGACCACGCTGAGCAATTCCGGGCCGCGCGGCCCTTCCAGGGCGCTGATCATGGTCCAGTAGGTCTGGCCCTTGCCCACGGCGATCTCATCGGCGCCCAAGACCGAGATGCCATCCAAAGGCCGCGCGGCCTGGACCTTCCGCAGGGCCTCCTTGTCGAGGGTCTTCACCGTGGCCCTATGCAGCAGCATCAACGTCGCGACGGCTCGCACCGTCATCACCTTGCACAGCTCTGCCACCAGGGCCGCCAGCGAACGAGTGACCATTGGGCCATCCGCGGCGACCGGCAGGGGTTCCAAGGTCAGGCCGCACTGGGGGCAGGCGACTCGGTAGCGGCGGACCCGCAGGAAAGTCGGGTATTCCCACAAGGGCAGGTGCTGTACTTCGATCCACCACGTGGAATGCGGCTTCCGGATTGGCCGACCGCACTTCCCGCAGGCGTGTGGTCCGCGCAGCCGCTTGAGTTCCAGGATCACGGAGCGCCGGCATCGGCGCGGCGCCACCGTCATCGTTGTGATCCCGTACCCTGGAAATCCGAGCAGTTTCCTGAGATAAGGAAGGCGCATCGAGTGGGGCCTCCCGTCTGTCCTTTGCCAAGAGAACAGCGGGACTATACCCTACTCGATGCTCCGTTTTCGGCCGCCAGTCTTCACAAAAATCTGTCATGAGCCGTGAAAGAGGGTGTGCCAGAATTAGTTGAAAATTGACGAAGCGGCTGCCTTTGTGGTGCTGTGCGGTGACTGTGGACGAGACAACCACCACCCCACACCAACGAAAGGAGCCGCTTCATGAGGAACGTATTCCGAATCACCAAAGAAGGCAAGCTGCGCCCCGTCCGCCGGCGGGCGCTGGACGCGATCCCAGCGGTGGAAGACCGGGCGGGCTTGGTGGCCCTGATCCAGGCGGTGATCCCGCTGGGTCTCCAAGCGGTCGGGGACGTCTTGAAGAAGGAGGTGACCGATCTGGCGGGCGACCGGTATAGCCGGACGGGCGGCCAGGCCGGGTATGTGCGCTGGTGCCGGCAGCGAGGCTCGGTCTATCTGCTCGATCAGAAATTGCCGGTGACCTATACGCGAGTCCGGGACCGTCTCCGGAACGTGGAGGTGCCGTTGCCCACCTATCAGGCCCTGGGCGAACCGCGGGGGGCCGATGCGGGCCTGTTCCGCAAAGTGCTGCACGGGCTGAGTTGCCGCCGGGATGAGGCCTGTGCCGAAGCGGTGCCCGAAGCCTTCGGCCTGAGCGCCTCCAGTGTCTCGCGGCGCTTCATCCGGGCCAGCGCCGCCGCGTTGACCACGTTCATGGAGCGCCGCCTGGAGCAGGACGAGGTGACGGTCCTCGTCCTGGACGGCAAGACCTTTGCCGAGGACCGCATGGGGCTCGCCTTGGGCATCCTACGGACAGGCGAGAAGAAGCTGCTGGGCTGTGTCCAGACCGCGACGGAGAACGAAGCGGTCTGCGCGGAGTTCTTGCGCGGCCTGGTGCGGCGCGGGCTGCGCACGGACCGGGGCCTGCTCGGCGTCATCGATGGGGCGAAGGGGCTGCGCAAGGCGATTCAGACGGTGTTCGGCCGGCAGGCGCAGGTGCAACGCTGTCAGTGGCATAAACGCGAGAACGTCGTGGCCTCTCTGCCGACAGGCCAGCAGGCGGCGTGGCGCCGACGACTCCAGCAGGCCTATGAGCGGGCCACCTATACGGAAGCCCGGGCGGCCTTGCTGGAGCTCCGGCGCGAGTTGCGGCTCGTCAACCGGTCGGCCGCAGCCAGTCTGGAGGAAGGCTTGGAGGAAACCTTGACGCTGCATCGGCTGGGAGTCTTCGGGGTCTTGGGCCAAAGCCTCAAGACGACCAATTGCCTGGAGTCCCTCAACGCGCCACGTGGCCAACTGACCGACAAGGTGGACCGCTGGCGCACCTCGGAGCAGAAACACCGCTGGGTGGCGAGCGCGCTCTTGGCGATCGAACCGCGCTTGAACCGGATCAAAGGCTATCGGCATCGGCCCCAGCTTCAGGCGGCGCTCCACCGGGAGATCCAGCGGGAGGACGGGCCCAATGCCCGCATCGCCTGATCTCAGGAGCCCAGGGTTCAGTATGGACCGCCTGCCGATCGTGCATCCTGGGGCAAATACGAAGGCCGTTTTTCGGGAGCGCAGCCGGAGGAATCCCCAGTTCACGGCCGTCGAGCATGATTCACACGAAGGACCGCTTCGCAATTTCACCTATGGAAGGTCTGATTTATTCGCCTCTCCTGATGTGCTAAGAGAAATGCAGCACTGAACGGGAGGCGCATCCCATGCCGCAACAGACATTGGCCGAGGTCACGTTCGAACAGTATCGCAAATCCACCCGCCGCGAGCGGTTCCTTGATGAAATGAATCGTGTGGTGCCATGGGGGGAGTTAGTGGCCACGATCGAGCCGGTCTATCCCAAGGCCGAAGGCCCGGGGCGCCCGCCGGTGGGGATCGAACGCATGCTGCGCCTCCTTTGTCTGCAACAGTGGTTTAATCTGTCGGATCCGGCCGTCGAAGAAGCGCTGTATGACTCACGCGCCATGCGGCAGTTCGTGGGGATCGATCTCGGTCGCGAGCCCGTGCCCGATGAAACCACGATTTGCAAGTTTCGGCATCTCTTGGAAGCGCACCAACTGGGGAAACAACTCTTTGCCCGGATCGGGGCGCATCTGGCGACGCATGGCCTGCAGGTGAACCAGGGAACCATCGTGGATGCGACCATCATCAGTGCCCCCAGTTCGACAAAGAATCGCACGAAGGAGCGGGATC
>CAZLRO010000319.1:0-3484 GCA_964561865.1 uncultured Rhodothermaceae bacterium | reverse complement strand
AAACGTACCCCGCCAGGCCCTGACAATGGGGGTGGGCACCATCCTCGACGCCCGCGAGGTGATCCTGATGGCGACGGGCGAGCATAAGGCCGCCATCGTCCGGCGGGCGGTGGAGGAGGAGCCAACGCATGAGGTCACGGCCACCTACCTGCAACTCCACGGCAACGCCAGGTTCTATGTAGACCGCCCGGCGGCTGGCGAGCTGACCCGCGAGAAGACGCCCTGGCTCGTCAGGCATGTGCAGTGGGACAAGGCGCTGGCCAAGCGGGCGGTGATCTGGCTCTCGGAGACGCTAGGCCGCGCCCTCCTGAAGCTGGATGCTGGGGACTTCAACCGGCACCACCTCTATGGGCTGGAACATGCCTTCGGGAACGTGGATGAACTCTGCCGCATGGTGTTCGAGGACCTGCGCGGGCGTATCACCTACCCGCACAACCTGATGAGCGGCCAACGGATGATCGTCTTCAGCCCGCACCCGGACGACGATGTAATCTCAATGGGGGGGATGCTCGACAAGCTCGTCGCCAACGGCAATGACGTGCTCGTCGCCTACATGACCAACGGCTCGGTGGCGGTGTTCGATGCCGACGTACAGCGACACCTGCGCTTCGTCGAGATGAGCCGGGCGGCCCTGGGGGTGGAGGACAAGCCGTTCAAGCAGATCATGGCCCAGATTCGCCGCCTCTCGGAGTTTCTCCAGGGGAAGGCCCCGGGCGAGGTGGACCTGCCGGAAATCCAGGAACTCAAGGCGTTCATCCGCTACACCGAGGCCATCGCCGGGATCGAGGTGATGGGGCTGGGGCCGCAGCACGCCCGGTTCCTCGACATGCCGTTCTACAAGACGGGTCGGGTCAAGAAAGACCCCATTGGTGAGGCCGATATCCAGATCGTGCTGCGCTTGCTGGAGGAGGTACAGCCCACCCATATCTTCGTCGCCGGGGACCTTTCGGATCCGCACGGGACGCACCGGATGTGCTACATGGCGATCCGCGAGGGGCTGCGCCGGTACAACGAACAGCGGCTGGCCGCCGCCACCGAAGGCGATGGGGCCGGGCGGCCCGATCCGCGTCCGCTGGTGTGGCTCTACCGGGGGGCATGGCAGGAGTGGGAGATCGACCGGGCCGACGTGTTCCTCCCGCTCTCGAAGGCCGACCTCGAACGCAAGATCGAGGCCATCTTCAAGCACGAGAGCCAGAAAGACCGGGCCATGTTTCCTGGTGCCTACGACGAGCGCGAGTTCTGGGAACGGGCACGCGACCGCAACACCCGCACCGCCGAAGCCCTCAACAAGCTGGGCCTGCCGGAGTTCTACGCCGCCGAGGCGTTTGTTACCACCTACGAGATGTAACGCATGGAAAACACCCCCGGTCATAGCCGTATCTTCAAGGAGAAAGAAGTCAGCGAGGTGCTGAAACGCGCGGCCCGGCTCCAGGAGCGCGAGGGGGTGGGCGATACCGCTGGCACGGGTCTGACGCTGGCCGAACTGAAGCAGATCGCCGCCGAGGTGGGCATCGACCCGCAGTACGTGCAGGTCGCGCTGACCCAACTGGAAGGAGATGACGAAGAGGAGAAGACCTTCTCGCTGATGGGGGGGCCGTTCAAGATCGAGATGGAGCGCACGGTGACGGGCGAGATCACGGCCTCGGAATGGGAGCGTATCGTGCAGGAAATCCGCCACACCCTCGGCGAGGTGGGCAGGCCAGGGCAACTGGGGTCGGCCTACGAGTGGATCAACAACAACCAGCAGCAGGGCTATGCCTCGGCCATCACGCTCAGCCCCAAAGGCGGACGTACCCACATCCGGGTGTTCCAGAACAACTGGATTGTGCCGTTTCTGAGCTATTTCCTGCCGTTGATGCTGTTCGGAATCATCGGGGGCGCACTGATGATCGAGTCTGCCATCGGCTGGATCGGGTTGCCCGTCTGGGCCTCGATCCTGGCGACGCTCTTCTTCGTGATCCGGTTCATCATGCTGCAATGGGGCAAGGTGCAACGCCGGAAGGTCAAGCGGCTGTTCGACCGCATAGAGGCGATCCTCTCCGAGCAGGAGGCGCCGGTCGCTGTGGCCTCCGGGGAGACGGCGGCGGTGGCTCCGTCCAGGCGACGGCAGGCTGCGAAGCCGCAGATCGAACTGCCGGAACCGTCGGAAGAGGAAGCCTCGGCTCCCCGATCCTCCCGCCGTTCCTCCACGCGCTAGGGCTGACATGATCCAGACCCAGGGGTTGCGCAAGGTCTTCTCGTCCCGAAAGCAGGGAGAGAAGGTGGCCCTGGCACACCTCGACCTGCATTGCCCGACCGGGGCCGTGTATGCCCTGCTCGGCCCCAACGGGGCGGGGAAGACCACCTGCCTGCGGATCCTCTCGACGCTCCTGGAGCCGACCACTGGCGAGGCGCTGGTCGGAGGCTACCCCCTCCGTACCCATAAGGACGAGATCCGGCGGCTCATCGGCGTGGTCTCCTATGAGACGGGGGTATACGAGCGTATGACCCCCCGCGAAATCGCTACCTACTTCGGACGGCTCAACGACCTGGACGAGCGGGTGCTCAAGCTGAACCTCGAACGGCTCCTCGCCACGTTGCACATGGAAGCCTTCGCCGACGAGCGAACAGACCACTTCTCGACGGGGATGCGCCAGAAGACGGTGCTGCTGCGCGCCCTCATCACGGACCCGGCCATCCTGCTCTTCGACGAGCCTACGGCGGGCCTCGACCTGCTCACGGCCAAGAGCGTGACGGACTACATCCGCTGGCTCCGGCAAGAAGGCAAGACCATCCTTTTCTCAACCCATATGCTCTGGGAAGCCGAGAAGCTGGCCGACACCATCGGCATCATCCACCAGGGCCACCTGATCGCCGAAGGGAGCCTCGGTGTGCTGCGTGCCCAGACGGGGAAAGCCGACCTGGAGGATATTTTCTTCTCCCTCGTCACGCTTCCAGAAGAGGAGGAACCGACTGCGCCTTCTTCCTGAGGGTATGCCGATGATCCAGAAGGTCCTGCTCGTCTTCGACAAGGAATTGCGGATGCTGCTGCGCGATCGGCGGCTCGTGGGCAGCGTTGCACTGACCTCACTGCTGTTCATGCCGCTGCTGATGGGCTTGATCGGCAATCTCGAACGGCTCACCGGTGGTCCGGAGGCACCCGTCCGAATCCTGGCCCACGATGTGGAGTCGGAGGTGCTGACGGTGCTGCAAGCCTTGCCGGGTCTGGAGGTGGTCTTCACGGCGGGCACACAGGAGGATGATCTTCCCGCCCTGATGGTGCTGAAGGTAGGGACGACCTACCGGATTACCTACGACGGCACCAGGGAGGGAGCCTACAAGGCCGCGCTGGAAGTACAGAACGCACTGGAAATCCACAAGGAACTGCGCGTGAACGAACGGCTGGCCGTGCTGGGGCTTGCAGATGCCGACGTTCGCCCGTACAAGATTGAGGTGGCGGACCTGTCCCGGCCCGAAGCGCAGACGGGGCAGATGCTGGGCTTGC
>CAZLRO010000318.1:0-3507 GCA_964561865.1 uncultured Rhodothermaceae bacterium | reverse complement strand
TGGGCTTGCTCGTGCCCTACCTCGCCATCATCCTGCTGGTCACGAACGCCACGCGGGGGCTGTTCATCGCCATCGGGGAGAAGGAGAAACGCACGCTCTCGTCACTGCTGGTGACGCGGGTGCCGCGCACGGCCATTGTGCTCGGCAAGACGCTGACCATCATGGTGTTCGCGATAGTGTCCTCGCTCCTGCTGGTGACCGGGATGCTGCTTTTCGCCCGTTTCGGGTTTTCTATTGGTATGCCCGACGCCACGGACGACTATGTGCTGGGGTTATCGCAGGCGCTGGAACTGGTGTCGAACCTCACCTGTCTGGCGTTGCTCTTTGCGGCGCTGATCATGCTGGTAGGGACGTTTGCCCGCTCGGCCCGCGAAGCCGGGGTCTACACGACCCCGCTGATGTATATCTCTATCTTTCTGGCGGTGTTTTCCCTGTCCAGCGCCCGGTTTGGGGAGTGGGCCTATGGGGTGCCCATCCTGGGCAATGCCCTGGCGATGCGGGATACGTTCCAGGCAGCGCTCGAAGGCGGACATCTGCTGCTGGCGGTGGGAGGCAACCTCGTCCTGTTTGCTCTGCTCGTGGTGCTGTCCGTGCGGATGTACCACCGGGAGGAGGTGCTGTTTCGGGTATGAGGTGTCGGGGTCTACTTTGAAGCCGTTATTGCAAGCAAAAAAGGAACAGTACCGGCGGCTTCGGAGGCGATGAACAGAGTGCCGTCGGGGGCGAAGGCCAGGCCCTCCGGCTGGCGGTAGAGGGCTTCGGGCAGCGGCCACAGGGCAGCGGGGGTGCCGTCGGGGTGGAGGACGACAATCACTTTGCGGACAGAGGAGAGCAGGTAGAGGTCGCCAGTCGTCGGATGCACGGCCAGGGCCGACGGCTTGAAGTCGCTCAGGTCGCCCACCGGGGCCAGAAACGCCCGCAGGACCTGGTTCACGTCGTCGGCACGCCCGGCCTCATCCACGAGACGGAGGGGGAGGACATAAGCGGGGGTCTCGACCAACTGCCGGGCACCCAGGTCGAAGGCATAGATGGCCCGCTCGTGCTTGCGTCCGGGGCCAGCGGATTCCTTGCAGGCGATGAGCAGGCGGTGCCCGGCTGCGTCATAGGCCAGCCCCTCGGTGTCGTTGGCAGCGGTAAGCGCTGTCTTGTACTTGGTGGTACGGGGGGTGTCCGTCTGCCAGTTTGTAACCTCGAACAGGGTGCCATCGCTGCGCAGGATCCAGAGTTGGTCGCCCACGTGCTCGATGCCTTCATAGTCGTCGTTCTTCTCGAACCGCGTCTCTGAGACGATGGCTCCCGTGTACGCATTGAGCACAAAGAGCTTGCCCTGCTCGTCCTGCACGGCAGCGAGATGGAGTGAGTCCAGGTACGCCAGTCCGGAGACCTCCCGCAGTTCCGCCGGGAGGGTGATCTGCCGGACAGGTTGTGCGAAGTTGTACGGAGGGGTGCCGGGAATTCGTACATTGGCGGTCGTTTGTGGCGGTGGGGTCTCCTGCGGCGTACAACCGATGGGGAAAAACAGGCCCAATCCTCCGCAGATGAGTCCTGCGATGAGTCCCCGGTGGCGCATGTATGGCATCGTCTCCTCCTCAAAAATGACCCGGATGGTTGACCTGCTTTCCAACCCAGCCCTGGCGGCATGAATACCAGCCCCGACTTCCCTGCACACCCTGTACCCACCCCTGCGGGCGCTCCCGCCGGGGCCGTACCGGTCTCCAACCCCTGGCTCGGTCCGAACGCCCCGGCGGTGCCGGGCACCGAAAGCCCACTGGAATCGGAACCCCGCCACGATAAGAAAAAAAAGAAGAAAAACAAGCACCTCCTACCGGTGGCTCCGGGAGGTGAGGGCGTCACCCAGGAGGAAGCCCGCCCGAAGCTCGGCAGTTCGCGGGGGATCGAGACGATGTTCCGCACCTCGTACAGCCAGCATGTAGACCTGAGCTCGCTCGCAGACAACAAGGCAAACATCATGATTTCCATCAATGGTATCATCATCTCTATCGTCATCGCCTCCATCTCCCCGAAGATCGACGCCAATCCCTGGCTGCTCTTGCCCACATCAGTGGTGCTCGTCACCTGTGTGATCTCGCTCATCTACGCAATCCTGGCAGCCCGCCCGCGGGTGAGCAGCCAGGTCTTCACGCTCGACGATATTCGGAACAACCGTGCCAACCTACTGTTTTTCGGTAACTTTGTGCGGATGCCCCAGGAACAGTACATCGAGAACATGACCGAACTGCTGCTCAACGTGGACCGGCTGTACTACCACATGATGCGCGACCTCTATTCCCTGGGTAAGGTGCTGGCCCGCAAGTTCGAGTTGCTTCGCTATTCCTATACTTTCTTTATGTATGGGATCACTGTTGGCATCGGACTGTTCATCCTAGTTTACCTCTGGGTGGTATTTTCGACCGGGGCAGCGACCTCCACCACCGAGCCGTTCATATCCCCCGTACAGCCCTGACGTGGAGGGAAGCAGACCGTGCAGACTACCGCAGCCGTTGGCATGAAGGTCACCTTCTGGGGGGTACGTGGGTCGGTGCCCAGTCCCGGAGCGGCCACCGTGCGGTACGGCGGCAACACCCCGTGCGTGAGCATCGAGACCGAAACGATGGTGCTGGTGCTGGATGCCGGAACGGGCATACGGGAACTGGGCAAGCGCCTGCTCGGCACAACGAAACCCCTCGCCGTACTGGTGACGCACCCGCATTTCGACCATGTGCTGGGGTTCCCGTTCTTCGCCCCGCTGTACGAGCCGGGGCGTGAACTCTACCTGTTCGACCACATTTGGCAGGGGCGTCGCTGGTCGCTGCTGGACCTGATGAACGGCTTCCATTTCCCGGTGGCGTACCCGAACCTGCCGTCCCGGTGTATCCGCGTGGAAGCCCCCCCGGCGGTGTTTCTCCGCGAAAAAGGGCTGGTCCTTTCGGAGGTGGCCCTCAACCATCCCGGCGGGGCACGGGGCTACCGGGTGGACAGCGGCGGGCGGGCGGTCGTCTACATCTCGGATAACGAGTTGATGCCCCCCACCCCCCCCCCCCCGCGCGTGGCGGCGGTTGGCGCGGTGAGTCACGGGTCCGATGTGCTCATCCACGATGCACAGTACCTCCAGGCCAACATGCCGCTGAAGCGGGGATGGGGGCACAGCCTCGTCTCCGAGGTCTGCGACCTGGCCCGTGCCGCCCAGGTGCGGGAACTGGTACTCTTCCACCACGACCCCGACCGGAGCGACGACGAACTGGATGCGATCCAGGTGGAGGCCCGCATGGCGCTGGCCGCCGAAGGCATCGGCTGTACGGTGGCCTTCGAGGGGCTGCAATACCTATTGCGGCAGGGCGAAGATGCAGTAACCCCCCCCGCGCCCGGGTGAAAATCCGTATACTGCCGACGGACTTTTCGCCTTCAAGCTACACAAGCGGGTATGGGAACCTATCGCGAAGCCGGGGTCGATATCGACGCAGGGGAAGAAACAGTACGGCGCATCCGCCCCCTCGTGCGTCAGACGTT
>CAZLRO010000317.1:570-3512 GCA_964561865.1 uncultured Rhodothermaceae bacterium | reverse complement strand
ACGTCCTGTCGGCTGCTCAGGATCATCATGTCGCGGCACTTGACCTCGGTGACGTAGCGTGTGTGGCCGTCCTTGTCCTCGTAGGAGCGGGTCTGGAGACTGCCCTCCACGTAGACTTGCGAGCCTTTCTTGAGGTACTCGTCGCAGATTTCGGCCAGACGGCTCCAGGCCACGATGCTGTGCCACTCCGTCTTCTCGACGTTCTGCCCGTCGTTGTCCTTGTAGACCTCGCTGGTGGCGATGCGGAAGTTGCACACCGCCGTGCTGTTGCCCGTGTAGCGCAGTTCGGGATCCGCGCCGAGGTTGCCGATGAGAATGACCTTGTTGAGTCCGCGTGCCATAATTACACCTCCTGTCGTTGGAGCTATCGCGGTGATGGTTGAAGCGATAGCCATGGTTACATGAATACCCCTGGCGATCTACATGAGTCCACCGGAAGCGTCCATGCGGCTTCCAGCCTGTCCTGCGTGTGTCACCAGGAGATGTAATCCGTCACTCTTTCAAAAAACGCGCACCTTTGCTGTGATGAGGTGCCTGCTGTGACGTTGCGGCCCCATGATACAATGGGCAAAGTGTCAACCCTGTGTCATAGGGGTTGAAAAAAATTTCGGATCGGGGTGATAAGATGGAAAAAAGGATGGCCCTGTCCGCACAATATAGTCAAATTGACGATAATTTTTCCAGGAGTTCGGCCATCATCCTGCCGGGTGCCAGCCTGTGTGTCCTGTCGTCTGAGGGGGAACTGGTGTTCTCTGGCTTTCCCCTGCATTATCTTCATGCCTATCCCCATCCCGTCTCCCCATGAGAAAACCCTACGACCCGCAGTTCACCCCCGATGCCGCAACGATGGAGGCGCTGGCGGACTTCATCGCCCTCGTGTACCAGTTGCGGCGCGACTGTCCGTGGGATCGGGTACAGACCCCTGATACCGTCAAGCACTTGCTCATTGAGGAAGCCTACGAGGCGCTGGAGGCCATCGACCAGGCGGACTGGGACGGGCTGAAAAAGGAGCTGGGCGACTTGCTGCTGCACGTGGTGTTTCACAGCGTCATGGCCGTGCAGGACGGGCGTTTCGCATTGAGGGGGGTGGTCGAGGCCGAATCGGCCAAGCTCATCCGCCGCCACCCGCATGTCTTCGGCGACACTGCGGTCTCCGGCGTGCAGGACGTGCTGGCGAACTGGGAGCAGATCAAGCAGCAGGAGGGCGGCCGACAGTCCGTACTCGGCGGGGTGCCTGCGGCCCTGCCTGCGCTGCTGCGGGCACATCGGGTACAGGAGAAAGCCGCCGCCGTGGGGTTCGACTTCCCGCACCGGGAGGACACCTGGGCCAAGGTCGTCGAGGAGATCGGGGAGTTTCGTGCCCTCGTGGAGGCAGGGGCTTCGCCTGCGGCGAAGGAGCGGGAGTTCGGCGACCTGTTGTTCGCCCTGGTGAACTATGCCCGGTTTGTGGACGTTAACCCGGAGAACGCCCTCCGGGCCACGAATGACCGGTTCATCCGCCGGTTCCAGCACATCGAACGCCGCCTCGCGGAGCAGGGCTGGGCCTTCTCCGATGTAGACCTGGCGACGATGGACGGCTACTGGGAGGAGGCGAAAGCCCTTGAACAAGGGGCGCCTGTTTAATCAAAAGGGGGCTGGGCGGCTTGCCTTTTCGCCCGGAGACGCCTATCCTGTACCCGCTCTTTCCGCAATGCCGAAACGCCATGCGTATCCCCTGTTGCTGCGTCATGCTGATGGTCCTGTGGGCCTGCGGATCCGCAACCGGTTACAGCCAGACCCCTGCCACGACGGTGGAAAGCCGGCTCGAAATCCTTGACCTCGCCACCGGCCAGCGGCGGGTGGTGTACCGGGCCGCCGGGCGGTTCGAGGCCCCCAACTGGACCAAAGACGGGCACCACCTGATCTTCAACCAGCAGGGGCGGCTCTACCGCATCCCGGTGGACGGCGGAACCCCGGTGGAAATCCCGACCGACTTCGCCCGGTTCAACAACAACGACCACGGGGTGTCGCCGGACGGCCAGTGGCTGGCGATCAGCCACCACAACGGCGAGCAACCCACCGGCGACAACGCTACGATCTATGTGGTGCCGCTCACGGGCGGCACACCGCGCCAGGTCACCACAAAGGCTCCCTCGTACTGGCACGGCTGGTCGCCGGATGGCCGTACGCTCGCCTTCGTGGGACAACGCAATGGTGAGTACGATATCTACACCATCCCGGTGGAGGGTGGAGCCGAGCAGCGCCTCACTGATACCCCCGGCCTCGACGATGGCCCGGATTATGCCCCGGATGGACAGTACATCTACTTCAACAGCGTCCGCACTGGGCGGATGCAGATCTGGCGGATGCGGCCTGACGGCAGCGACCCCGTGCAGCTCACCGACAATCCCTACAACAACTGGTTTCCCCATCCCTCCCCCGATGGCCGGTGGCTGGTGTTCCTGACGTATCTCGACGAGATTGACCCCGGTTCTCATCCCCCGGACCAGAATGTGATGCTGCTGCTGATGGACCTCCAGACGGGTACTGTTCGGGAACTGTGCCGCTTTACCGGTGGGCAAGGGACGATCAACGTGCCCAGTTGGGCACCCGACAGCCGGGCCTTCGCGTTTGTGTCGTACCAGCCCTGAGAAGCGGGTTGGGTGCTTGGGGCTTGGAGGGCGAAGAGGACCTTCGCCCCTACGGGGGCTTGGGAAGAGGGCAGTAACTTACCCATCGTGTCATCACGAGGAAGCCGTCAGGCTGACGACGTGATCTCGCCCTTTCCACCGGGCAGCAGTGTCGAGATGGCCGCGTTTGCCCCAGCATGGATTATAGTCAAATTGACTATATTGCCGGGTTCACTGTCGAGATTGCTTCGTCGTGATCGATCTCAATTGTTGGGACAAGCCGGAGCAAAGACAATGTCACGGGTCGGGAACCCGGAAAACCCCAAACCCCAA
>CAZLRO010000317.1:0-560 GCA_964561865.1 uncultured Rhodothermaceae bacterium | reverse complement strand
GCCCATCATTGTATTATTTTCAATTTTAATATTTTGCCGGTTACACTGCCGTTTTTGCTCCGTCGTGGTCCATCCCTTTCCATCCACCACGACGAAGCAATGACATGATCCGGGATCGGCAACCTGCAATCCCCAATCCACCATCCGCAATCCCAAATCCATTCCCATGTCCTACCTTGCTGCTGCTGATCGATACGACCGTCTGCTGTTCCGCCGGGTAGGGCGGAGCGGGCTCCAGCTTCCGGCCATCTCGCTGGGGTTATGGCACAACTTCGGCGGGGTTGATCCTTACGAGAACGGCCGGGCGATGGTGCTGCGGGCCTTCGACCTGGGCATCACCCACTTCGACCTCGCCAACAACTACGGGCCGCCGCCGGGATCCGCAGAGGAGGCGTTTGGGCGTATGCTGGTGCAGGACCTGCACCCCTACCGCGACGAACTGATCATCTCGTCGAAGGCGGGCTACCGGATGTGGCCGGGGCCGTATGGCGAATGGGGATCCCGCAAGTACCTCGTCGCCAGCCTCGACCAGAGCCTGAAACGCATGGGGCTGGCGTATG
>CAZLRO010000316.1:0-3582 GCA_964561865.1 uncultured Rhodothermaceae bacterium | reverse complement strand
CTTTCAAGGTCGAGAGGAAAAAGTCGGCCCGTGTCCAGTTGGCGGTTTCAATCCTCTCTAAAACGAGGCAAGTCTTTAAAGATAGGCAACGGCACATGCCCACCACTCCTTGTCGAAAGTTTAAATCCTCTCTAAATCGAGGCAAGTCTTTCAAGCCTGCCGCTGAAACCCCTTGTGCCGCAAGGACTTTGAGGCTGTTTTGCGAGAGCCCTTCCGCAACAGGGGTCAACAGCGGTTCCTGGCACCCCATTTCAGGTTCCCGTACAGGCCGAAACATCCTGTAAAAACAGGGGTTGCAAAAAACGCGAGCACCTCCTGGAGTTTTGAGCACACCGAAGGCACTCGCGCAAGATAAGACACGGGGTTCTGTATTGCAAGCCGGCTAGACAATCACGCAAGTGGCATCCACCGGCGGCAAGTCCCGGTGGCCGTACACCTCGATGGCGTCGTGGCAGACCCCACACAAGGGGATGTAAACGATGCTGTCTTCGTCGGGGTGCATCAGCCGTGCAGCGCGGTCCTTGAGCTGAGCCAGCAACGGTGGGGCCAGGTAGCAGAGGAACACACTGTACTGGAGGCGTTGCCCATACCCTTCCAGCAGGCGGGCTACCTTCTGGAGGCGGCGGGGCTGGGCAATGTCGTAGCAGACCAGCAGGTACTGCATGGCGCGGGCATGGTGGTGCATGGCTATCGGATAGCAAAGGGCCGGTAGGTGGTTGCCCCCCCGCTGGTCAGCACCTGGGCAAGCAGGCGCGCCTGTACCTCGATGATGCGGTGGTAGGGCAAGCGATAGCCAAAGACCGGATGCAGGACCTCCTCCCTACGGCGGTCATTCCAGGCGCGGTAGAAGGTCTTGCGCCCGGACTCGTTGAGATAGACCCCGCCGAGTTTCTCCTCAAAATGTTCAGGCTGGATCATACCGGTGTTGAGCAGGGTGAGCACCACCGAATCCGCCACGACGGGCCGGAACTCCTCCATGAGGTCGAGTGCCAGGGCGGGCCTGCCGTAACGGGGTCGGTGCAGAAACCCGATGTAGGGATCCAGCCCGGCCACCTGGCACGCAGAGAGGACATCGCCGAGCAGCAGCGCATAGGCAAAGCTGAGGAGGGCATTGACCGGATCGCGGGGGGGGCGACGGCTGCGGTGGGTGAATTCGAATCCGGATGCACGGATCAGTCGTCCAAACTGCCCGAACCATACCCGGCTGCCGTGCCCTTCCAGCCCCATCAGGGTAGCCAGGTCGGGGGCTTCGGCCAGGGGCCGGCGCAGGGCCTGGAGTTGCCGGGCCGCCCCGGCCAGCAGGGCGTCTGCCCCCCGCCGGGCATAGCGCAGCAGGAGGACACGGTAGTTCTCGATCTTCCCGGCCACAAAGGCACGGGCCATCGAGAGGCTTCCCTGCTGGTGGTATCCGTACTGGTGCAGCCGCAGGTGGGCGTTGGGGTGCCACACCGGCGAGAGCCGCCCCTTGAGCCGGCCCCAGGCCGTCATCAGCATCACCTCAACCCCCTGGGCCAGCAAGGTGTGCAGCGCCTGGGTAGATACCTGGACGTGGCCCACGAGCAGGACGCGCTCCACCGAGACGGCCGGCAGCCGGGCCAGGGTCTGGCGTGTGCCCGCCTCATCCCGCTGTTCTACCATCAGTTGACCCGCCTGGAGGCGTACCATGCTGCCAGGGGCATCCACATACAGGGTGCGGGCCAACGTGTCGCGCGGGACCACACGGGGCGGCGGGGCTTCGGGATGCAGCAGGGCCTGCACCTCAAACGGCAGGCAGACCTCAAGGAGCGGACAGGGTGGGCACCGCTCGTCGGCCACCGGCGGGGGGATGCGGTCGGCGTCGCGCATCGCCAACACTGCTGCATGTGCTTCTTCGAACTGTGCCCGCAGCGCCTCGGTAAAGGGGACGAGCTGCCGCGCCCCGGTGCCCGGCGCTTCGATATAGCCGTGGGATACCGATTGCCCCAGGGCTTCTTCGAGGAGCAACCCCTCGGCAAAGAGCCGGACCTGTGCGACGACGTCCGGGGTATCGGTTCGCACAACAGGATAACGACGGAGCACCCCACCTACTGCCTGCTCCTCGGCCACATCGTCGGCAACGGAGGTCAGGTGCCAGGCATCCGAGGACAGGATGGCCCCGGCGAGTCCGGACGTTTCAGGGGGGGCCACCGGCGGGGGGGCGTAGCCCTCCACCAGCCGGTACCAGGCCCGGCGCAGGCATGCCGCAGCCTCGGCCACGACGGTCACCGGCACGGCCTCGTCCACGACCTCGGGAAAGGTGGGCGTCATGCGGGAGCCTCTCTCATGGAACCGAGAGGTGGTACCGCCCCAGGCCCATGACACAGCCCTTGCCCACGTGCAGCCACTCGCCCGCAGCGAGCAAGGGCAAGAGCGGTGCCAGGGTACCCCAGAGCGTAAGGGTGCCGGTGTAGCCGTCCATCTCAATCACCCGTTGCTGGCGGCTCGAGTAGCGACCCTGTTGCTGCCAGGTAAAATGCGCCTTCGACCGTATGGTCTCGGCATGGGCTACCACCGCCGGAAAATCCAGCTCCAGAGACTGGCCGCAATGCACCGCAAGGAGGGCCGAGAGGCGGCGCAGCAGGGCACGGATCACATGGTGGGCCTCGATGTTGCGGATGAGCCGCCCCTCGGCGTAGAGGCGCAAGGGCGTCAGGAAGTGCATCTGCAAGCGGTCGGCGGAAAGCTGGGTAGCCCGGCGCAGGACCGCCTCCGTGGTAAAGACTGGCAGTTCCGGCACCAGGCTTTGGCTGGCAGGATCGAACACCGGCTGCCAGCCCCCGCCGGGCTGTTCCGCTTCCAGGGCCACCAGGCGGAAGCGTCCCTGGTTGTGGTGACGCCCGCGTCCGAGGCCCGTTTCTTCCAGACGGTGAAAGACGAACACAAAATAGGGCAGCAACTCAATAGCACGCCCGATGAGCACCAGGGTGAAGACAAGGGTGTCTCCGGACTGGAGTACCTGGCGGGCTTCTTCCGGGGCTTCGAAGATAAAGGGGCGGGGGGCCTGCTCGTGCTGGAGCACACCCGTCCCCTTTGCCGAAGGTTCGAACAGATACCCATAACTGCAATGGGAACGCAACAGGCAGCCGGTGCAGGCAGGCTGGCGGGTAAGACAGACCTGGTTTCGGAACACTCCACCGAAGGCCCCGCGAAGCGTCGAGCCGGGAAGCGTCCCCAGGTCGATGGCCGTCAGACACTGAAGGTGGAAGCGGAAGCGGCCAAAGCGAAGGCCATCGAGCATGGCAGTCAGGCGTTGAGGGGAATGGACGAGAGGGGCCAGGGCATCAGGTCGGTGACCTGCCGGGTGTGCGCTTTCAACGAGGGGCGACCATTGGGCCAGTAGT
Source organism: uncultured Rhodothermaceae bacterium (assembly GCA_964561865.1). Lineage (GTDB taxonomy): Bacteria > Bacteroidota > Rhodothermia > Rhodothermales > CAZLRO01 > CAZLRO01. Next base: position 223 of record CAZLRO010000316.1, on the reverse strand, counting down.
AGCGGGTATCATCCCGCCCGCGTTGCCCCGTGATCTTCAGATACTTGGCCGCCAGCGGATGTTTATCCAGGAGCTTGTTGAGTTCAGAGATTTGCTGACTGATGCTGGTTTCGTTCCACGGCCGCGGCTGGGCATCGTCCCGGCAGTACTCCAGCAGCTCCCGGCGGCGGCGTTCGATCGCAGGATTATCGACGAGGTGCTGGTTACTCACTTCTTCACGGTC
>CAZLRO010000315.1:0-3605 GCA_964561865.1 uncultured Rhodothermaceae bacterium | reverse complement strand
GCCCTGCATCTACCTGTTGGACTCGGGAGGCGCGAACCTGCCCAACCAGGACGAGGTGTTTCCCGACCGCGACCACTTCGGCCGGATCTTCTACAACCAGGCGACCATGTCGGCGGCCGGCATCGCCCAGATCGCGGCGGTGATGGGACAGTGTAGGGCTTGGGAGGCGGGAATCCAACGACCGGCATAAACGCCCGTCTTTTTTGAAATCAGGGTGAAGGGGTTGTGGCAGGCGGTGCCTGGCCGACTAGTCGTGTGCTTTCCCCGGGGCGGTTGCGAACAAGATCGGGTGCAGCCCTGTCGCAACAAGCTGTGCGTCCCGGCCTTTCTCGTTGTTAAGCTGGTTGATGTTATGCGTTGCGTTCGGATACTTTCGTTGGGATTGTTGCTCGGTGGCCTGTTGCCGGTAGCGACCGCCCAGGCCCAGTTGCTGGCCGACACCACGTTTGCCTGGAAAGGCTATGGCAAGACGGGATCCTGCCGGATGCAGGTGTACCACGTCCCCCAGGAGCTGGAGCGGCCCCACACAGTGGTGTTACAGGAAGTAGCGGCTAACGATGGTCCTACCATTGTGGCCGATGCCCGGTACCTGGTGGAACAGATCGGGCGCGAGTTTGGCCTTGACCCGGCGGGTGCTACCTGGGTGTTTCACTGGGGTGCGTTTTCGTATGCCGAAGCGCCGGGCAGTTCGGACAAGGAACTGTTTCTGAAGGCCACGTTCCGGCGCAACGACAACCACAGCCTGACCACTCCGAACTGGCGGGTGGTGAGCCGGGAGGAGGTAGAGGCGGCCACCGACCGGCAGTTTCGCTGAGGCCGGTGCTGCATGAAAAGGTGGGCAAGGGGATGGCCTGAGTTGGAGGAAGGCGGCGGATGTGTCGATCTTCGGCGCAACTGTTCATCCGCGCAAGGGTTTCATGCTGCTCATCTGGATCGTGCTGGTGGTGCTGGCGCTGGGCTATGCCTTGCCCATCACGGCATTTGCGGTGGGGTTCCGGCGGGTGGTGCGGTCGTCGAAGCCGGTAGCCAGGCCGCTGCCGTTCATCTCGGTGGTGGTGCCGGCCCGGAACGAGGCCGCCCACATCGAAACCTGTCTCCGGTCGATCCTGGCGAATGACTACCCGGCGGAACGGTTCGAGGTGGTGGTTGTCGACGACCAGTCGACCGATGGCACGGGGGCACGGGTGCGGCACCTACAGGCCCGGCAGCGGCAGGCGGTGATGGCGGGTAAGGCTGGGCTGGAAGCACCGGAGCGGCTGCGTCTGCTCACGCTCACCGCCGCCGAGGCCCCGGCCCATGCGCACAAGAAGCACGCCCTCGAACGGGGGATCGCCCGTGCACGGGGCGACCTCCTCCTGACGACCGACGCCGACACGGTGGTCCCGAAACACTGGCTGCGGACGATGGTCTCCTGCTTCGACGAGGCTACCGGGCTGGTGGCTGGGCCGGTGCTCCTGCGGGCCGGGGCGCGTCCGTTCGACCAGATGCAGGCGCTGGAGTTTCTGGGGCTGGTGGCCGTCGGGGCCGGGGCCATCGGCCTGGGCCACCCCATCCTGTGCAGCGGGGCGAACCTGGCCTACCGCCGACAGGTCTTCGACCAGGTAGGCGGCTACCGCGACCTGCTGCACAGGACCTCCGGCGACGACGACCTGTTCCTGCAGAAGGTTGCCACCGAGACTGCCTGGCAAGTCCGCTTCTGTGCCGACCCGAACGCGGTGGTGGAGACCTCTCCGCAGCCGACGGTGCGGGCGTTTTTCGCCCAACGGCGGCGCTGGGCCTCGAAGAACCTGTCGTATCGGCAACGGGGGGTGGTGTGGCTCAACGGGGTGTTCTACCTGTTTTTCCTGGCCTTGCTCATCGGCTTTCCCGCGTCGCTGTTTTTCCCTGGCCTCTTGCCTCCGCTACTCCTGGCCTTCGCCGTCAAGCTGGTGGCCGAGGCCGCCGTCCTGGGCCAGGCCACCGCCCACTTTGGGCGTCTCGCCTGGCTGGCCTGGCTGGTGCCCACCCAGCCGTTCCAGATCGTGTATATCCTGGCGGCCAGCACCGCGGGCATCCTGGGGGGATACACCTGGAAGAGTCGGGAGGTCGTGCGATGACGGCGTTGCTGGTCTTCGGGCTGGCCTTTGCCGTGCAGGTGGGCTACTGGCTCCTGCTCGGACGTGGGTTCCAGCGGGTGCTGCGCCGGGCGACGGCTGTAGGAAACGCCAGTGGGGAGGCGATCCCGCTGCCGTCTGTCAGCGTGGTCGTCGCGGCGCGGGACGAGGCGGCGCGGTTGCCTGCCCTGCTGGCCGCCCTGGCCCGGCAGACGCATCCGGACTTCGAGGTGGTCGTGGTCGATGATGCGTCCACCGACGGCACCGCCGACCTCGTCCGGCAGCAGGCCGCCCTCGATGCACGGTTCCGGCTGGTGCAGGTGGGTGTTCCGCAGTGGCCGCGCAAGAAGCACGCCCTCACGCAGGGCATCGCCACGGCCCGGCATCGGCTGCTGGCCTTCACCGACGCCGACTGTGTGCCGGGGCCGGACTGGCTGATGGTGCTGGCCCGGTGGCATGGTGCGCTATCCGCGCCTGCCGTGCTGGTCGGCTATGGGCCGTTCTTCCGGGAGCCAGGGCTGTTGAACCGGTTCATCCGCTACGAGACCCTGCTGACGGCTTTCAGCGCCGCCGCCGCCATCGGATGGGGCCGTCCCTACACCGCCGCCGGGCGCAACCTCAGCTATCCCCGTGCGGTTTTCGAGGCCATCGACGGCTTCGCCCACTCCCACCACGTCCTCAGCGGCGACGACGACCTGCTGGTGCAGGAGGTGGCCCGACGCAATGCGGCTACGCTGGCCTGGGTGGCAGACCCCGCTGCGTTCGTGCCCAGCCCGGCCCCGTCTACCTGGCCCGCATGGTTCCAGCAGAAGCGCCGGCATGTGGCGACCAGCCCGTTCTATGCCCGTGCCCTCCAGTACCATCTGCGGCTCTTCCATGCCACCAACGTGCTGCTGTGGCTGGCACCCTGGGGACTGGGTTGGGGCGGGGTAGGGCTGCTGGCGCTCAAATGGCTGGGACAAGGCGTGCTGCTTGGTCCGGCTTTCCGCCATTTCCAGGCCCGTGACCTGCGGCCCTGGCTGCCGCTCGGCGAGTTGTTGCTGGCCGTCTACGCCCTGCTCGTCCCCTTTGCGCTGCTGTCCCCACCCCGCCGCTGGGATGCCCGGCGCAGATGAGGCGGGGTCGTCGCGTCCGGTTCACCCCCACAGGCGTGGGGAATAGGGGGTCGGCCCCTTCCAGCGGGAACACGAGCGCGGTTCACCCCCACAGGCGTGGGGAATAGATGCTGATGGAGGAGTGCTTTTGGTAGTTACGCGGTTCACCCCCACAGGCGTGGGGAATAGTGCAACAGGCGGGCCTGTTCCTGCTCGAAAGCCGGTTCACCCCCACAGGCGTGGGGAATAGTTAAAAAACCAGTTGTTCACGATGCGGATACCCGGTTCACCCCCACAGGCGTGGGGAATAGTTCTGCCCTCGTGTTCATGCGGCTGCCCCCTCCGGTTCACCCCCACAGGCGTGGGGAATAGCTCCGACGTGTTGTAGAAAACGGGATCGCCCCCGGTTCACCCCCAC
>CAZLRO010000314.1:0-3641 GCA_964561865.1 uncultured Rhodothermaceae bacterium | reverse complement strand
TCATCGGGTTTGCCCAGGTCCTGCAAGCGGAAATCGACCCGCAACAGGCCGAATTTGCCCAGATGATCGCTGCCAATGGCCGCCGGCTGATGGACACGATCAACACTGTGCTGGAGCTGGCCCGGCTCGAATCCAACCAGCGCCCCCTCGTCCCGGAGCCGTTTGAAATGGTGGAGGAAGTACGCACGGTGCTCTCGACGCTGAGGGGAGCCAGCGAGGAGAAGGGCTTCCCGCTGGTGTTCGTCTCCCACAGGCCCGAACAAGGAGTGACGACCGACCGGATGGCCCTGCACTACATCCTGCACCACCTGGTGGGCAATGCCATCAAGTTCACCCACCAGGGCCAGGTGACCGTCGAACTGGATTCCGACGAGACCTGCTTCCAGTTGCGCATCCGGGATACCGGCATCGGGATCGCCCCGGCTTTCCTCCCGCACCTGTTTGGGGAGTTCCAGCAGGAATCCGCCGGGCTGGACCGGGCACATGAGGGCACCGGCCTGGGGCTGGCCCTGACGCAGCGGCTGGTGGCACTGCTGCAGGGCGGTATCGCGGTGGAGAGCACCAAGCATGTCGGCAGCGTCTTCACGGTCACGCTGCCTTGCCAGGCTGCACCGGCCCCGGCCCGCTGCCCGTCCCCTCCAGCACCGGTGATGCCGTCGGCGGAGCGGCGGCGCAAGGTGCTGGTGCTGGAAGACCACCGGGAGACGCAGCGGCTGTTACGGAAACTCTTGGAGGCTGAGTGGGACTGTCGGACCACCCAGGCGCCCCGGGAAGCGCTGGCCCTGGCTGTCCGCGACCGGTTCGACCTCCTCGTGCTCGACCTCCACCTGAAAGACCACCTCACCGGGCTGGACGTGCTGCGACGGCTGCGCGCCCTGCCGCAGTACCAGCACACCCCGGCCATTGCCCTGACCACCGGCACCCTTCCGGAAGAAGCGAACCACCTGCGCGCCGCAGGCTTCACCACCCACCTCGCCAAGCCCTTCCGGCAGGAAGAACTCTCCGCCGCCCTGCACCAGGTCGCCTGAACGGGGCGGCTCCATGCTGCGCTGCAATCCTGACAAAACCTTTGCAGAAGCCGGTTGTTTTTGGAGTTGGGCTGGTTTATCTTTAAGGCCCTTTTTGCAGCATCACCACCCGTAAACACAGCGAGGTTATCTTGCCGGTAGGAATCAAAGTCCGCGATAACGAGTCTATCGACCGTGCCCTGCGCCGCTTCAAGCGTGCGGTGAACCGTAGCCGCATCCTGCGCATCTTCCGGGCCAACATGGCCTACACGAAGCCTTCCGAGGAGAAGCGCCTGGCACGGGAGAAAGCCGCCCGCAGTGCCCGCAAGCGCAACCTCCTGTAAACCGGCTGCGCCCCCCTTTTCGCAAAGGCAACCTCCACGACAGGGTTGCCTTTCGTCTTTTGCAGTCTTTTGCAGAGAGACCCTTGGGCATCGACCGCAGGGCGGCGTCTCCGATCCGTTCGACCGGGGCGCCTACAGCCCCAGCGCCCGCCGACACAGGTCGGCTTGTTCCAGGGCGTGGACGGCGGCACTGCCCACCGCAGGGCTGGCACTGGCGGGACGGCCTGCGTACTGCACGCGGTGGGTACAATCCCCGTACATCGCTTCCAGCAGGTCGTCGAGGCGGGGACGCAGGAACGTCCAGGCCCCCATGTTGGCGGGTTCTTCCTGCACCCAGAGCACCGCTTCTACAGCACGGTAGCGTTCCAGCTCGGCCTGCACCTGAGCGGCGGGGAACGGGTAAAGCTGCTCGATGAGTGCCATGGCTACCTGGGTCGCCTCCGCCGGATGCTGCTCGGCAAGGGCGAGCAGGTCGTAGTAGACCTTGCCGCTACAGAACACGAGCCGCCGGGCCATCGCAGGGTCTGTGGTGGCCGGGATGACCTCGCGGACGGTGCCCTGGCGGAACTCGTCCGGGTGCGAGACGGCCATCGGATGCCGCAGCAGGCTTTTGGGGGCCATCACCACGAGCGGCTTCCGGGCCTGCTGCTTCACCTGGCGGCGCAGGGCGTGGAAGTAGTTGGCCGGGGTCGAGAAGTTGGCAACGATGAGGTTGTTCTCGGCACAGAGTTGCAGGAAGCGCTCCAGGCGGGCCGATGAGTGCTCCGGCCCCTGCCCCTCGAAGCCATGCGGCAGGAGCAGCACGAGGCAGGAGGTCTGCCCCCACTTCTCTTCGGCGGCGGCCATGAACTGGTCGTAGATAATCTGGGCACCGTTGGAAAAGTCGCCGAACTGGGCTTCCCAGAGCACGAGCGCCTCCGGGTTCGCCACCGAATAGCCGTATTCAAACCCGCAGACAGCATATTCCGAGAGGAAGCTGTCGTAGATGAGGAGGCGGGCCTGTCCGTCGCGGATGTGGTTGAGCGGGATGTACTCGTCCCCTTTCTGCTGGTCGTAGACGACGGCATGGCGGTGGCTGAAGGTGCCCCGGCGCGAGTCCTGCCCGGAGAGGCGTACCGTCGTGCCGTCGAGCAGCAGCGTGCCGAAGGCCAGCGCCTCGGCAAAGCCCCAGTCGATCTTGCCTTTCTGGAAATACATCGAAGCCCGCTGCTCGAACTGTTTGACGAGCTTGGGGTGTACGGTGAACCCTTCGGGAAACTGCTGGAGGGCGTGCACGACGGCTTCCAGGTGTGCTGCCGAGGCCCCTGTCTCGGGCGAGGAAGGCATGTGCTCGTCGCGGCGACGCTGAAAGTCCTTCGTGGCATCCTTCGTCTTGAGGGCCTTGGTCTTGTCGTAGGCGTCTTGCAGCAGCGCACTGAACTCGCGCAGCATCTGCTCGGCCTCTTCGGGCGTGAGGTCGCCCCGGCGCAGCAGCAGCTCGGTGTAGAGCTTGCGCACCGAACGCTTGGACTCAATCTTCCGGTAGAGCACGGGCGAGGTATACATCGGCTCGTCGCCCTCGTTGTGGCCGCGCACCCGGTAGCAGAGCATGTCGATCACCACATCCTTATTGAACCGCTGCCGGTACTCGAAGGCGATGCGGGCAATGCGGACACAGGCCTCCGGGTCGTCGCCGTTGACGTGGAAGATGGGGGCCTGGATCATCCGCGCCACGTCGGTCGCGTAGGTGGAACTACGGGCGTCCTCCGGGCTGGTGGTAAAGCCGATCTGGTTATTGATGACAATGTGGATGGTACCCCCGGTCCGATAGCCGGGGAGCTGGCTCAGGTTCAGCGTCTCGGCCACCACCCCCTGCCCGGCAAAGGCGGCATCGCCATGCAGCAGGATGGGCAGTACCGCATCGAGGTTGGCCTCTTCGGCACCACCGTGTTGCTGCCGCAACAGGTCCTGCCGTGCCCGCGCCATCCCCTCCACTACCGGGTTGACGGCCTCCAGGTGGCTGGGGTTGGAGGCCATCGTGATGGTGATCCGGCTGCCCGCGGGCGACTCGTGTACGCCCACCGCACCCAGGTGGTACTTCACGTCGCCGGAGCCTTGCATCGTCGTCACATCCACATTGCCTTCAAACTCGCTGAAAATCTTTTCGTAGGGCTTGTTGAAGATGTTGGCGAGGATGTTGAGCCGGCCACGATGGGCCATGCCGAGGACCGCCTCCTGCACCTTCCGGTCGGCGGCATGGGAGAGCACCATGTCCAGCATAGGCACCACCGTCTCGGCCCCTTCGAGCGAG
>CAZLRO010000313.1:0-3703 GCA_964561865.1 uncultured Rhodothermaceae bacterium | reverse complement strand
CGTAGAGTTGCTCGACTGGGCTACGCTCCCCCCTTCGTTTCACCGCCACATCCTGGAAAGCCACACGGTGCTCCACACCCCCGAACACCTGGAGTCGGCCCGGAGCTAGTGCCCCAGCACTGCCACCGCCCGGTGGATGCGGCGCCGACAAACGTCGCGGCCCAGCACTTCCATCAGGTGGAACAGGCTCGGCCCGGTGGGCACCCCGCTGACGGCCAGCCGGGCCGGGTGGATGAGCTTGCCCGCCCCGACGCCTCTCGCCTCGGCCAGCGACCGCAAGGCCGCCTCGGTCGTCTCGGCGGTGAAGGTCTCAAGGGCCTCCAGCGTCAGGGCATAGTCCGCGAGCAGTGCCGCAGCCTCCGGCTTCCAGTTCTTCTCGACAGCCTTTGGGTCGTAGGTGTCGGGATCGACAAAGAAATAGGCGGCATCCGCGGCGAGGTCGCCTGCCATCGCCAGGCGCTCGCGCATGAGTTCGACGACAGCGTGCAGGTAGGCGTCGTCGGGCTGGAAACCGTGTTTTTCGAGGGACGGACGCACCTTCGCCGCCAGCGCCTCCGGGCTGAGCCGCCGCAGGTACTGGCCGTTGTACCACCGCAGCTTGTCGAGGTCGAACCGGGTGCCCGCCGCACCCACGCGGTCGAGGCGGAACGCCGTCACCAGTTCGTCCAGCGTGAACAGCTCCTGCTCGGTGCCGGGGTTCCAGCCGAGGAACGCCAGATAGTTGACCAGCGCCTCCGGCTCGTAGCCTGCCTCGCGGTACTGCACGACCGAGACGGGGATGCCCATCTGCTCGGCGTTGCGCTTGGAGAGCTTGCCGCCGGTGGGACTCAGGATCAACGGCAGGTGCGCGAACACGGGTGGCCGCCAGCCGAGGGCACGGTAGAGCAGCAGGTGCTTGGGGGTGGAAGGCAGCCACTCCTCCCCCCGGATGACATGCGTGATGCCCATCTCGTGGTCGTCTACCACGTTCGCCAGGTGATACGTGGGCATCCCGTCGCTTTTGACGAGCACCTGGTCGTCTACTTCGCTGGTGTTGAACGCCACCTCGCCCCGGATCTGGTCGGTGAACCGGATCGTCTCGCCGGGCATCACCTTCAGCCGGATTACGTAGGGCTGGCCTGAAGCGATTAGGCCCTCCAGTTCGCCCGCAGAGAGCGTCTCACCGTTGTGCATCCGCAGCCGCGTCCGGGCATCGTAGCGGAAGGTGGGATCGGCGGCACGGGCCGCTTCCAGCGCCTCCGCCGTGTCGAACGCAACATAGGCGTAGCCCGCGTTGACCAACTGCCATGCGTAGCGCTCATACACCCCCAGTGCCTTACGCTCGGACTGGCGGTACGGCGGATGCGGCCCGCCCACGCCCAGCCCTTCATCATAGGCAAGGCCCGCCCAGCGCATCGACACGAGGATGTCGTCTTCCGACCCCGGCACGAACCGCTCCTGGTCGGTGTCCTCGATGCGCAGAAGGAACTGACCCCTGTGCTGCCGTGCAAACAGGTAGTTGTACAGGGCGGTGCGCAACCCGCCGATGTGGAGATAGCCCGTCGGGCTGGGCGCAAACCGCACCCGCACCCGTGCCTCCGAGGTGTCCGCCATAAGTCCTCCCGCGTTCATGCGATGGTGGCAAGTTAACGCGGAGGATGCAGCTGACCGTGCAGATTCAAGGTGAAAACCACTATCCGCGCAGCACGAACGTCACCTTCATCACCACACGGTACTCGACGATCTTGCCGTCTTCGCAGACCACCTTCTGGTCTTTCACCCACGCCCCCTTGACCTGGTCGAGCGTCTTGTTGGCCCGGTCGATCCCGACCCGGATGGCCTCGTCGAAGCTGTTCGGCGAGGAGGCGATGATTTCGGTAACCTTGGCGACAGACATGGGCGTTTGGTGTTTGGGAAGATTGCTGTTAGGCGTTAGCTGTTGGCTGGTACTTGGTGCTTGGGACTTGGAGGGCGAAGAGGGCCTTCGCCCCTACAGGTGCTTGGGACTTGGTGCTTGATGCTTGGAGAAATCCGAAATTCCCCTCTTGAGAGGGGTGGCCCGCACGGCGCAAGACGGGCGGGACGGGGTGTGGTGCACGGCTGACCGCAACGCAGGTGCCAGTGCAACCGCTGTAACACACCCCTCTGGCAGAGGGGACTTTCGGGGTTGTGGTGCTTGGAGGGCGAAGAGGACCTTCGCCCCTACAGGTGCTTGGGAAGAGAGCAGCAACCTTCCCAAACGTGTCATCACCACGTCGCCACCGGGCAGCAGCGTCGAAGCAATTTCAACGTCGAGATTGTCCCGTCGCTGCGCTCCTCGCAATGACATGATCCGAAACCCGCAATCCAGAATCCGCAATCCAAAATCCCATCATCCGTTGGTGCGTTCGAACTCGTCCATGAAGGAGACGAGGGTATCGACCGCTTCCTGGGAGACGGCGTTGTAGATCGAGGCGCGGATGCCACCTACCGAGCGATAGCCCTTGAGCGCGACCATGCCGTGCTGCTTTGCCTCGGCGACGAACCGTTTGTCCAGCTCTTCTGTGGGCAGTTTGAAGGTGACGTTCATCTTCGAGCGCGAATCGGCATCGGCGGTGCCGGTGTAGAAGCCCGTCCGGTCGATGCGGGCGTAGAGCGTGGCCGCCTTGCGGTCATTTATTTCTTCCATCACCGCCAGCCCGCCGAGGCCATCGAGCCAGCGCAACACCTTCTCGACGAGGTAGACGGCGAAGACCGGAGGCGTGTTGAACAGGGTATCCACGTGGGTGCCGTAGTCCAGCATCGTCGGCAGTGGCTGGTTGCGCCGTGCCAGGAACGACGACCGCACGAGTACCGCCGTCACCCCGGCCGGACCGATATTTTTCTGTGCCCCGGCGTAGATCAGGCTGTAGTGGTCAGTGTCGATGCGGCGGCTGAGGAAGTCGCTGGAGGCGTCGCACACGAGCGGCACGTCCACCCGCGGCTCGGTGGCGAACTGGGTGCCATAGATGGTGTTGTTGGACGTGTAGTGGAGGTAGGCCGCGTTCGGGTCGAGGTCCCACGTCTCCGGCCTGGGGATGTAGGCGAAGGCCCGGTCTTCGCTGCTGGCCGCCACGCGCGCCGCCCCGACGAACTTCGCTTCCTTGTGCGCCTTCTTCGCCCACGAGCCAGTGACGAGGTAGTCTGCCGACCCGTCCTTCGGCAGGAAGTTCAGCGGCACCATGTAGAACTGCAACGAGGCCCCGCCCTGGAGGAACAGGATTTTCCAGTCGTCCGACAGGCCCAGGAGCTTGCGCAGGAGTGCATCCGCCGAGGCGGTGATGGCATCATATTCGGGCGAGCGGTGGCTGATCTCCATCACCGAGGCCCCGGCAGTCCGGTAGACCAGCATCTCCTCCTGTGCCTCACGCAACACCTCGACTGGCAGGGCACCCGGCCCCGCCGAGAAGTTGTACAGCCGTTTCGTCTCCACGGCCACAGCGCTTGTATCCATTGCTTCTTCGTGGTTTGGATGGTTGATACTTGGGAAGATAGCTGTTAGCCGTTAGCGATTGGCGGGTATTTGGTGCTTCGGGCTTGGTACTTGGCAAAATCCGCAAGAGATTGCCACCCCCGCCTTCTTCCCGCCTTCGCGGAACATCGACCGAAGGGAGATTGCACCGCAGTGAAACCGTAGGTTGCTGGAACAGAAATGACAGGGGGCAGGCTTGTGGTCGATCTCATCAGGGTCGATCTCATCAGGGTC
>CAZLRO010000312.1:0-3713 GCA_964561865.1 uncultured Rhodothermaceae bacterium | reverse complement strand
CCTGGTCAAGATTGCGCAGGTGAAATAAACAGGCACACTGGATGTGAAAGGCCATGTCGGCACGGGTGTTGCCGGTGCGGCGTTCTCCACGCGAGGCATCCCGAAGTGAAGGCCGCGAACGTTCCCCACCCCTCAGGCCGTACCCCTGTGCAGCGTCTCCGGCGCGGGGCGGTGCTGGTGTTTGGGGTGCAGGCGGGCGGGTTGCTGCTGGGCTATGTGGCACAGGTGCTGCTGGGGCGCTGGCTGGGGGCAGCCGGGTACGGGGCCTATAACCTGGTGTATGCCTGGGTGGCGACGGCGGGCACGCTGCTGGGTCTGGGCCTCCCCGGTGCGGTGCTGCGGTTCCTGCCCGCCTGCCGCGCCGAAGGCGACCTTGCGGGCCTGCGCGGCCTCGTGCAGTACCCCATCCGGCTCCTGCTGGCGCTCTCGGTCGGGATAGCAGGCATGGCTACGCTCATCCTGTGGTGGGGGCCGCCGTTCGCACACCGCAGCGTGTGGCTGTGGGGGGTATGGACGCTGCCTGCACTGACGCTGGCCCCCGTCCAGTCCGAAATCCTGCGGGGGTTCGGCCGGATGGGCTGGGCCTATGCACCCCTCCATGCCCTGCGTCCGCTGCTGATGATGGTGGGGGCGGGCGGCTGGCTGCTGGTGGCGGGCACGCTGGCAAGCCACGAGGCGATGATGCTCCTGTGCCTGGTGCTGACCAGTTTCCTGCTCCTGCGCGCCGTCGTGATCGGGCAGACGCTGCCGCCAGAAACCCGCACAGTACCCCCCCGCCACGACGTCCGCCGCTGGCTGCGGGTGGCTCTTCCCCTACTGCTGGCGACGGCGTTCACCCTGCTCGGCGGCCAGGCCGACGTGCTCGTGCTCGGCTTCTTCCATCCCACCGACGCGGTGGGCCTCTACTTCGCCAGCACCCGCGTGGCGACGGTCGTCCGCCTGCCACTCCAGGCCGTCAGCGCCGTCGTAGCCCCGCAGATCGCCGCCACCTTCGCCCAATCCGGGGCGGTGGCCTTGCAACCGATCCTGCGCCGGACGATGCCGTGGGTGGTGGGGCCGTCAGTCCTGGGGGCGGGGCTGCTGTTGCTGCTGGCTGTACCCCTCCTCTCACTCTTCGGCCCGGCGTTCACCGCCGGCACCGGGTTGCTGCGCCTGCTCGTCGTCGGCTACCTCGTCGATGCCGTCACCGGCCCGGTGGCCTACCTGCTCACGCTCACGGGCCACCAGAACGACAACATGCGAATCTACGGCTACGCGGCCCTTGTCAACGTGCTGCTGTGCCTGCTGCTCATCCCGCGGCTGGGGGTGACGGGCGCGGCGCTGGCCCACACGACCACCCTCCTCGTGCGCAACACATGGCTGTACGTGCGGGTCTGGCAGCGGCTGGGTGTGCGCGTGCTGCCGGGACTGCCCCCCTCAGCGGGGCGTGCCCACCCGTGATGGATGCGCGTCGAGGATGCGTTGGAGGATGTCGTCCAGGCTGCGGCGGATGGCAAAGCCCGTCCACGCCTCCAGCTTGCCCGTGTCCGGGATGCGGGTGTGGACATCCTCGAAATGGGCACCGAAGACCGACTCGTAGGGCACAAACCGGATTTCCGAGCGGCTTTCAGCCAGACGGATGATGGCCTCGGCCAGTTCACGGACGGACACCGGCCCCACCCCGCCCACGTTGAACACCTCGCCCGCCGTGTCGTCCCGCTCCATCAGCAACAGAATGGCCTGGATGGCATCGTCGATGAAGGTGAAGCACCGCCGCTGCGCGCCCGTGCCGTAGACCGTGATCGGCTCGTGGGCCAGCGCCTGCTCGACGAAGCGCGGCACCACCGGGCCATGCCGCCCTACCTGACGCGGACCGATGACGTTGAACAGCCGCACAATCACCGTGTGCAGCCCTTCCTCGTGGTGCTTCGCCAGCGTCAGGAACTCCTCCACGGCCTTGACACCTGCATACGACCAGCGGTGTACCTCCGTCGCACCGTAGACACGGTCGGCGTGTTCGGGGAGCGAGGCCGCAGCCCCGTCGGCATCGAGGGCCTTGCCGTAAATCTCGGAGGTGGAGGTGAGCAGGAAGCGCGGCTTGTAGTGCGTCGCCAGGTCCAGCACCGTGTCGATGGCGCGGAGGTTGTTGAGAATGGTCTGGCTGGACGTCTGCGAGGCCAGCTTCACGCCCACATACGAGGCCAGGTGGCAGAACGTATCGCAATGCGCCACGAGCGGAGCCATCACCTGCCGGTCCGACACATCGGCCTCAACGAAGCGAAAACGGGGGTTTTGCCGGGCCTGGCGCAGGTTCTCTGCGTGCCCTGTCGAGAGGTTATCGACCGCCGTGACGGCGTGGCCCCGGGCCAGGAGTGCATCCACCAGGTGCGAGCCAATGAACCCGGCACCGCCGGTGACGATGCAATGCTGCGGCGTGGAGAAATCGGACATGCTATCCTGTAATGATTCAAGCAAACGGTTGAAGTTAGTAATATGGGCCGCCTGCTGCCGCCTCACCGCGCATTCTTCGCCCAGCGCTAACGCACGCCGCCCCATGCACCTGGCTATCCTGTCCGATCCGTCCAACTTCCACACCCGGAAATGGGCGCAGGGACTGGCCCAGGCAGGGGTGCAGGTGACGGTGTTCAGCTACACGCCGCACACGGTGCCGGGCGTGCCATGTGTGCAGGTGCCCCCGCCACGCGGCCTGGGTCGTCGCCTCCACTACGGCTGGTATCTGTGGGGCGGGCGGGGGCTGCGCGAGGCCCTGGAGGCCCATCGGGTCGAGGTCATCAATCCCGTCAACATCACCCCGTATGGCGTCTGGGCCGCACGGGCTGGCGTGCGCCCGGTGGTCAGCGTGGCGATGGGGGCCGACGTGCTGTCGTTTGGCCCACCAGTGCCGCCGGGCCTGGTCTACCGCAACAAGCATAACCCGGAGGGCCAGGCCAGCCCGGTCCAGTGGCTCGCGTTCCACTTGCGGCGACGCTTCTACCGCCACCACGTCCGCCGTGCCCTGGCCGCTTCTGCCCTCGTGACGGGCGACAACCGTGTGCTCACCGACGCCCTGGAGCGGTATTTCGACGTGCCGTCGGAACGCATCCGGCTCAACCGCTGGGGACTGGAGCCGGAGCACTTTGTGCCCGACCCGGCACGGATCGCCGCGTTGCGCACGCGCTTCGGCCTCCGCGAAGGGGTGCCGGTGGTATGCAGCCCGCGCGGCGTCACCGCCGTCTACCAGGGCGACATCATCCTCGCCGCGTTCGCCCGGCTGCTCGACCAGGGACGCACCGACGTACACTATCTGATGTTCTCGGCGGGCTATGGCGTGCCAGAGGGCTTTCGCCGGGCTGCCGAGGCCCTCCACGCCCGTCATCCCGGCTTTGGCTTCTGCGCCGACGTGCTCGACCGGATAGACATGCTCCAGCTCTGGCACCTCGTGGATGTGTTCGTCTCGGCCCCTGTCTACGATGGCTTCTCCAGCGCTGTCAACGAGGGGCGGTATGTGGGGGCGGTACCCGTCGTCAATACCACTGCTGCCACACACGAACTGTTCCGGCACCAGGTGAATGGCTGGCTCGTCGATCCATTCACGCCCCGGATGCTGGCCGAGGCGCTCGCCATCGTGCTCGACGACCTGCCCCGGTGGAAGGCCCGCTTTGCCCCGCTCAACCGCAGATGGGTGGAGGAGAACGCCCTGCTCCCGCCCAACATCGCCCGCTTCGTCACCGACT
>CAZLRO010000311.1:0-3721 GCA_964561865.1 uncultured Rhodothermaceae bacterium | reverse complement strand
CTGCCCCCGCGCAGGCGGGGGTGGCAATCTCTTGCGGATTTTTCCAAGCACCAAGCCCCAAGTATCACCCTACTGCCCTTTCGCCAGGGCGATAAGGGCTTCGAGTGCACGCGGGTCGTCCTGCTGGCTGAGCCAGAAGATGGCTTCCTTGCGGAGGTGCCGGCTGGCATGGGTCCGGGCGACGTCGATCAGGAGGGGCGTAGCGGTCCGGTCGTCTTGCTGGGTAAGGGCGAAGAGGGCCTGTTTCTGCACTTCGAGGTTGGTACCCTCATCTTCCAGCAGCCCCCGCAAGGTGCCCAGGGCTTTTTCGGAGGCCTGCTGGCCGAGCCAAAAAATGGCCTGCTTGCGAACCCCGGTATCCGGTTCGTGCCGGGCCAGGTCGATCAGGCCGTCGGTGGCGGTGTCGTGGTGCATCTGGCTGAGGGCGAACACTGCTTGCTCGCGCACTTTCTCCGAACGGTCGTCGCGGGCCGTCTGCACGAGCAGGGACACGTCGGCAGGGTCGTCTACCTGGCTGATCCAGAAGGCCGCCTGGGCACGGACGCCCGCCCCGTCGCGCCCGGCCAGCACGGCCCGCAGGAACGAGAGGGCCTGCCGCCGATCATCGTGCAGCGCAATGGCGCCGAGCAGGTTTTCCCGCAGGTCATCCCCGGCCACGTCGGCGTAGAGGCGGCGTAGCAGGGCCAGGCTGGCCGTGTCGTCGGCGGCCTCCAGCCAGAGCAGCGGCTGTCCGTCCAGTTCCACATGCAGGCTCAGGTCGCTGAGACACACTTCTTTCGGTGTGCCCTGGCGCGGGGCGAAGTGGAAGAGGATAGCCGTTTCCCGCTGAACCTTTCGAGGCGGCTCCCGGTGGTGCTCCAGCCGGTTCAGTGCCCGCTCGGCTTCCCGCCGGACGGCAGCCTCCCCATCGTCGGGTTCCTGCCGGTCCGGGGTCCGGCGGTCGTAGACCAGCTCCTCAAGCGTGGGATGCCGGACCACCAGGTAGCTGTTCTCCACCACGATCCAGTTGCCCACAAAGCTGTTTTCCTCGGTCGTCCGGGTGATCTGATAGCCGACCCAGAACCCGGTGCCGGAACGCTGCCCCTGTTCCACCGCCCAGGCCCAGCGGTCCTCCAGCGCCGCCTCCGGGCGAGGATGCCGGGTGACGGTCTGGCCCAGGGCAGGGGGCGGACTGCAATGCAGCCCCAGCACGAGTCCCCACAATCCCCACAACGGGCGGATAAGTTGCACAGCACGCATGGCGACACCTCTGCTGATTATTTGCCCTGGACGAGGTCGAGCAGTGCCGCGCGGGCACGCGGGTCGTCGTGCTGGCCGAGCCAGAAGATGGCTTCCTTGCGCACCTGGGCCTGACGACCCGACCGCGCCAGCTCGATCAGGCGGGGCACGCCTACTTCGTCGGGCAACTGGGAGAGGGCAAACACCAGCTGTTTCTGCACCTCGACGGGTTCATCTCCTGCCAGCAGTTCGTCGAACAGTTCCAGCACCTTCTCGTCGGCGTCCTGGCTGAGCCAGAAGATGGCTTCCTTGCGCACTTCCACCTGGGCATGACGGTGTGCAGTCTCCATCAGGCGGGGCTTCCCCTCCCCCTCCGGCAACTGGGTGTAGGCGAAGAGCACCTGCTTCAGTACCCCCATGTCCGCTTCACGGGCGAAGAGGGCATCGAGGGTCCGCAAAGCTTCGGGGCCGCCCTGCTGGCTGAGCCAGAAGATGGCCTCCTTGCGCAATTCGCGGTTGGGGTGGGACTGGGCGACCTCGGTCAACGTAGCAAGTCCCTGCCCACCCGACGCCTGGGCAAGGGCGAAAAGGGCCTGTTTCTGTACCGCTACGTCGTCGCTGGACAGGTTGTTCTGGGCACAGGTACACGCCGGATTCGCCAGGCTTCCGAGCACGAGCAGTCCCACAGGAAAAAGATGAACACGCATGATGCCTCCAGGTAGGGGTGAACGATGCCGCATCAGACCCCTCCCCTGCCCGATTCGTTTACACGACCGGGGAGATTTTTCAGCAAAATGGTTGTATGTACAACTAATTGGATAAATTTACGGGATCATCTCGCCGGTTACGCGCAGGGCCGTCCCGTCTTTCTCGATGCGTACCGGCCCGGTAAAGGTGGTGGGGCCATAGCGTTGGGCAGGGGCCAGCACCTCGACGGTGAGGCGGGGCAGGTCGCCGTGCGGCAGCAGCGTGGCAGTGAAGGCGTGGCCCTCGATCCACATCTCGTTCGGCGTGGGCAGGGCCTGTACCGACCCGCGTCGTCCCGTATCGGTGGTGTAGGTGGCGCTGAAAAAAACCTCGGTGCCTACAAAGCCAGTGCGCACGCGGAGGATAGTGTGGTCGGGGGGCGGGGCGGGGGCCAGCAACAGCAGGCCGAGGAGGCAGGCAGCCGGTTTCATCGGGGCGTGTAGGCACGGAGTTCGGCCTTGAGCAGCACCCCCCACCGGGCATCATACGGGTGTACCTGCCGAACGAGGGCCTCCCCCCGTACCACCGGGCGGCCCTCGTTTGCCCACTGGAAGATCGAACCTTCGAGGTTGTAGGCATTCCGGAACCCCTGCTGCCGCAGCCGCTGCACGACCTCCGACGACCGGTATCCCACCGAGCAGTAGGCCACGAGGATGGCATCCTTCGGAACCTGTGTCAGCATCGGAAACGTAGTGGCCTCCGGATCGACCCGGATAGCCCCGGCGAGGTGGCTGACGGCGTACTCCTCGGCCTTGCGCGTGTCCAGCAGCAGGATTCGTTCCTTGCGGGCCAGGCGGGTCGCCAGCGTTTCGGTGGACATCTGGGGCACGTCCGGGAAGCGGGTCCGCACCAGTTGCCGGAGGGCCGCCCAGCTCACATCCTGGGCCAACAAGGCCTGCACGGTGCAGCAAAAGAGAAGGCCGATCAGCACGAACGGTTTCATAGGCATCAGGAAAAGCAGACGGGTTTCACGACAGGCTGCCGAAATGGATTCCTGTGCCAGGTGGATGTAAGGATTCACCGGACAGCGTTGATGGGGAACAGCAGGCATCTATCTCTGTTTGTAAAGCCGATATTCGTTCTACCATCAATCGGCAACACATTCGGAGGTAGACACAATGAAACCGAATATGGGAACGGTAGACCGGGTGGCCCGCGTCGTCGTGGCGGTGGTCATCGCCCTGCTGTACTTCACCGGGCAGCTCACCGGGACGGCAGCCCTCATCCTGGGCATCCTGGCCGTGGTGTTCGTGCTTACGAGCTTTGTGGGCACCTGTCCGTTGTACCTGCCCTTTGGCTTGTCCACCCGCCGGACGCCGAAGGCCACCTGATGCTCAGGCCGGTTGCCGGGCCAGGGCGGCCAGCCGGTCGAGCGTCTGGTACACGTCGGCTTCGGTGGTGCGCGGGTTGAGGGGGCAGAGGCGGAGTACCGTACGCCCGCGCAATACGGTGGTGCTGCAGAAGGCGAAGCCGTCGTCGGCCAGGCGGGTGGCGAGCGTCCGGTTCCAGGCATCGCAGCGCTCCGGAGGCCATCCGGGCGGCACATGCCGAAATGCGACGATGCCCATCCGGGCGGGGTTGGCGACTTCCCAATAGGGCAGGGTGCGCAGGTAGGCTTCGGCGGCCTCGGCCAGCACTAGCCCGCGTTCAATGGCTGCGGCGAAGGCTTCCCGCCCGAACGCCTGGAACGAGAGCCAGAGCTTGAGGGCACGGAAGCTGCGGGTGAGTTGCAAGCCGTAGTCGCACAGGTTCACCT
>CAZLRO010000310.1:0-3748 GCA_964561865.1 uncultured Rhodothermaceae bacterium | reverse complement strand
GACAGGGGGCAGGCTTGTGGTCGATCTCATCAGGGTCCATCTCATGAGATCGACCATGATCGACCATGCTCCTCGCAAGGACATGATCCGCAATCCGGGCGGGACGGGGTGTGTTGCGCCGCTGCGGGATGCATAACCCGGTCTGGGTCATTTCCGCGTGGGTAGGTGTGGGACGTGTCATGCCCCCTTCAGCCAACACGCCCCGATGGTTTCTGCTCCGGGGGACCGGGTCAGGTGGCGGGGTATTGTGAAGATTTGGTTAAGGAAAGGTCGGAGAAGTGGCCTGGGCTGGCATTTCCGGGAGGGTTCAGTTACCTTTATGCCGTCGCTTTTCTGTTACGTAAATACCCTTATCAGCTATCAAGAGCACGTAGATGAAACCATCTCCCACTTTTACCCCCCCCCACGCATAAACTGTGCCTCATGTTCGCTGCTGATGCTGGTGGCGGCTTTTTTCGGGCAGGGCATTTTTTCTACCCCATGTTATCCCTGTACAGGTAACTTCGATGCTGCGCTTGCTTTCCCTGTTGCTCATCCTGCAGGGTGTGGCGCTCCCCTTGCAGCCCCTCCAGGCCCAGGAACCGGCCGTGCAATGGGAAATGGCAACCTGGTCGCCGACCCGTCCCGGCGGCAGTGCCCAGACCCAGGCCACCTCCGGCGAGGACTGGGCCTACGATGTGGCCGTGAGCTACACCAATGGCGTGGCCGACGGCTATATCATCTCCGGCTACAGCACCTTTCAGGGAGTGTACTACCCCACCCCGGCACCCGGCTGCTTCCTCTGCCCGGATAACAGCTTTGAGGGATGCAGCAAGGCCAAGCTCTTCAAGACCGACCTCAACGGCAAGCTGCTCTGGTACCATGACTACGGCCAGAGTGCAGCCGAACTCTATCTATGCCGTGATCCAGACGCTGGATGGCGGCTATCTGGCGGTAGGGCGCACCTACCAGCGGGGACTGGCCTACTATTCGCCCAACCATCTCGAAGGGATATCGCTGAACATTTGTTCGGCCAACCATACCCGCCGTAATGCCTACGTGGTGAAAGTAGGTTCCGATGGTAGTGTGGGAGAAGAGCTATGGGTTGCTGGATGACCCGCTGAATGTGACCCAGGCCCTGCTACCCCAGCATGACGCCCAGGCCTCGGATGTGGTGGAGATGGCCGACGGGCGGGTCCGGATCTCCGGCTATGCCCCCATCGAGAAGCCGGGTGGGGGGTATGTGACGCGCGCCTTCATGATGGAACTGGAAAGCGATGGGACGGCGAACTGGATCAAGGCCTATGGGGATACGGCCACGGCGAGCCTGGGGCGCGGGATCGACCGTCGGGGGGGCGACTATGTAATGGTGTACAACCAGTTCGATGACTTGGTCGCGGCATCTTCCGGACGATGTATGCGCAGGCCACGTGGCAGCCGGTGAACACGGGGCTGAGCGACACGACGATCACCGCGCTGATCGTCACCCCGGACGACCAACTGCTGGCCGGTACACGCGAGGGCGGGGTCTTCCTCTCAGGCAACAACGGGCTGTCGTGGCAGCCGCTCAACGACGGGCTGGCGAACCTGCATGTGCGGGCGTTGGCCGTCGGGCCGGAGGGCACGGCCTACGTGGCGACGGAGGAGGGTCTCTACCGCAGCACCCAGCCGGTCCCGACGGCGGTGGAAGCCCCTGCCACTGGGCAGGTGTCGCCGGTGTCGTTCCAGTTGGTGGGCAACTACCCGAACCCATTCAACCCGACGACGCGGCTGGTCTTCGAGGTGGCGTCGGCGCAGCCGATGCGTCTGGCCGTCTACGATGTGCTGGGGCGGGAGGTAGCCGTGCTGGTGGAGGCGTCGGTCTACCCGGTGGGGCGGCACGAGGTGGTCTTCGACGGGGGTGCGTTGCCGAGCGGGGTGTACTTCTCCCGGCTTGAGACGGGTTCGTTTACACAGGTGCGCCCGATGATGCTCGTGAAGTGAGCGGGCGAAGATCCCCCGTGACCCTGGGGGCATTCCCTCCCACGCCCCTGTCCTTTTACCCCGGCGCAGGTTTTCCGCAATTCCACCTTATATTGACCACCCCACACGGGTCGGGGTGCGCGCAGGTGCGCCCCGACCAAATTTTTTCCCGTCGGTTGCAACGCCTGTCCCCGGTAGTACACATGAACGTATTCGTCCCGGCAGAGCCGTCCGAGTTGCTCGAAACCCAGAGCAAAGTGGAGGTGCTGCAAGCCCTGGAACCCGCCGTTGAAGAGATGATGGGGGACCACCTGCGCAAGCGCAACATGTGGATGCCGAGCGACTTTCTGCCCGCCGACGAGCAGATGGACGACGACCGGGGGCAGGTGATCGCCCGGCTGCGCGAGCGCGCCCGCAGCATCGCCGACGCCATCCGCGTCTCGCTGGCCCTGAACCTGCTCACCGAGGAGGGCTTGCCGCATTTCCACCGGCTGCTCGACCGCTACCTCGGCGAAGGCAGCGTCTGGCAGCGCTGGAACTTCCTCTGGACCGCCGAGGAGGACCGGCACGGCTGTGTGCTGCGCGACTACGTGCGCGACGCCCGGCTCTTCCGCTGGCGCGAGGTCGAGATGATGCAGTTCGCCTACCAGGAGGCGGGCTTCACCCCGTCGTGGGACCACGACCCGTACCGCGTCTTCGTCTACACGACCCTTCAGGAACGCGCCACCCAGTTCGCCCACCGCAACACGGCGAAGCTGGTGGAGGACGAACCCGTCCTCAAGGGCATCACCGCGCATGTGGCCGCCGACGAGGCCCGGCACTTCAACTTCTACCGCAACGTGTTCAAGGCCATCCTGGAACTCGATCCGGGGCGCGCCCTCACCTCGGCCCTCGCCGTCATGCCCGCCATCGACATGCCGGGGCACGCCATGCCCAGCTTCCGCGAGATGGCCGACGTGGTGCGGCGCATGGGTATCTACACACCGTGGGATTACAAGAAGATCGTCGAGGAGGCCATCGCCTTCTGGCGCATCGACGTCCTCACGGGGTTGAACGAGGTGGGCCGCAAGGCGCAGGAGAAGATCATGGCGATCCCGGCACGCCTCCAGAAGGTGGCCGAGTACGTCGAGCAACGGACGCAGCGCAAGTCGTTCTCGTTCGACTTCATCTTCGACCGCATCCTGGTGCTGGAATAACCCGTCGGCATGGGGCGCGAACCATCAACGGGGATGGATGAGGCCGGGCTGATTGCGGCGCTGGCCCGGACGGCCCGCCGCTGGCGGGACCCGGACCACCCGGCCCGTGCCGAGGCGGTGGCCCGGACGCTCGCGGCAGACAACCGCTTTACCGCCGAGGCCACGGCCTTTGCCCTCAACCAGCAGATGCACCTGCTCACCCCGGTGGCGCTGCGGGAGTGGCAAGGGGGGCGGCAGACCCCGACCCCGTGTACCGTCGGGGTGCTGCATCCGGGCAACCTGCCGATGGTGGAGTTGCAGGACTTCCTGGCCGTCGTGCTGGCCGGGCACCGGTACCTCGGCGTCTGCTCATCCCGCTCGCCTTTCCTGATGCCCGCCTTTGTACAGGAGGTGCAGGAAGCCTTTCCGGAGGTGCCCGCCCGCTTTGGCACCCTCGACGACGTCTGGCGCGAAGCTACCGCCGTCCTCGCCACCGGCAGCGACGAGACGGTGGCCGACCTTGCCGCCGCCTGCGACGCCCACGGCCTGCCGCCTGCTCGCCGGCTGCTGCGCGGACACCGGTACGGCGTGGCCGTGCTGGACGGCCGGGAGACGGCGCGGGAGCGAGAGGC
>CAZLRO010000309.1:0-3786 GCA_964561865.1 uncultured Rhodothermaceae bacterium | reverse complement strand
GTAGTCCAGCGCGACCAGCGCCACCCCGTCATCGCGCTGCTGCGCCCGCGTACAACTCGCCGGGCACCAGCGCGATGCCTGGATGACGGCGATGAGCGAAGGAGAGCGTGCCGAGAAACGCCAGATGGGGCAGCGGCTGCTGGGACTGCTCATGCAATACATCGCCCACCCCGAAGAACCCTCCCCGTTGCTCACCGAGGCACAGGTGATGGGCCGCCAGTATGCCGAGAGCACCCGCCGCCTGGGCATGGGTCTTACCGAGGTGCTGCAAGCCGCCCTGTTCTTCCGCGACACGATGGTCGAGTCCGCCGTGCTGCTGCCGGAGACGGTGCGTACCGCGCCCGAAGCCAACCAGCGGCTGCTGCGCCGCATCCACACGTTCCTGAACCAGTTCCTCGCCGGCGTCACGCAGGTGTATGCCGCCTGAGCAGATAGATCATAGCTGTTTTATAGTCATTTTGACGATAATATCGTCAAAATGACTATAATTTATAGCTTCATTGGAGGGCGGATGGCCCGTGTCGCGTGCCCGTTGGCTTCCGGGTTGTATCGGCAACGGCCCAAATCGACAACTGGCTTCACGCTATTTTTCCGGAACATGGGGAGAGGGGCCTTGTTGCAGCAAGGCTTTCAACGCATTCCCATGAACCGATGAGCACGCACGGACGGGTGCTGGTGGCGATGAGCGGCGGGGTGGACTCCTCCGTCGCGGCGGTACTCTTGCGCGAGCAGGGCTACGAGGTCGTCGGCATCACGATGAAGACGTGGGACTACACGTCCAGCGGTGGGCGCGGCACGAAGGAAGTCGGCTGCTGCTCGCTGGAGTCGATGAACGACGCGCGTGCGGTAGCGATGGCCTACGATTTCGCGCACTTCATCATCGACATCCGCGAGGAGTTTGGGGACTGGGTGATCGAGCGCTTCACCGAGGAGTACCTGGCCGGGCGCACGCCCAACCCGTGTGTGCTCTGCAACACCTACATCAAGTGGGCCGCGTTGCTGCGCCGCGCCGACGCCCTCGGCTGCGAGCACATCGCCACCGGCCACTACGCCCGCCTCCGCTACGACGAGGCTCTGGGCCGCCAGGTGCTCATGACCGGCCTCGATGCGAACAAGGACCAGAGCTACGCCCTCTGGGGGGTGGCACAGGAACACCTCACCCGCACGCTGCTGCCCGTCGGCACCTTCGCCAAGCCCGACATTCGGCGGATGGCCGCCGACTTCGGGCTGCAGCATGTGGCACAGAAGCCGGATTCCTACGAGATCTGCTTCATCCCGGACAACGACTACCGCCGTTTCCTGCGCCAGCGTGTGCCCGACCTCGACCGGCAGGTAGGGCCGGGGGCGTTCGTGTTGCCGGACGGCACGCCGGTGGGTACGCACGAGGGCTATCCGTTCTACACCATCGGGCAGCGGCACGGGCTGCACCTGGCCCTCGGCTACCCGGCTTACGTCACCCGCATCGACCCGGCCACGAACACCGTCACCGTAGGACCCCGCGAGGCGCTGCTCGGCCAGACGCTCACGGCGCGGCAGTTCAACTTCATCAAGTACCCGCACCTGCACACAGAGCGACCCGCCACCGGCAAGATCCGCTACAAGGACGAGGGCGCACCGTGTCTCGCCTGGCAGACGGGCGACGACACGGTGCAGGTGGCCTTCGCCGAGGGCCGTGCCGCCATCACCCCCGGCCAGGCCGTGGTGCTGTATGAGGGCGAGGACGTGCTGGGTGGGGGGTGGATTGTATAGGTCGATCAGGAAGCAGGAGGCAGTAACGGGGCCAGTGCCTGCAAGAACCGTTCGACATCGGCTACCAGGTCCGCTACCGCGTTGGTATCGAAGCTGGACGTGGCGTCGTAATCCGACTGGGTACGAGCCTGCTCCGCAGTGGTCAGGATCAAACCGAGGGCATGGGCCAGTCTTCCGGTACGGATGAAGTGGTGGCTGAACCGGATCTTTACGCCCGCATGGGATTTGGGGGCTTCGCCTAGGGTCAGCAAGGCCACCTGTGCGGCATGAAAGTTTGTAAAAACAGCAGGTTGTGAAAAATTTTGCTTATTAGAAAGGCCGCATAATATGCCCGATTGATGGCCGCCTTGAGGCGCTGGTTCGCCAGCAGCAACTGTGCATCGGCGAGACAGTCGCAGGCTTGTGACCAGCGTGCCTGCACATGGGGATTCATAGCAGGATGCCGTCCTGGTATACGTTCATCATCAAGGGATCCGAGGGGTCGTGAAACCGGTCTTCCTCGAAGATCAGGAAGGAAATCGGGACTTCGTGCTTCAACAGCGAGGCCAATTCGAGGGGCTGGTACGCTTGATCTCGTCGTAGAGGCGGAACGGGCCGCGAAGCACCACCATGACATCCACATCGCTTTCAGGGAGCGGGTGGCCGCGGGCCTGTGAGCCAAAGAGCACGAGTTGTGCCAGCCGCTCGCCGTAGAGGTCATGCAGTGCGGCGCGGGTCTCCTGCAGGGCTTCCCGAACAGAGACGGGCACGGGCAATCGGTCGATGGGCAGATCGCGCATGGTGCTACGGTTTATAGTCCACGCTTTTCAAGATAAAGCCGTGATCCCCTATAGTCGATGGCGCTTGCGGACGATGCAGAAGGCCATTTCGAGGGCCTGCTCGCCGTTGAGGCGTGGATCGACCTGCGACTTGTAGGCGCGTTCGAGGTCGGCCTCGCCCAGGCCACGGGCGCCGCCGGTGCATTCGGTCACGTCCTCGCCCGTCAGCTCGAAGTGGACGCCGCCCAGGTGTGACCCCATCGCGGCATGCAGGTCGAAGGCGAGGTCGAGTTCGCTGAGGATGTTCTCGAAGCGCCGCGTCTTCAGGCCGGAGTCGAGCGTCTCGGTGTTGCCGTGCATGGGGTCGCAGCACCAGAGCACCGTCTTGCCGGTGGCCTGGACGGCCTCGATGAGTGGGGGCAGGCAGCGTTCGATGTGCCGCACGCCGAAGCGGGTGATGAGGGTGAGATGGCCGGGCGTGTCGTTGGGGTGGAGGGTGTGCAGCAGGTCGGTGAGGTGGCTGCGTGTCATGTCTGGCCCCACCTTCACCGCCACCGGGTTCGCCAGCCCACGCAGGTACTCGATGTGTGCCCCGTCGGGCTGGGCGGTGCGCATCCCCACCCACGGAAAGTGGGTCGAGAGGTTGAACGCCGCCCCGCCCTCGGTGCGGGTGAGGGCCTGTTCGTAGGGCAGGAGCAATGCCTCGTGGCTCGTGAAGAACTCGACGCGCTCGAGTGCATCGACGGGCGCGGGCGCGATGGTCTCCATGAAACGAAGCGCGTCGTCGATGGCGCGGACGATGGCCTGGTACTCGGCAGCGAGTGGGGAGTGCTGCACGAAGTCGAGGTTCCACATGTCCGCGTGGCGGAGGTCGGCGAAGCCGCCTTCGGCCAGGCCGCGCACGTAGTTGAGCGTGAGCGCCGAACGGCTATAGGCTTCGCGCATCCGGCGGGGGTCCGGGGTGCGTTCTGCTGCGGTGAACCCGGCCCCGTTGATGAGGTCGCCCCGGTAGCTGGGCAACGCCTGCCCCCTGCGGCGCTCCAGCGCCTCCGAGCGGGGTTTGGCATACTGCCCGGCGAAGCGCCCCACCCGCACCACCGGCTTGCGCAGGCCGTAGATCAGCACCACGCTCATCTGGAGCAGGATTTTCAGGCGGTTGGCGATCACGTCCGCCGTGCAGTCGGCGAAGCGCTCGGCACATTCCCCCCCTTGCAACAGGAACCGCCGTCCGGCAGCCGCTTCGGCCAGGTAGCCTTGCAGACGGCGCACCTCCCAGGGC
>CAZLRO010000308.1:0-3793 GCA_964561865.1 uncultured Rhodothermaceae bacterium | reverse complement strand
CGACCTCCGAGCCCTTCTCCACCACCACCACGATCAGCTACACCCTGCCGGAAATCCTGCCGGTGACACTGGAGGTGTACGATGTGCTGGGCCGCCGCGTGCAGGTGCTGTGCCAGGAAACGCAACATGCCGGGACGTACACCCATACCTTCGACGGCAGCACACTCGCCAGCGGCGTCTACCTCGTGCGCCTGCTGGCGGGCACGTCGCAGCGGGTGGAACGCATGGTGGTGGCGCGGTGAGCGGGTTCGCCACCTGCGTGTCCAGGCCCCTTTTTAACAGAATCTGAAACACTCTCCGGAGGCGGGTGTCGTATACTCCGGTCGGTTTTGCATCACCCTTAAAGCAAGCAAACTTTATGGATTACCAGGAAGGGAAATACAAGGTCCGCGACCTCGGTCTGGCCGAGGCGGGCCGTCTGCGGATCGAATGGGCCGAGAGCCGGATGCCGGTGCTGATGCGCCTGCGCGAGCAGTACGCCCCGCAGCAGCCGTTCAAGGGCTACAAGCTGGCGGGTTGCCTGCATGTGACCAAGGAGACGGCGGTGCTGGTGGAGACCTTCGCCGCGTGTGGCGCGGAGGTGGCCTGGAGCGGCTGCAACCCGCTCTCCACCAACGACGAGGTAGCAGCGGCGCTGGCGGCGGCAGGCATCGAGATCTACGCCTGGTACGGGCAGGATGTGGACGGCTTCTACTGGAGCATCGAGCGCACCCTCGACCGGCCCCCGCACCTGACCCTCGACGACGGGGCCGACCTCATCTTCACCGTCCACAGCCGCTTCCCGCACCTGGCCGGGCATATCCTCGGCGGCAGTGAGGAGACGACGACGGGCGTTCACCGCCTCCGGGCGATGGCGGCGGACGGCAAGCTGCTCTACCCTGTCTTCGCCGTGAACGACGCCGAGACGAAGTGGGATTTCGACAACGTCTACGGCACCGGGCAGAGCACCCTCGACGGCGTGCTGCGGGCCAGCTCCGTCCTCATCGCGGGCAAGAACGTCGTCGTGGCTGGCTACGGGCACTGCGGGCGCGGCGTGGCGATGCGCGCGAAAGGCCTCGGCGCGAACGTGGTCATCACCGAGATCAAACCCACCGCCGCTCTCAAGGCCACCCTCGAAGGCATGCGCGTGATGACGATGGACGAGGCCGCCGAAATCGGGGATGTCTTCATCACCGCCACCGGGATGCGCGACGTCATCCGCGAGCGCCACTTCCTCCGGATGAAGGACGGGGCGATCATCTGCAACACGGGCCACTACGACGTGGAGATCAACATCCCCGAACTGGCCGGGGTCTCGGTCGATGCCCGCATCGTCCGCCCGGACAACCGCGAGTTCACGCTGGAGAACGGGCGGAGGGTGTACCTGTTGGCCGAGGGCCGCCTCGTGAACCTGGCCGCCGCCGAAGGGCATCCGTCGGAGGTGATGGACATGAGCTTCGCCAACCAGTTCATGGCCCACCTGAACCTGGTCCGGATGCACCAGTCGGGCACACTCCCGGCCCCGCAGGTGATCGACTTGCCGGAAGAACTCGACCAGGAGATCGCCCGCATCAAGCTGGAGACCATGGGCCTGCACCTCGACAGCCTCACCGAGGCGCAAATCGCCTACGCCACCGACTACTCGGCCGGCACCTGAGTCCGCCTGCTCCGCAACGACAGCAGAACGCCGCGCCGGGAACCTCCGACGCGGCGTTTTTTTGCGCTGATTACGAACAGGTAGCGGACCGGTCTCAGCACCACCTCTCACTGCAGATGCTCCAAATCGACCAGATCCTTCAACCGTCCACTAGCCCACTTATTCTGCTTCAACCGATCCAGGCTGATCACGCTGACCTCCACATCATCCCATTGTGCCACCACCCGCTCTGCATAACAGGCATCGAACTCCACACCCGATATCGATGTCTCAATCTCGATCCGCATCGGCGGCACCCCCATCCGGATGACCTGATTGTCCTTCAGGAACAACTCCGCTCTCAACTCCGGTACGCCAAAACCAAAGGCACGCAAGGCCGCCACGAGGCGTTCGGCATTGTCTCGTTCGCGCGCAACCCAGAGATCCATATCGGCTGTGGCCCGGACATACCCGTGATACCCCACCGCATAGCCTCCGATGAGCAGATAGCGCACCTCATGTTCGTTGAGCAATTTCAAGAATGCGCTGAAGTCGGGCGGTAGCGGGATCGTAGCCATAGAGGAGTTGGCGGGTCAGTTCAACGGCTTCGAGACGTTCGTGGGGCGTCTTGCTGCGCCAATAACGTTTCTCATCGGCGTCTTGCTCGTCGAGCGAGACCACTGAGAAAGCCCGTCGATCCAGGGTGTAGGCCATGATAGGAGTCGTTATGAAAGCGGCAGCGATGGGTTGACAGGGTTTCATACGACAAAGCTAAAGATGTGCTCCGTCGTACCTGGAGGCCCGCGAACGGCCAAGCGCAACGATAATCTGGCCCGATGCTTCAAACAACCAACAACCCCAACAAGCTGTCCGCTGGAGCGCCTGGTTGGGCGCACAAACCTGGCGCTGCCCTTCCAACCCCGCCGCAACCTAGCTTGATCCCACCGGCACGAGCCTCACAATCGAGCGGCGGCCCAACTACTGTTTTGACGTAACACGCCTGAATATAGGGTCTTCTCAAGATCATCAAGCCATCGCACATAGAGACCTTGCCCGGAAGCCATGCCGCAAGGGGGTTCTACCAGCAGGAGCGCAACGTACGGGCGGGACAGGACACCGCCAGGGAGAAAAAACGCCGCACCGGTCAGAGTACCTTCGACGGCGTATCGCCCTGCCGGAAGAACTCGACCAGGAGATCGCCCGCATCAAGCTGGAGACCATGGGCCTGCACCTCGACAGCCTCACCGAGGCGCAAATCGCCTACGCCACCGACTACTCGGCCGGCACCTGAGTCCGCCTGCTCCGCAACGACAGCAGAACGCCGCGCCGGGAACCTCCGACGCGGCGTTTTTTTGACCCGCAGCGACGCACCCATCGGGCGACCACGGCAATTTCGCAGGGTATGGCTGGAAAACGCTACGTCTGAGCGGGGCGGTGCAAAGCGTCGCCTGCACCTGCTTGTTCGCACTTCTCGTATAGCGTCTCCGGGGCGATGTCCGCCCCGTTGGGCCATGCAATCGTGCCCCCCTCGATTCTGGCCTGCCGAAAAACTTCAAGGTCCCGAAGAGGCGCAAAGACGGAACCACGATTCAAGTACTCCGAAAAGTCGATCACCGCCCGGACCCCGTCATCGAATTCAATGAGGTAGGAGTAGCCTGACTTGTACTCGATTCGTTTCACATCATTAAGATTCCACATCACACACCTCATTCCAGTGGATCTATCTTATTGAGTTCATGACCAGCTTGAGCCAACTCCCAATCCAACTGCAGCTCATTTACGCGCAGATCAATCCACTCTCGCACCAGCTTCGTTGCTGTTCGCGAGCCAAGGTCGCCCCGCATGACATTTCCAACAAAGTCGAACACCGCCTTGCGTCCTTGATATTCTACATGGATGTGTGGAGGATTGTGATCATCAAAGAACATTCGAATGATGATCCCGAAAAATCGACTAATCTCTGGCATTCCAACCCTCACATTGTACGAACGACCAAGCCCTGGCCTCTGCGGTTGAAGCTACAACAACCCTGACAGACTGTCCGCTGGAGCGCCTCGTTGGGCACGGCCTCTGCCCTTACAACCCCGCCGCAACCTAGCTTGATCCCCCAGGCTCACAACTGGGCGGCGGCCCAACTACTGTTTTGACGTAACACGCCTGAATATAGGGTCTTCTCAA
>CAZLRO010000307.1:0-3808 GCA_964561865.1 uncultured Rhodothermaceae bacterium | reverse complement strand
GAAGCGGTTCATGGCCGAAAAAATTCTCGCGCATTTCAACGGAGCAATCAAAGGGAAACGCTTCGCCGTCTGGGGCCTCAGCTTCAAGCCGCGCACAAACGACATGCGGGAAGCGCCATCAATAACCATCATCAACGCGCTCCTCGAAAAAGGCGCGACGATCCGCGCCTTTGACCCGGAGGCTATCGAGGAAGCGCGGGGGATATTCGGCGATAGAATCGAATACGCCGAAAACGCGTACGACGCCCTCACAGAAGCGGATGGCCTCGTCGTCGTCACCGAATGGAACGAATTTCGGAGGCCGAATTTCGAGAGGGTCAAATCGCTTATGAAACAGCCGCTGGTTTTTGAACTGGACGCGGGCGAGCCGGAGTTGGCGGGCACAGAGCCGCAGGGTAGCGGCCTGGATCAGGTGCTCCACCTCCTGTGGCAACGGGCCGAAGCGGTCCTGCATCTCTTCCTTCAAGGCGACCAGCGCTCCGGCATCGGGGGTATCGCTGAGCCGCTTGTACAGGTTAAGCCGCTCCACCGTGTTGCTGAGGTACGTCTCCGGGATGTAGGCATGCGCCTCCACATCCACCGTCGTCTCGGCGGCACGAGGGCGGGGCCGTTCCTGGAACACCGCCCCAAACTCTTCCGAGCGTAGTTCTTCAACCGCTTCCTCCAGGATTTTGTGGTACGTTTCAAACCCTACCTCTTCGATAAAGCCACTTTGCTCAGCCCCCAACAGGCTGCCAGCCCCCCGAATGTCGAGATCGCGCATAGCAATGTTGAATCCACTGCCAAGGTCGCTAAACTCCTCGATGGCTTGCAACCGCTGCTTTGCCTCCCGGGTGAGGGTATGTACCGAGGAGACCAGCAGGTAGCAAAATGCCTTTCGGTCGGAACGCCCCACCCGCCCACGTAACTGGTGTAATTCGGAAAGGCCGAAGTGATCCGCCCGATGGATCAGGATGGTGTTGGCATTCGAAATATCCAGCCCATTCTCGATGATGTTGGTGCTCACCAGTACCTCGAACCGCCGCTCGGCAAAGCCCCCCATCACCGCCTCCAGCTCCTGGCTTTTCAGTTGTCCATGTGCCACCCGTACCCGGATATTCGGCACCAGCCCGCGCAACATCAGGGCGATTTCCTCGATATCGTGGACGCGGTTGTGGATGAAAAACACCTGTCCACCCCGGCTGGTCTCATACAGGATGGCATCCCGGATCAGATCTTTGTTGAAGGTATGAATCTCGGTGACGATGGGTTGGCGGTTCGGGGGAGGCGTCGCCATGATCGAGAGGTCACGTGCGCCCATCAGGGAGAACTGGAGGGTACGAGGGATGGGGGTGGCCGTCAGCGTCAGCGTGTCCACCTGGACGCGCAGTTTGCGGAGCTGCTCCTTGACCCCAACGCCGAAGCGCTGTTCTTCGTCGAGGATGAGCAGCCCCAGGTCCTTGAAGGCCACATCCTGGGATGCCAGCCGATGCGTGCCGATCAGGATATCCACCCGGCCTTCCTGAAGCCGGGCCAGGACGTCGGCCTGTTCTGTCGTGCTGCGAAAGCGGGACAGCACTTCGATGGTAACGGGAAACGCCGCCAGACGCCGTTTGAAGGTGCGGTGGTGCTGGTCGGCCAGCAGCGTGGTGGGGACGAGGACGGCCACTTGCTTGCCCTCCTGAACCGCCTTGAACGCAGCCCGCACGGCCACCTCGGTTTTGCCAAAGCCCACATCGCCACAGACCAGGCGATCCATCGGCACCGGCTGCTCCATATCCTGCTTGACCGCCTCGGAAGCGGCTGCCTGGTCCGGCGTGTCCTCAAACTCGAAGGAAGCTTCCAGTTCGCGCTGCCAGACGGTATCGCTGGCAAAGGCGTGGCCTTTCGACTGTTTGCGCTGGGCGTACAGTTGAATCAGGTCGCGGGCAATGTCCTTGACCCGCTTCTTGGTGCGGGATTTGGCTTTCTCCCACTGGCCGGTCCCCAGTTTGGTCAGCTTCGGGAGATGCCCTTCCTTGCCAGTATACCGGTGCAGCTTGTGCAAGGCACTGACGTTCACATACAGCAGGTCGTTATCCTGGTAAAGGATGCGGATGGCCTCCTGCTGCTTGCCCAGCACAGTGATTTTCTCCATCCCGGCAAAGCGGCCAATCCCATAATCCACATGGACG
Source organism: uncultured Rhodothermaceae bacterium (assembly GCA_964561865.1). Taxonomy (GTDB): domain Bacteria; phylum Bacteroidota; class Rhodothermia; order Rhodothermales; family CAZLRO01; genus CAZLRO01. The sequence goes on along the minus strand of CAZLRO010000307.1, from coordinate 1,655 downwards.
ACGAAGTCGCCGGGGGAGAGGTCGCGCAGTTCCCGCAGGCTCAGGCCGCCGTAGTGTTTCTTCTGCTTGCGGGCGGTGGGGCGGTGGTAGCGGTTGAAGATCTGGTGGTCGGTGTAGACAGCCAGTCCCAGTACAGGCACCTCGAACCCCTCATGCAATGATTCAACCAGCAGGGTGAGGCGCAGGGTGCCCAGTTGTTCTTCGAGAAGCTCTTGCAGGCGGGCAGCCTGGGCACTGCTATCACACAGGATGAAGGTTTCCAGCCCCTGGGTGGTGTTCTCGGCCAAGCGTTGGCGCAGCAGGTTCAGGTTGCTATGGAAGCCTGGTTGCGGGCGGGCATCGAAGCTGCTCGTTGCATCCGGCACTGCCTGCACAAACGTGCCGAAGAGCAACCGGTCGAAGTGTTCGAGACCAGCTAGAACTTCTGTGTCGTTCAGGTAATGCAATTCGGGAGGTGCTGCATCCACCGTCTGCTGTTGATAGGCGGCCTCAGCCTGTTCAAACCAGGCTTTCAGGTTTTCTACTACCCGTGCCTCATCGAAGATTACCAGCACCGCATCGTCTGCTAGATAATCCAGGAGGGAGACCCGTTCGGAGTCTTTTTCCCGCCCCAGGTTCGGAACGATACGGGCCTGGGTGATGCGGCTCACCGAACGCTGGGTGCGCACATCGAATTCGCGGATCGAGTCTATTTCATCTCCAAAGAATTCCAGCCGGATGGGATAGCCACCGGAGAATGGATAGACGTCCAGGATACCGGCCCGCAGGGCAAACTCGCCAGGCTGTTCCACAAACTCTACCCGTTCAAACTGCTGTGCGACGAGGTGTTGCAGCAACGTTTCCGGGGCCAGGTGCTGCCCGACCACAAGGGCGAGGGTTTCCTGAGAGACCAGTGTGGGGGGTGGTACGCGCTCAAACAGGGCCGCTGCGCTTGTCACCAGGACCCCTGGCTCACCAGCCCGTAGCTGTTGCACGATGTCGGCCCGTTGAATCAGTACCGGGGTGTCGGCCACCTGTTCGGCGTCGTAGGGCTTGTGTCCGGTAGGCGGGAAATAGCGGAGGGGCCAGGCGGCCCCCAGGATCTGCTCCAGGTCGCTGTACAGGTAGGCCGCCCGTTCCACCTCATCGGTAATACACACCAGCGGGCGCGAGGTCTGGCGGGCCAGGTAGGCCAGGAGGAACGCCGGCAATGACCCCAGCATCCCCCGCAGCTGATGGCGCCGTCCCCCGGATGGCTCCTCGATCCAGCACCGGGCCTGCTCGAAGAAGGCGGTTTCGGCCAAACGGGCGGCCAATTTGGAAAGAGACACGCTACGATGGTTTAAAGACCCTCACAACTGGCCGCAACCGTTCCCCAGGCTACGGCTTCCAGACGACACCTGCAACGACCACCCGGTGAACCAGGTTCTGCGGATTCGGCGTCGAGCTATCCCCAGCCCCCTCGTGCAATCCGAACGATGTTTCACGTGAAACGAATCTATTCGGGGAGATAGGGATGGTTCTGCAGAGCGGGGCGGACAAAACCACTGCTCCGGGAAAGGCGCAGTTGGGCTTCCGTTGCCGAAACGCCTGCCAGCAGCATCACGAGCGCGGTCTTGACGTGCCCCCCAGCCTGGTCCAGCGCCTGGGTAGCAGCCGCGTAATCGACCCCGGTA
>CAZLRO010000306.1:0-3811 GCA_964561865.1 uncultured Rhodothermaceae bacterium | reverse complement strand
GACACACGGCGTCGCTTCGTTTACCAAAATATAGTCAAATTGACTATATTATAGTCAATTTGACTATAATTCATTGCCACATTGATGCTTGCGGGGTCACGCCATTTTGCGGATGGCTTCTACCACCTTGCGTACCTGCTCTGTCTTTTGCAGGATGTAGAAATGCACGCACCGTACTCCATTGTTGAACAGCTCCTCCGTCTGCCGGATGGCCCATTCGACGCCAATATCGGGGATGTGCTCCGGTTTGGCGGCTTCGACTTCGGCAGCCAGGGCTTCGGGGATCTCTACGTAGAAGGCGCGGGGCAGGCTTTGGAGTTGCTGCTTGCTGGTCAGGATTTTTAATCCCGGGATGATGGGGATGGTGATGCCCACATCGCGGCATTTCTCGATGAAGTGCAGGATAGCTTCGTTGCGGAAGCAGAGCTGGGTGGTGATGTAATGCGCCCCGGCATCCACCTTGTGCTTGAGGTTGAGGATGTCCCAGGACAGGTTGGGGGCCTCGAAGTGCTTTTCCGGATACCCGGCCACGCCCACGCAGAAGTCGGTTGGTGCCGCGTCGAAGAGCTGTTCGAGGTACTGCCCCCGGTTCATGGCCGCGACCTGGGCGACGAGGTCAACGGCATACTCGTTCCGGGAGCGGCTGGCATCGAGGGGTTTGTGGTAGCCCGTGTCGTCGCCGCGCAGGGCCATCACGTTCTGGATGCCCAGGTAGTTCAGTTCAATGAGGGCATCCTCGGTCTCCTCGCGGGTGAATCCCTGGCAGAGCAGGTGCGGAACCATCTCGATGCCGAAACGCCCTTTCACCGAGGCACAGATGCCCAGGGTGCCGGGCCGCTTGCGTTTGACGCGCCGGATCCAGGTGCCGTCCGTGAGTTCTTCGTAGGTGACCTGTGCAGAGTGGCTGGTCACGTCGATGAAGGGAGGGTCGAAGTCTACCAGGGATTCGACGATGGACAGGATTTCCTGCAACGACCCACCGCGCTTGGGTGGGATGATCTCGTAGGAGATCAGCGGGTCACGGGCCTTGTCCAGCAGTTCGACAACCTTCATGCTGCGGGGATTCGTTACGTGGGGGCCGTCAGTTGCGCCGCATCCACAGGTCCTGTTGCCAGCATTCCGGCAGCCCTTCCGAGTCCCCTTCGTCGTAGACGTAGCCGCCAGGCTGTTCCTGGAGGTAACGGCGCTGTTCTTCGCGGATTTCCCGCAACCCCACCGACAGGACTTCAGCGGGGATACGGGGCTGGAGGAGCGAACGGTAGCGGATGTCCCGGTCCAGGGGGATCGGCTTTTCGGGGAAGCAGATGCGCAGGGCCGTTACCACCACCCACGTCAGCATGAAGAAGAAGATGGGGATGGCAACGAGGGCAAACAGGGCATAGAGCGGAGCCATCGATGCAGGTGGTCTGGGCAGGTTGGGGTGTAAGCCACAGCTTCAGGTATCGGAGGTTTCCGGATGAAATGTAATGCGGGAGGATAAGTTTCGTGCGGGGAAGGCAGGATTTTTTGCACAAAAAAAGAGGCGAGCATCCGGCAGGACCTCGCCTCGTGGAAGTGGGAACAGGCCCTGCTAGTGGGTTGCAGCCGGTGCCGTGGCGGTGGTGTCGGCAGTAGCGGGCGCAGCGGCACTGGTATCGGCGGCGGCGGTGGTGTCGGTGGCAGCAGCGCCCGTGCTGCTGGCGGCTTGCAGGGCCTGGGCGCGCCGCTCGTCGTCGGCAATGGTGGTGGGCGAGACGTTGCTCAGGTCGCCCCGGAAGGCGGTGTCGAACAGGGTGAAGGTAAGGAAGACCACCACGAAGACAGAGCCGATGCTCAGCACCAGTGTGTTCACCTTGTTGTCGTACTTCAGTCCCATGAAGATCATCACCACCAGCGTGGCCTTGGTGATGGCGATGGCGAGGGCCAGCGGCACGTTGAACGCGCCGAGGTCGATGCGCGAGGTGAACACGGTGATGAGCGTCAGGAAGACGAGCGCCGAGATGACCCCGAGAAGCGTCTTCATCGGAGTGATGTGATGGCCGTGCGCGGCGTGGGGGTGTGCCATGGTTTTCCGGTTGCAGCGTTCAGCAAGCCCGCCGGGTTGGCAGGATCAGCAGAGCACGTCGGTACTCAGATCAGGTACAGCAGGGGGAAGAGGAAGATCCAGATGATATCGACCAGGTGCCAGTAGAGGCCTGTCAGTTCGACCGGGGTATAGTAACTGCTGTTGAAGGCCCCTTTCATCCCCTTGGCAATCACCCAGGCAAACACCCCCATTCCTACCAGCACGTGGACCCCATGAATCCCGGTCATCACAAAGTAGATGCTGAAAAACTGTGGGGCGTAGGGGATGTTGTACTGTTCATAGCCCTCATGGGGATGGAAGCTCTCTCCCGGAAAGATGCCGTGGCTGAACTTGCCGGTGTACTCGAAATACTTCACCACCATGAAGATGGCCGCACACAGGAGCGTGATGAACAGGTTGAGCAGCATCTTCTGCTGGTCGCCCTTCTGGATGTAGTGGATGCTGGCGGCCACCGTGAAGGAGGAGAGCAGCAGCACCAGCGTGTTGAGGCCCCCCAGCCGCCAGTCCAGCAGGCCCGCCGACTGGGCAAACACCTCCGGATGCCAGACGCGGTACACGGTGTAGGCCACGAACATCCCGCTGAAAAGCAGGATTTCCGTGATAAGGAACAGCCACATGCCCATCTTGGAGGCATCGAACTGCTGCTCCATCGAGACGAAGTGGTGTTGCAGTTGCGCCGGGTGGGCGGTGTGCGCGTGCTCCGGGGCGTGTGCGGTTGCCGTTGCCATCGGGGTTTGCTGGTTCAGATGATCCGGGGTCGGGTTGTGGGGAGCATGTTGCTTAATGGCTGGAAACTACCGCTGGGCCGTCGCCGGTGGGTACAGGAGTGCCGCCATCGCCGCCATGTCCGTCTCCGGAGGTCCCCCCAAAGAGTTCAGGGGCTGCGTGGAAGTCGTATGGCCCACGGGTGACGATGGGCTTCCGGGTGAAGTTGTGCGGGTCGGGCGGTGAGTCCGTGTGGGTCCATTCCAGCGTGAGCGCACCCCAGGGGTTGGCCGTGGCGGGCTTGCCGTTGCGCAGCGAGGCCAGCATGTAGAACAGCACCATGAACAGCCCGGCCCCCAGAATCCACGAGCCGACCGTCGAGACGAAGTGCAGCGTGGTGAATTCGGGGATGTAGTCGTAGTAGCGGCGGGGCATCCCGTGGCTACCGAGTACAAACTGGGTGAAGAACGTCACGTTGAACCCAATGAACACGAGTCCACAGGCGATGCGGCCCAGCGTCTCGTTGTACATCCGCCCGGTCATCTTCGGCCACCAGTAGTGCAGGGCACCGAGGGCAGCGATCACCGTTCCGCCCATCATCACATAGTGGAAGTGGGCCACCACGAAATAGGTGTCGTGCAGGTGGACGTCCACAGCCAGCACGCCCAGCATGACCCCGGTGAACCCGCCGATGGAGAACAGGAAGAGGAAGCTCAGCGCATAGAGCATCGGGGTCTGGAGCCAGATCGAACCCTTGTAGAGGGTGCCCACCCAGTTGAGCACCTTCACCCCGGTGGGGATGCCGATGAGGTAGGTGATGAGCGAGAAGATGATGGAGGAGAGCACGCTCTGGCCGGAGACGAACATGTGGTGGCCCCAGACGAGGAAGCCCAGGAACGCGATGGCCACCGACGAGAGGGCGACGAACTTGTAGCCCTGCACCTCATGCCGCGAGAACGCCCCGATCAGGTCCGAGATCACCCCGAAGGCGGGCAGGATCATGATGTAGACCGCCGGGTGCGAGTAGAACCAGAAGAAGTG
>CAZLRO010000305.1:0-3882 GCA_964561865.1 uncultured Rhodothermaceae bacterium | reverse complement strand
CCGCCGTCACCACCGCCGACGTGCAGCGTGTGGCACAGGACTGGCTCGTCGAAGACCGGCGCACAGTAGGGTGGTATGTGCCGGGGTGAGTAGTGGAGCCGGCAGCGGCAGCGTTGCCTTCAACAGGCCATGCAATAGATTCATAGGCGGATCATGTTTTCATCCAACTGTGTCATTTTCCACCCTACCGGGGCTGAGCTGGACCGTGCCTGGATGGAAGGGCAGCCCTCGGATTGAGGAAAAACTTCAGGAAAAACTTCAGGAAAAAACTCAGGCACCTGCTTTCAGCAGGAGGTAATTTTGATGAAAATCAGCGTTAGGGCATAGACCTCAAGCGGTCGATCCATAACGCTGGTCCTCACCTAAATCTAATCTTACAGAGGGCTTATGAAACGGTCACTTTCATCGGTACTGGTGGTGGGTACAACCCTTGTTGCCCTGCTCGGCGTTCTGTTCGTGGCCTGCGACAGCCAGTCCGGGCAGGAGGGGGCAAGTGGGTCACAGGTCCTGGCCCGGATTGAAGGGGAGCAGATCGTGCCACTGGTGGCTGAACGGGAGCTGCGTGCGCTCTTTGTCGAGGACTATATTCTCACCCCAGGCGCTGCCAAGTACGATGCGGTAGGGGACTTGCTCCCCACGCTGGACGAGGTACACCTCCAGCGCTTTGGACCCCAGTATTACGCCATCGGGCGGGGTGAACTGGGAGGAAATTGTTATACCACCGCGCTCCCTTTGACGCGCACGGGAGATAACCTGCTCAGCAAACCCGACCCCAACCTTACGCCTAAAAACTCCTGTCGTGGAAACGGGTGCTCCTCTTGTGGCTTCACGACCGACGCCAGCGGCAAGATTACTGGTTGCATTTGTAACAAGGTGGTGGCCGAAGGCGGCTATTGCGACCATGTTATCATCGAGGATTGAGTGGTGCCTTTCGTGGTGCCGATAGGGATCAGGGCGCGGCGGGTGACAGGCTCGTCGCGCCCTCCTTTTCGCTCTGCGGCTACCCGCGCTCAGCACAGCTCTTGCGACACATAGATGCCTTTCTCCGAGACCACCACCCCGATGCCCTGGGTGGCGTGGTCGGGGTTGAGCAGGTTGCGGCGGTGGCCGGGGCTGTCCAGCCAGCCCTGTACGGCGTCGCGGGCCACGTCCTCCAGCGTCTTCCAGTCGTAGGCTTTCGTCATGCGCAGGCCGCGCCGGACGACCCGGATGCTCCGGTAGGGGGGTGAGAAATACAGGTTCTCGCCCATGACCCCCACAGCGGCCCCCTGCAAATCGGGGTTATGGCAGGTGAACCCATGCCGCTGGAAGCGGTCATCGAACGTCTCGCCGTCCGGGTTGGTATGCGCAAAGAAATCCCGCGTCGCCATGTCGGTGCTGTGGGCGCGTCCGATGCGGGCCAGGGGTTCACTCCAGCGCAGCGGGGCACGGCCCAGGCGGGCGCGGGCTTCGTTCACGAGGATATGGAGACGCGCCTCCAGACGGTCCGGGGCAATCGTGGGTGGGTCGTCGGAGGGTTGAATCCGGACGACACTCCCGACTACAAAAACCATCACCAGCGGCCATAACCACAGGGGCATAGGGCACACCGCAGCGTTGTAGGGGAAGGGCTTGCACGAAAGCCCGAATCTACGCCAAAATCATGCCTTTCCCTCGTTCAACAGCCGCGCCACGATATCGACGGCAGTGATGCCTTCGGCCTCGGCGTTGAAGTTGGGCACGATGCGGTGGCGCAGCACCGGCACGGCCATCCGGTTCACGTCGTCGATGAGCGGTGTGGGGCGGGCCTCCATCAGGGCCAGGGCCTTCGCACCGAGGATCAGGTACTGGGAGGCGCGCGGGCCAGCCCCGTAGCTGAGATAGGTAGAGATGTAGTCGGGGGTGCCAGTGCGCTTCGGACGGGTCCTGCCCACGAGCGAGACGGCGTACTGGATCACGTTATCGGCCACAGGCACCTGGCGGACGAGTTCCTGGAAGCCGAGCAGTTCCGGCCCGGTCATCACAGGCTGTACTTTTGGCTGGCGGGCGCTGGTGGTGTTGCGCACGACGGCCACCTCCTGTTCGAACGAAGGGTAGTCCAGCCACAGGTTCAACATGAACCGGTCGAGTTGGGCTTCGGGCAGGGGATAGGTACCTTCCTGCTCGATGGGGTTCTGCGTCGCCAGCACGAAGAACGGCTCCTCCAGCACGAACGTCTGGCCCGCCGCCGTGACATGGTGTTCCTGCATGGCCTCCAGCAGGGCTGCCTGGGTCTTGGGGGGCGTCCGGTTGACCTCGTCGGCTAGCACCACGTTGGCAAAGACGGGGCCATGGACAAACCGGAACTGTCGCCGTCCGGTGGTGGCATCCTCCTCGATGATCTCCGTGCCGGTGATGTCGCTGGGCATCAGGTCGGGGGTGAACTGGATACGGCTGAACCGCAGGTCGAGGGCGTCGGCCAGGGTGCGGATGAGCAGGGTCTTTGCCAGGCCGGGCACCCCCACGAGCAACACATGGCCCCGGCAGAGCAGCCCCACCAACACCTGAGCGATGACCTGCTCCTGCCCGACGATCACCTTACCCACCTCCGCGCTGAGGCGGCGAAACGCATCCCGGAGTTGCTCAGGCGTGGGGAGGGTAGACATACAAGGCGGCGTGGTCTGCAACGTGAAAGGGGCTTTCCTGGGGAAACGGTCGATTCGCGTACAGGGTACGAACGAGCGGCAGCATCAGCCCAGGGGCTTCGTCCGGCCTGCAACACCGCTCGCCGTGCTGGCACCGAGCAGGGCCTGCCCCTTGCCGCGCAGTTCTATGAACACCGACTTCTTCAGCACATCCACCCATTCGCGCAGGGTGCGGGATTGCTTCTCGCGCAGGGCGTATTGCTCGATGAGCGCGTAGTCCGTCTCGATGTTGACGCGGTGGGTGGGGATGCGTTTCTGGAGCAGGATGATATGCCAGGCGGTACGTCCATCCAGCAACTGTGCCTGGGCTGGTTCGCTCAGGTCGCCCTCCTTCATCAGCGCGAGGGTGCGCCGCCAGTCCGGGCCGAGGGCTTCGAGGTAGAGGTCTCGCTCGCCACTGTTGGGATCGACCACCCGTCCGCCGCGGGGGGCAGAGAACTGCTCCTGGGAATGGCGGCGGGCGATGGCTTCGAAGGGCACCTTGTGGACGAGCACGGAGTCCCGCAGCACCCTCAGCAGGGCAATGGCTGCGGTGGGATCGGCCTTGCTCTGGTCGAAGGTGATCAGTACGTGGTTATAGTCCACCACGTCGCCCCGCCGGGCATTCACCCGCAGGATGTGCAGGCCGAACTGGGTTTCGAAGATCTGGGAAATCTCGCCAGGGGTGATACGGGCCGCCACGGCGGCGAATTCCGGCACGAGGTCGCTGAGGCGGGTGTTTTCGTACCGCCCGCCCTGCTGGGCCGAGCCGGGGTCCTCCGAGAAGCGCTCGGCCATACGTTCGAGCGGGGTACGGCCCGACGTCACCGAATCCCGGATGGCCGAGATCACTTCCATCGCCTCCCGCCGGGCGGCCTCGGTGACGGTGGGATACCGGACGACATGGGCCAGGCGCACCACATCGGGCAGGGTAGGCAACGAGTCCACCGGGATGCGGTTGAACCAGGCGCTCACCTCGCTGGGGGTGATCTTGATGGTGCGGAGCTTGCGGGTGCGCAGTTCCTCGGCGGCCATCTGCGCCTGGAACTGCTCGCGCAGGTCGGCCTTGATCTCAATCACACTCTTGCCGTAGAGTTCTTCGAGGCGCGTCTGCCCGCCCACCTGTTCCGTCATTGCCTCGATGCGCTGGTCGAGGCCCTGGCTCACCTGGTCGTCGGTGATCTTGATGGTGGTGTCGCGCCGGGCATGGATGGTGAGTACCTTCTCGTCGATGAGCTGG